>NZ_JBHUMM010000042.1:94727-125525 GCF_042685085.1 Marinicrinis sediminis
TCTGGATGTGGATGCAGGACTCGATTGAAAGTAGTCATTCAGCATCTGCACCGACATCGGCCGGTAAAACAGGTATCCCTGAATCGTATGGCAACCCTGTTCATTGAGGAAGATCAATTGTTCTTCTGTCTCCACCCCTTCTGCCACCACTTCCAGCTGAAGCTGCTTGGAGACATGAATCATGGAGGAGATAATGACCTCATCCCGCTGATCCGCACGGATGCCGTCAATGAAGCTCTTGTCAATCTTGATCTTCTCCACCGGGAACCGTTTCAGATAACTGAGGGAAGAATACTGCGTTCCGAAATCGTCAATGGAGATGCGGACACCCATCTCTTGCAAACGCCGCAGCGATCCATAGTGTTCCTCATGCATGATCACATTTTCCGTAATCTCGATCTCCAGATAGCGGGCTTCCAGATCGGCTTCTTCCAGGGCATGTCGAACGGTCTCAATGAAGTCACCCTGTCTGAACAGATTGGCTGGGATGTTGACGGATACCGGTACCTTCAAATATTGCTTGTCTTGCCAGCGTTTGTTTTGCTTGCAGGCTTCCCCGAGCACCCAATGACTGATCGGAATAATGAGCCCGGTCTCCTCAGCCACCGGAATGAACTGTCCGGGACTGACAAAGCCTCTCTGAGGATGATTCCAGCGAATAAGGGCCTCCATACCACAGATCATGCCAGTGGAGCTGTCCATTTGCGGCTGGTAATGCAGCTCAAACTCTTCATTCTCCAGCGCTTTTCTCATTTCATTGGCCAGCTTGATCTTCTCCAGTGCATTATGCTCCATCGTCGGCTGATACACCTGGAAGGTATTCCCGCCTTGCGATTTCGCCTCATACATCGCCCTGTCTGCCTGCATGAACAACCGTTCCGCATTGCTTCCCTTCTCGGAAATCGCAATGCCGATACTCGGCGTCATGTAAATCTCGATCTGGTCGATCCAGAACGGTTCGTGAAACAGTTCAAGGAGCTGCGCGGCTACTTTGCTGGCCTTCTCAGGAGTAGGAAGGTGGTTGAAGAGCAAAACAAACTCATCTCCTCCCCGTCTTGCAAAGTCGATGTATCTCATTCCCTCACGATTCACAATTCGCTGTACGATTGCTTGAAGCAGGCGATCTCCAGCCAGATGGCCAAAGGTGTCGTTGACCGTCTTGAAGTGATCGATGTCGAACAGCATCAGCGTCACTTTAAACAGTCTGGATTGCTCCTGCTGCTTCATGGCCGCCTCCAGCTCACGCTCAAAATGATTGCGGTTGGATATGTCCGTCAACGTATCGACAAACGCCAAATATTCCAGCTTCTTCTCAGACTGCTGCAAATCCTGTGTACGCTTGTCCACGATTTTTTTCAGTCGATCGCGATTCCCCTGTAAATACAAAATAAACAACCCGATCATCATGATCAGCAAATATCCCAGAGAGCGAAGCTGCCAAAGCTGCTGTTCCACAGGAATCCACTTTTTGGACAAGGGATACGCCGCCATTTTCCACTCTCCGGACGGGATGGATATGCTGGCCGCAACGTTCCGTTTATCAAAGATCTGCGCATCTCCGTAGATGACTTCATTGTGATCATTGCATATGACCAGCCCGATTTCCTTGTTGGGCCCGATCACCGAGGCTTCTTCCAGCAGTGTATCCCAGTCCATGACAAGCCCGATCACGATCAATCTTCCATCCAGCCAGATCGCCTGACGCGAAATCAGTCCAGTCCCTCCCTGAATCAAATCGATGGGTCCTGACACATGAATTTGGTTGGAGGACAGAATCGCGTCCACTGACTCTTTCACAGTCGGTCTGGAATCTGCCAGCAGATCATAACCCAGCACTACTTCGTTGCCGACCCTGGGGTAGACATACTTGACCTTGCCATCGGGGAAAATGGCGGTATTCACAATACCGCTCGTATCGTTCATCAGATTCCACAGATATGTATCGATATCATAGTCCTCAATATCCGGTCCTACCGACAGCAGGAACGACTTGATTCCGCTGATGAAGGAAGCTTTCTTCTCGATGGTGGACTCCAAGGCTGCAGCGGTCGCAGTGAGCTCGGCTTCTGTCGATTGATACACTTGTTCGTGCAAGGTTTTTTGATAGAAATGCAAAAACACTTCCAGCCATAAAATGAGAATCGCAAGACAGCTTACGGCTACGATAAACTTTTTCATGCCATCCTCCGGTATGTAAAGCGTCGATATCCAGCCTGTGTGCTTCGCGTCGATAAAATGTTCATATCTCTACACCTCTAACGATGTCGAAAAATTGCGAAAACAGTCGAAACTTAGTCTATTTGTATTGTAGCATAATTAAGTTTTGCTGCCACTCATTTCTTTGGTTCACCTAAATTTTACAATCGCAAATTTCTCTTCATCCCTGTGTTTATGAGAGATGAACCGGAGGATGGCGGAGGATGAGATCAGGAGCGGCGTATTCGCCAAATGATCACAGCGGTGAGAAGGATGATTCCGACGGCAGCGCAGATGATCCAGATCCAGGTGGTTAATGACGAATCCGGTTCCCAGTTATACGTAGCGATATTCCCCGCCGTATCTTCAACCAGCAGCTCAAACGCCCCTTCCACATTCCCCATTTTAAAATATCCGTCTGGCTCCACCGCAATCGGCTGATTGTTCAGACTGACCAGATGCGTAGGCTCGACAAATCCACTGACGACCCCATTTGGAATTTCTGAATGAGCAGGAAGGGGTTGAATCAGTTCCAGACGCGGTGGTGTTCGATCGACAATCAAACGCTTGCTGTAAATCCGGTCATTGCCTGATTCATCGAACACGTACAACTCATAGACGTGGTCGCCCTCTTCCAATTCCACGGTAAAGGATTTCTCTTCACCAGCGGACATCTCCGCCTCTGCTATAATCCCCCAATCATCGTGAAGCTGAATACTGCTAGCCATCGAAACCTTCACCGTCACTTCTGCGGCCTTGAGATTGGTTCTCTCCCCTTCGACTGACCATTGCACCTCATCCAACTCCCAGTCTCTCTGCTGGTAGCGAACAGGTTCCGATGTTGCGATGGTCGAAACAGGCTGACCATCCATTAACAGATACAGGTTCACGATATACGTCCCATTCTCGTCCAACGTTGTTATCCACCATTGATTCCCGGTTTTGTCGCCTGCAACATCATAGGTGATCAAGTTGTCTCGTTTAGATGTCACGACGATCGGCTCGGCAGCCCCGTCCCGTTTGATCTCCGCTTGAACCGCATTCCATCCCGCTTCTTCACCGGATATGAAATCCACATGTAATTCTCCTTGAAATATCTCTTGATCCTTCAAGGAGAGCTGCACAAGCTGCTGTCCATTTTCCACGCTGAATCTCACTTTCGGATCGATTTCCAGCGGCTCATAGGGGTTAATTCCCGCTTTCAGATGAAGGCGATAGGTGCCATCTATTAACGTATCAGGCAGACGGATTTCGGCCTTCTCTGCTCGAAGTGGAACCTCATCGATTTGGATCTCGAGCTCTCGATCAATCGGCTTCACATACACGCCCAACATTCGATCTTCCTTTATATTTCCTGTATTCTTCCATTGCAAGGGAATAGTTTCATCCCTTTTCAACGAAATGGACGTGTTTTTAGGACTGATCCAGGACGTCTGTGGCTCTTCGACGGCATCCTTATCAGACAGCTGATACGTACCGGGTACGTCTGCAATGACTTCAAAGGTATATTTACCGGGTTTCGCCTCATGCACGAGCCAAAACAGTTTCTTGTCCACCCCGATCTGCAGATATTGTTCGTTTCCGTTAGCAGGCGTAATTTTTGTCCCGTCCGGCAAGATCAAATGAACGTCAAATTCATTATGATCGCTCTCGATGATAAACTGATGATTGAATTTCGTTTCTTGCAAGTATATAGACAGAAACCCTCCAGCATCAGATTGCAGCTGCAGATTCCCTTCCTCGGCCTGTAATTTCATGATCCCCGCCATAAAGCTGCAGGCTAACAGGGCCACCATGATAAAAAAGGTAATTTTAACTGGTTTCATGGTATAAGTTCGCTCTACACGTGATTCACTCATATGCCTCCAACTCCCCATTCTCCAAATTAAACTTGAAAACCAAGGCCTTGCCGATAAACGAATACCCTGAACGACTGAGCTCACTCGGTACGATCAACCATTTTGCTTTCACATTGACCTGAGGTCCACGTAAAGAACCCGAATGAAAGATCGAAAATCGATGATCTTGTAAAGGATCCTCATATATAAACGCCAATTTCCCATCCATTGCATAGCTGCCGAACAGTTCCTTCTTGATACCCGTTTCAAATAGATGCTGATTCATACGGAAATGTTGTTCGCTCATTGTAAATCCTAAAAATTTCGTTTCCGCCTTGCCTGTTGCTTCCCAGCTTTCCTCGGCAAAATTCTTGATTCCCAATTGCCCCTGTAGTTCTATGAGTGACAGATCGGAAGAAATACGGAATGGATGCTGATGCAAAATCTTGATTTCATTCAACTTGTACAGGAAGGGCATAAAGGTATCCACAATGGTACCAAATCCAACGTCCAAACGAGCTTCACTGGATGAGCTCCAGTCTACGAGTAAACCGGCTCGATTGACAGTCAGACCGGATGCCCCCAGAGGATAATTGCCCGTCAGGGTCACACCGAGCGCCTTGAGACCACCCTCTTCAAATCCAACGGTCACCTCTCCCCCAGATACAGGACCTCGGGACAGGTTGTTCCTTAAGAAAGTGATTCCTTTTAGCCCTCCGGAAAGCCTCAATTTGTTTTTCTTGAATTGATAATCGACTTTTAACGAAGGATTATGCACCAGGAGCAAATCAGCAGAGCCAATTTGCGGCCATTCGACGGCCCCGTTTAATGTTACATTATCCTGTTCAAATCCGGCTTGAACACTGAAATTGGGTACTGCCGGGATTTCGATGAATCGCATGACGCCGGTATGGCGCTGCAAATCATGAAAGGCACTCCATCCTGATAAAGCAGCCTTGCTTTGGAGCTTCCCTGGTCGCTCCGAATGTTGAGCTGTATATGTCATTTCAGCCAGCATGAATTCCAGACCGAATCGCTGGTAAGTCAGCTTGTCCGACCCTTGGTAAGAGAGACTGAAGGATTCACCATACTCCTTCACTTTCATCGCATATTGAGGATGAACAAGTGTGGCCAGCTTAGCCTGACCTCTCACAATTTGTTGTCCGACAAATGGAAGCTGCGTTTCATCCACGGCAAGTTCAAGCCCTTCAAAGTTCAGCTCCGTTCGTTTTTTCAACCGCATCTGATCCGACCGACCTGATGGATAGAGAAAATGATCCACGGACGGATTTCCAACGATCTCAATGTCTTCGCCTTGCGTCTTGAACGTTCTGCCATAAACCGTCGCCCAGCCAAACTTCACCGACTGCATCATCCCGGGCTCCAGAATATGAATCATGGCCTGGTCATGCTCGCCTCGCTCTCCATAAAGCGTAATCGGGTAGTTCCCTTCCTTTAAATGCGCTGGCAGCGAAAAGGTCAATCTATGCTCATCCACTCGCTGAAAGTCTTGAATGGATAACTTGCCCAGCATGACTCGATTCACTCGATCCATCCCTTTTCCTTCCAGCGTGACCTTCACTCCCTTGCTCTCATGCACATGCACAGCCTTTGGAGAAACGGATTGAATAAACATCTGACGGGAATCCAGTTCAACCGGCTCCGCTAACTCTTCTTCACTACAAGAAATCAGGCAATAGGTTTTTGCAGATGCCCACTGATCTTTATAAAACAGCTCTACTTTATGCTCCCCCGGTATTTTCATATCCAATTGATAGGTTAGTCGATAGGTTTGTTCCAGTGTGGCTGCTACTTCTCCAAAGCCGTCCAGAATGGCGTTCAAATTTGGAGCGGCAATAAACTTTCCTCCTGTGGATGCCGCGATTTCGGAAAGGGTATCGTAACCTGCCCCAAATCCGACCGCATATACGGGCGTACCGGACTCCACAGCCAATTGAATAATACCGGCTCTCGTATCCTGCAAAGCAAAATGCTCATCTTCACCATCTGTGAAGATCAGAACAATCCGTTGTCCTGATCGGCCTGCCATACGATCGATTTCATACGTCAAAGCCTGTGTAATGTCTGTCCCCCCGCTGATGGTCAATCCAAGAGAGGCCGCGGTCAATGCCTGACGATCATCAGTCAAATCCTGTATCAAATCCGGGAAGTCGCTGAATGCGACCAACTCTGCTTGTTCAAAAGGCTGAAGATTTTGTACAAAGCTGGCTGCCGCTTGACGCGCAAATGTAAGTCGATCTCCTTCCATGCTTCCACTCACATCCATCACCAGTCCAACTGATCGCTGGCGGTGGACCGTTTCATCTAGCTTCTCCAGTTTGAATTCATCCACTGAGAGCCCCTGATCCAGGAGCGCCAAATCTGCTTCCTTCAGTTTCTGGATATTCTCTGTTCGCAGATACACGACGATTTCACCATCATCCGAGGCTTCAATATTCGTGATTGCTACATGCTCGATATCCGCATAACGAAGCTGCTCCTGCAAATGATAGGCGAAGCTTTCATCCTCTACACTCATTCTCGATTCTCTTTGCGGAGCATGCAGAAGATGAAAGGCCTCCTTGCGCAATTCAATTTGACGGGTTCGTTCTGTCGTATCCAGAACCTGTCCGCCGGTCAGCTCTGGCAGCTGTTCCAGTTGGTGCAGGACTCGTTGTTCGGAAACAGTCATTTGATCCGCTTTTTGTTTCAACCGGTGGATGTAGGCAGCGGACGATTCGGAATCGCCATCATTGAAAAAATAACGGGCCATACGCGCATCAATGATAAAAGAAGGTTCCCCTCCCTCTTCCAGAGGTTCTAACAAGGCATACGCCAGTTCGTTAGACAGTGTCTCACCGATCCAACCTTGTTCATTGTCATCTGTGGATGACGCTAGCACTTCGTCCAAAGAGCCTTGTTCTTCTCCCTCTTTCTGGACAGCAGCTTTCAGGCGTTCCTTCGCCTTGCTCTCAGCCCGCTGCACCGCAACCTGATACTGGGGAAGCATCCTCGCTGAAGGGCCTGGCTCTATTTTTCCGCTCATATACAGTTCACTTAATGCAGCGATAGATTCGCTATCTTGTGGATATGATTGAACAAGATCCACAAGCAGCTGTTCAGCCCGTTCATAATCCCCATTGTACAGACTGGCCTTAGAAAGTGTTCGAATCACGAAAGGCTGCTGAATCTGCTTTTCCTCACTCTTTGATATGGCCTCCCTATAGTCATCCATCCAACTGGTGACATGCATGCCATCCAAGTATTGAATGCGGTTCATCGCCAGCACTGCAACCATATCCAATTCAGCCACGTTCCATTCTGACAATGATTCGCTGGTTCGTTCCCTCATCTCTTGCAGTTGTGTTGTGAAAGACTCCTGCCATTTGGTCTTATCCATCTTATCCTCAGCAGATCCAATCTCTTGTGCCATATCTGACGTATCTGACGTATCTGATGTATCTATCCTATCTGACGTATCTGCCACATTCATTTTTCGTTGTACCTGTTCGAGCCACGCTGTCACCATTGCCGGCTTCACATAACGGAGATGATCTGAATCCTCTGACGTTTCCTGTAAAAGTCGATAACCACGAACTAGTTGTTCATCTTGGATATAGGCCAAAGCTAAAAGAGCTTTGCTATCGATTGACGGATGCTTTTCCCAATGCTCCTTGAGGGCCATGATGGCAAAGAGCGAATCGTCATGCTCAAGCCAGTATGCAGCCTGATAGAGATACACTTCCTCGGGAACATCGAGATCATGGGTGGTGCTGTATGTAGAGGAAATCTGCCCTGCGGCAATGCCCGCTATGATCAACGTACACACGATCCAGCCCATCCACCGAAGCCAACCGCTAGCGGATCTGTAACGGTACAGGCTATACCAAATGGTGCAGGCACTTGCCAGGGAAACGATGAAAAGTAAGTACATCATCCATACGTGACTCATACGTCTACCTCCTGGTGCGACTCTTGTTTGCGTTTGATGTGGATGCCCGTACTCAAGATCCCCACCCCTATCCACATGCCCAAGAAGAGGGTCACCTGTACTCCGGTCGTGAGCCAAGAATAGCCGATCAACCCCGTCTCGGTTCCTCCCAGCCGGATACTGCTAACATAGGAAAGGAGGGTGGTAAGTATAAAGCCAATGATGAGGCCACTTTTCCATTCTTTCTTTCCTTTTGCACGTGCCCACCTCCAGATGGCGAACAACCCGCATATGATAAACGCATAGGTGTGCCATGCACCCGTCAAGGTTTCCACGAACGCGGACTGAGAGACTTCATCTACTTGCCATTCAAAAGAACCGCCCCATAGTACATGCTGCTCACCATGGGGAAGATTCAGCCATGTCGTTAGCTCACTCCCTTGTACTCGCCATGTCCCCCCTATAGCAAACAGGCAAGCCTGAATGACAAATGCCGGATACAAAAACCAGAAATACGGGTCTGAGGCATATTGGTTCCACTGATTCGCGATGGAAACAAGAGGCTGCTCATAAAAGAAAACCGTGCTGGACAGACGCCAGACCCATGGGATCAGCACCCCCACAACAAAGAGAATCAAGGTCGTAACCAGTAGGACTTGCTTGGCAACTGAAGCATATCGGGCATGTATGGAACGATGTTTGCCAAATGCATATCTTGTCACATTCGCAATCGTAAACATCAAGCTTGCATGGAACCACAATTGAACGAAGTTGATCTGCTGTTCTATCCGGTAACCTGCCAGCAGATCTCCTTCTATCCAATGGAATGATGACTGACCCACATAAGCAATCACGGCCGTGATCAAGCCATACATCAGTGACTGTAAAGCCATGATCATGTATCGCTGCCATGGCGTGCGTGCCTCCAATTCAATGGCGAAGGAGCCTCTTTTTCTCCCCCACATGTCTAACAATGGATACATGCCGAAAAACAATACGGTAAAGACAAGCAGGCCGCTCACGAAAGGAAGTTGATATTGCAGCGATCCCACGTGCTGCGTTTGTGTTTCCGTATAGGTATACCAATCTGTATACAGCGTGCCTCCGTGCAGCTGAATCCAGGCCTGCCATAGATCTGATCCATGCTGTTTGGCAGCCTGAAGGGACTGTGCTGTGTTTAGCGACAAGTTTGCCTGATAGATACGATATATCCAGTCTTCCATCCACGAGGAAGTTCGAGTTAGCCATGACAAGATCAAGGACAGGAGAAAGGATAACCCCAAGCCCATCACAACCGGAGCGGCTATCCCCCAAAGCAATCGCTTGTTTGCCTGACTCCACGCCATAATATTTCGAAACAAAATCGGACCCGGATTGAACCGAACCTCTTTCTTTTCATTTAATGACTGATTATTCGGCACGGATGTAGTCAGTCGCGTACCACACTGCGAGCAGAACTGAACTTGACCTTCCTCCGATTGGCACTGGGGACATTTCATTGTAGAATCATTTCCTCTCTGCATGTACATTCCTGCTGCTAGATCCAACGATGATCTCGGTCTTGGCAAGCTGTGTTTCAATGAATCTATGTATCTATGTATCTATGTATCTATGTATCTATGTATCTCTATTCATTTCAACGAGAAGGCAATAAAAAAACCTAAACAAATCACCCGAACTCTTCGTTCGCGCATCCGTTTAGGTGGTGCTTCCAACCCGAGACCTGTCATGAACTTGTATATCCAGCTATTTCCTGTATGTTAGCTATAGTCTACGACATCTGCCAGAGACCGTCAACCTGATGTTCGGCCTTTGCATTCACGGGCTTCAACCCGGGATTTGGACCGCTTGCACGAGCGGAGAGAAGCCATTCCCCTGCCATTTCAAGGTGTTCATCATATAGCCAAGTGAATCGGCATTGTAGCGTCCCGCTATTTTCTGGTATGCCTGCAGTTCATCAAGGCCATCCCGCTGCAAATCCACCGGAATAAGGGCACTTAGTGGATTGACAAAGCCTTCAATCGGCTGCTTGAGCTGTCCGTCAGGCTCATAGATTTCATTCAAATATTCCGGGCCCTTGTACTGGATGTCGAGCATATAGACTTTTGCGGGAAGCTTGCTGGAGACCCTGACCCTGTACCCGTCAACATAATCCACCTTGTAGCTATACGTCTGATTGTAGACCGCGGAATCGAAAGTGTTCCGGTAGTGCTGTTGAAAATACGTGTAGACATAGTCGTTCGTCGTTGCTCCTGATCCGCCTGTGTCGATTCGTACGAGGATATCTTTCACCTGATTGCCTGTGAAATCGCCCAGGTATACGGTAGGTTGATAGCCGCTGTTTTCAGGCAGACGTATCGATTGTACCGTTCTCGTTCGTCCATCCCGGATATGAAGGGTGATCGCTATTAAATAGGCCGCATCCGGCGCGTATTTCTGTCCGGTGAGATAGACGAGATCAGGTACGCCGTCTCCGTTCACGTCTCCCACCTGTTGATCCAGTACGCGCTGTTGAACAGCCAACCTCGGTCTTGCCGGTACATGCAGTCTCACTTTCCTCACTCTCCCTTGTCTCTGCGGAATCTCCGCTCACTGACGTGCTGAAAGTCTGGATGAGTTAGGTTATGCAGAGACCAGAAGGTGGGTGAGTGTCCCAAGCATGAGGATGCCTGCACGGAACCGATGATCCACCAGCGTGTTCATCAGGGAGCGGTCTGCCGGAAACGACGAATGATTTCCAGGAAATCGTCACCATACTTCTCCAGCTTGACTGTCCCCATCCCCTTTATGTCCAGCATGTCAGCCTTGCTGACCGGAAGTCTCTCGCTCATCTCGCGAAGCGTCGCATCGTGGAAGATCGTAAAAGGCGGAATCCGGTACTGCTGAGACAACGTCTTGCGCAAGCTTCTCAATTCTTCAAACAGCGATTCATTCACTACCGCATAGTCCGACTGCGTGACAACAGGCTGCACGACTCTTTTCATATACACTTTTTCATCGGACAACAGCACGGATTTGGCCTTCGCTGTAATTTGCAGCACCGGATAGGCGCTGTCAGACAGCTTCAGGTACCCGTCGACAATGAGCGATTGAATGAGCTGAACCAGTTCTTTTTCCTTGTAGGTCGACAGGATGCCATAGGTGGACAATTGAGACAGTCCGAGCTGGCGCACCTTCTGATCGTTGGCCCCTCTCAGCACTTTGGCGGTCAAAGTCACGCCGAAACGCTGCTTCATCTTCACCACACAGGAGAAAATCTTCTGTGCCTCGGTGGTCACATCGACGGTCTCCCGATCATCGGTGCAATTGCTGCATTTGCCGCAAGGCTCTGCTGTCCGGTCTCCGAAGTAATACACGATATGCTGCTGCAGGCAATGGGAGGTATGGCAGTATTCCACCATCTGATGAAGATTTCGGTACTCACTCTTTGTGCGTTCCTCATCAGTCTCGGACTGTTCGATGATGTATTTCTGTGTCATCACATCCTGAGGACCATAGAGCAGGATACAATCTCCGGCATCGCCGTCCCGTCCGGCACGTCCTGCCTCCTGATAATAGGACTCGATATTTCGCGGCATGTTGTAATGCAGAACATAGCGTACATTCGACTTGTCGATGCCCATACCAAAGGCATTCGTTGCGACCATTACGCTGATGCGATCATACAAAAACTGCTCTTGGGCCTCCAGACGCGCTTCATCCTCTATCCCGGCATGATATACCCCTGCTGCGAGGCCATGCTGATTCAAATAACGGGCGCATTCCTCCACTTCCTTGCGGGTCGACGCATAGATGATGCCGGATTCATCGGCATGCTTGCGCACATAATCGAGCAAGAAGGAGCGTTTGTCGACTCCCCGAAATACCTGGAACGTCAGATTCTCTCTGGCATATCCGGTCGTCACCCGCAGCGGATCGTGCAGTTGCAATCCCTCTGCGATATCTTGTTTAACCCGATCGGTAGCCGTAGCTGTAAAGGCTGCAATAATCGGGTGGGATGGCAGTTTGCGGATGCTCGCCGCAATATGCATGTAGCTCGGACGGAAGTCATGTCCCCATTGCGAGACACAGTGTGCCTCATCCACTGCTACGAGCGGAATCGTGAGCGAGGCCAGTAGTTCCATGAAGAAAGCGGATTCCAGCCGTTCTGGTGCAATGTATAGCAAACGGTATTTTCCTTGCCTCAGCCCTCGTGTACGCTGCTGAATCTCTGGCAAGGAGTGGGTGCTATTTATAAACGTCGTAGGGATGCCGGCCGCCTCCAGCGCATCGACCTGATCCTTCATCAGGGAGATGAGCGGTGAGATGACGACGGTTACCCCTTCGAACAAGAGGGCGGGAATCTGATAGCATAACGACTTGCCTGCCCCGGTTGGCATCACGGCCAGCACGTCACGGTGTGCGAGGATACTTTCGATGATCTCATGCTGTCCCGGCCGGAACGCATCATAGCCAAAATACGTCTTCAATACTTGTCTAGCCTGATTCATAACGTGCCCCTTTTCCATTTTATTTCCGTATAGGGATAGTGTATCATAACAGCAACGAGACCGGCGGACGTCCTGATTGCACCTCAAGAGC
Organism: Marinicrinis sediminis; assembly: GCF_042685085.1. Classification (NCBI taxonomy): domain Bacteria; kingdom Bacillati; phylum Bacillota; class Bacilli; order Caryophanales; family Paenibacillaceae; genus Marinicrinis; species Marinicrinis sediminis. The sequence goes on from NZ_JBHUMM010000042.1 coordinate 107,274, forward strand.
CGGCCCTCATCCCACTGAGAAGGAGGAAGCATGCAAATGATCCGACACGAGGACATTCAGCAGTATGTCAGTACCAAGCCAGGGTTTGAGGTGAAGACGCCTTTCGACCCGGATCTTCCCGTTTTATATGTCGGCAGCAAGATGTTTGCCATATTAGGCATGACGGAAGGGGAAGAGAGTGTAAGTCTCAAATGCGATCCGGAAGAAGCGTTCATGCTTAGACAGCAGTATCCTGGCGTCGTATTGCCAGGCTATCATCTGAACAAGCGTCACTGGAATACGGTGCGATTAACCGGAGTCGTACCGGATGAGGAGCTGTGGAAGATGGTAGATGATTCGTACATGCTGGTCTATAGCAAGCTTCCAAAAAAGGAAAGAGACGCGATCACCTGATGCGCCGTCACCTTGCCTGCTTTTGTGCATAAAATAGGAGCATACCTATTGACAGTCATGTACAAAGAAGGAGAGGATGACCGATGGCCGGGGAAAAATGGGGTGTGGATTCTGCCTCACCCGTAACGGAAAATTTATATCAATGTGTGAACGAACAGTTCGGACAGCCTGCTTTTTGGGGCAGATATATCAAGCGCGTGGAAGGGTATGCAGACGGATTGACGTTGCAGGAGATTCGATTCCTTCAGGATAAGGGGATTCGGATCTTGCCGATTTATAGTGACTTTCGGAATGCAACAGGTTACCGAAGTGGCAAGGTGACTGCGAGAAATGCGATCTATCACGCCAGGCTCTTGAACATGCCTGCCGGTGTATTTCTGTTTGCCAATATCGAGCATTTCTTTGAGGTGGATGAAAGTTGGCTGCGGGGCTGGGTAGAAGCCATGTATCCAAGCGGCTATCGGCCCGGGTTTTATCATGATCCTGCCAGGGGCCCTTTTGCAGAAGCCTACTGCAGGGCAGCCAGCCAGGACCCGCTCGTTCGAGAGCAAGCCGTCTTGTGGAGTGCATCCCCGCTTCCAGGTCCATCCCCTGCCAGCCAGGCTCCCAAATTTCAGCCTGCCAAACCGGCATGCGGGGCTAACGTATGGGCCTGGCAATATGGCAAGGATGCGGAAGCCTGTCCGATCGATACCAATCTTATGGACAAGAAACTGTATCGTCACTTGTGGTAATCCACGGAAGCGATGACGGAGGCTGATCCAGTGACGGGAGTGCAATCACGGCCATCAGTCTGACGGATTCGACCCAGCTTTGCAGGGTGATCAATCCCTGGTTCTCGTCATAACGGACCGCCGCGGCATAAATATCTGTGCTTCCGTCCAGATGCTCCGCCCAGATGGCCAGGGATGGCAGGGATGGCAGGGATTCGGGGTATTTCAAGGATTCCGGGGATTTCAGGGACGGCAGACAGACCGGTTCTGTCTCTGACGCGATAGAGAGCCACGAATCAGATACCGAAACCAATACTTCAAATCTGCCCATCAAATTGGTTCGGATCTTCTTCGGGTATCCAATCACCCGATAGCCGGACAACCAGAGACGGGAGATAGGGATCTCCTCCACTTCCAGCTTCACTTCTTCCGCTAGGGACGGCACGACTTTCTCTTCCATATTCTTGCCTGTTGATTCGGTATGTATATCCAAGCATGGTGTTCGATTCATTTCCATCACTCCTTCAGAGACAACCCCAAAATTGCGCGATTTTTTCTTATTTTTCCATCCTAGCACAGAAGACTGAACAGATACTGAACAAATGACAGATATTCATCATGAAACCATCTCTGACTGGAGGTACTGTATGACCATTCGAGGCGTCGCCCACCGGGGCTATCCGAAGAAATATCCCGAAAATACCATGAGCGGCTTTCAGGCTGCGCTGGACTTGCAATACGATCACCTGGAGCTGGATGTTCATTTGAGCAAGGACGGAGTTCCCGTCGTTATTCATGACCCGACTGTGGATCGTGTGACCAATGGCACCGGCTATGTACAGGATTTTACACTCGCTGAACTGAAGCAGCTCGTCGTAAAGGACGTGGAGCGCATCCCGACCCTGGAGGAAGTGCTCTCACTGGTGAAAGGTCAGATCATCGTAGATATTGAGCTGAAGCAAGCTGGAGCTTATGCCCCCAAGCTGGAGGAGCAGACTTTGGAAGTCGTTCAGAAGCTGGATATGCTGGACGAGGTGTTCTTCACCTCCTTCGATCATTATGCGATGCTGAAGCTGCGCAGCCTGTCTGCTGATGCCCAACTTGGCATCATCAACTATGGCTGCACACCGAGCGCGTTCGATTTTCTCAAGCAAATCAACGGGCAATATTTGTCGATGAATCATGTGTATTTCTCGGAATATTATTTACATGAATGTGTAGATCGAGGCATTCAGCTCATTTTGTGGACGGTGGATCAGGCGGCGCGCATGGAAACGCTAAGCGCCTATCCGGATCTGCTGGTTTGTACGAACGAATTAGAGAGATGGAAGCCATTCGGAACAGATCGTTAACGAAGAAGAAGCCACCAGCACCTTTGTACCATCGGGTGCTAGTGGCTCTTTCTATTCAGGACAGCAGCCAGGCCAGGGCACCGGGAAATCGCTGCGCCCATGCGGTTTCATTATGGGGAGCCCCTTCTTCGATGACAAATGCCAACTGATCCTCCCCGTATCCCGCTTTTTTCAGGCGTGCGTACTGGCCTTCGGCACCGCTGACATAGATCTGCGGAAACGCTGCCAGTTCTGCATTGCTTGTTTCCTCGGTTCCGATATCCGTGTAAATCTTCATATGTTTGTAATGGGGCTGCTGTTCGAGGAATGCATAATACGCTTCTGTTTGGAACCAAACCGCAGTGGAGAACGCCCCGATGCCCGAATAAACGTGTGAATACGTCAATCCGGTGTACATAGAGATCATGCCCCCCATGGAACTGCCCGCAATCAGCGTGTGTTCCCGTTCCGGACGCGTCCGATAATGCCCATCGATGTGAGATTTCAGCGTAGTCGCCACGAATTCTGCATATAGCGCCCCTTCCCCACCTGCATCCTGCTCGATATCGCTTTTCATCTCTCGCAGCACAGAGGATGACCATGGCGAATATTCATTGTACCGGGTCAGCCCATGACCACAGTCTATCCCCACCACGATCCATCCTTCATCCTCCTGCCTTGCAAATCGCTGGTTCATGGTCTCATGTACATGCCATGACGTGCCGTACGCAGAGGTACTGGCGTCAAATACATTCTGCCCATCCTGCATATAGAGGACGGGATACCGCTTCGAGCTGGTTGCATAGTCTGGGGGCAGGTATATTCGAATGGTCCGCTCCCGGTTTTGCAGCTGCGGCATGTTTATCTGAAAGGTATGAATGGTCGACATTTCCCGGTCTTCCCTTCTCTTTTAATCTGTTTTCTTTTCTCTTTTTACTGCTTGCTCTTGCTTGCTCTTGCTTGCTCTTGCTTGCTCTCGCAACTACTCTCTTACTTCTTCCTTTCTCATATTCTACTGCTTTGGAGGACGAGTTGGCGCAATTCTGGCATCCCATACGTAACCTTGGAGCGAGGCAATCACTAGGTTTCCTATCACTAGGTTTCCTTGTTCTTTTCGACAGGAGCCAATCATTTCCTTTTCCTGCACACTCGCACGCTGGGAGCTGCACGGACTTACCCTCTTTCGAGACGATAATCCGTCGTCTGAAAGTTGGAAAAGTTAGGATTGAACACCATTTCTGTGTTAGACTCTAATCGTATACGCAATTCTAAGTTTCACGATGAACGGACACGTTTATATGAGGTACGACAATGAAGATTTACAGGAGGTAAGTTGAATATGGCCTATCAAACAGAACGCATTGTGGAGCAATCGCTAAATGCGCTTTATGAAGACAGTGGCTTTTTACCCGATCTGCAACAGGATGGGCGCAAACGGACCTTCACGTCCATTGCGGCCATTCTCAATACCTCAAACCGGATCAACAAGTCCTTTTTGCGCATTCCGCTGGAGAATGGCGAAATTGTACGTATTCCCGCCTTTCGCGTCCAGCACAATGATACCCTCGGTCCTTACAAGGGGGGCATTCGCTTTCACGAATCGGTAGATGAGGGTGAGGTCGTGAATCTCGCTGCGCTGATGACGCTAAAAAATGCGCTACACGAGATTCCTTTTGGCGGGGGCAAGGGCGGAGTCGTTATCAACCCTCGACATTTCTCTGAAAAAGAGCTCTATATGATCTGCAAGAAGTATGTGCAGTATTTTGCCGATATTCTCGGCCCAGACAAGGATATCCCGGCCCCGGATATGGGAACGGGAGAACGCGAGATGGACTGGATGATGGCGGAGTACAAGAGTATTAACCCTGGCAAGCCGTACCGGGGAAGCTTCACGGGCAAGAGTGTGGGCAACGGTGGATCACTGGGACGGAGAGAAGCGACAGGCAAGGGCGTATATTTCACCCTTCGCTATATGCTGACTGATTTTCTGACAGAGCATAACAAATGGCTGGAGTCCAATGCCAACCGCTATACCCTCACCGCTACCCAGCATTCAAACCGTTCCTTGAAGCTGGCAGTACAGGGCTTTGGAAATGTCGGCTCGGTTGCAGCCCTGGAGGCATACCATTGCCAGCACCTTCAGAACAAGATTGTCGCCGTCAGCGATCGCAACGTCACGCTGTATAATCCCGATGGGCTGAACATTCCGGCTTTGATAGATTATGTAGCCCGCCATCAGCAGGATCTTCCTACGACCGAAGCACAGTTGCAACAATTTGAATTGAAAGCTGACATCCTCGATCGGGAAGCCGTGCTTTATGCGGATGTAGATGTGTTGGTGCTCGCTGCGCTCCAGGATCAGATTCATCAGAACAATGTGGACAAGGTCAAAGCCAAGATTATCGTGGAAGGAGCAAATGCGCCTGTCACCGGAGAAGCCGACCAGATTTTTCATGACAATGGCGTCATTGTGATCCCTGATATTCTGGCCAATGCCGGAGGGGTGATCGTCTCCTATCTGGAATGGCTGCAAGGTCGCGAAACGCAGTTCTACAGTCTGGAGGAAGTCTACAAGCAGCTACAGGACAAGATGCGTGCCACGCTCGAGGCACTGCTCCCTCCATTTTTCGGAGGCACGCGCTCGCTTCGCGAAAACTGTTATATCCATGCTGTTATGAAGCTGTCCAAAATGCTGTACCGTCACGGCAAGTTATATTAAGTTGTATGCGCTAATCTTTTTCATGCTATAGTCCCCATTCATTCGGGGACTTTTTTTGTTCCAAAGAGTGGGAACCAAATGAACATGTTCAGTGCATTCACTGGTTCCTATTCACTCACGTGGAGTGCAACCTGTCACAGCCGCGGATGATTTTCAGAAAGCGATATTTCAATCCACGCACTCACGTGGAGTGCAACCTGTCACAGCCGCGGATGATTTTCAGAAAGCGATATTTCAATCCACGCACTCACGTGGAGTGCGACGCAGAGTATTTGCAGGAGAGTTTGTTATTGTTGAGATTTCAATCCACGCACTCACGTGGAGTGCGACGAAGCTGCGGAGTGAGGAAAAGTCGAAGTCCTGGGAATTTCAATCCACGCACTCACGTGGAGTGCGACGAGAGTATCTGAAATCCAAACAAGCACCAAAAACAATTTCAATCCACGCACTCACGTGGAGTGCGACAATTCAAGATGCCGTTTCGCCTCTTCTTTTGTCAATTTCAATCCACGCACTCACGTGGAGTGCGACTCTCAATAGTGTTTTCGTTTTCGTCTCCGAAAGATTTCAATCCACGCACTCACGTGGAGTGCGACTATACGAGATCGGGTGGGCGGTGATGACGATGAAAGATTTCAATCCACGCACTCACGTGGAGTGCGACTCGGTAATACTTTGTTAAAACGTGTCTTATATTATTTCAATCCACGCACTCACGTGGAGTGCGACTTCAACCTTTGCAATTGCTGTATCCTTGCCTTTATTTCAATCCACGCACTCACGTGGAGTGCGACGCTGTACCGCCGACTGAATAGCAATTGATTCAGTAATTTCAATCCACGCACTCACGTGGAGTGCGACTATTTTGTTTTGGAAACAGTAGGCGGTCAGGATCTATTTCAATCCACGCACTCACGTGGAGTGCGACGAGAACCTATTCCTGTACTTACTCCTGATAGAGAAATTTCAATCCACGCACTCACGTGGAGTGCGACGGAAGGAGTGATTCGGATGGCTTGGGCCAGTACATTTCAATCCACGCACTCACGTGGAGTGCGACAAGTTTTGGGACAAAGTGGGCGGTGCCTTCCAGATTTCAATCCACGCACTCACGTGGAGTGCGACGTCGATATCCCGTATTTAAGTACAGCGATTGATATTTCAATCCACGCACTCACGTGGAGTGCGACTCTTTCCACCCCCGCTGTCACCGGATACTTTATTATTTCAATCCACGCACTCACGTGGAGTGCGACTCGCCTGGCCGACGGAGAAATCCAAGTAATCCCCGATTTCAATCCACGCACTCACGTGGAGTGCGACTCCCTCTCATACAATCACCCCGCATGGTCTATTCCATTTCAATCCACGCACTCACGTGGAGTGCGACATCGTGTACGGTGTGTTGATTTATATTGCTTCACATTTCAATCCACGCACTCACGTGGAGTGCGACTTGGATGCGGATATTCAAAATCGGAAGATTGATATGATTTCAATCCACGCACTCACGTGGAGTGCGACAAAGTAGATGAAGTATTGCAACGTAAAGAATGGACGAATTTCAATCCACGCACTCACGTGGAGTGCGACTGTGCAAGGATTATGCGGTGGTGCTGCAGGGTGATTTCAATCCACGCACTCACGTGGAGTGCGACGGGCACGAGCGCGGTCAAGATCGGTGGATGGAAATTTCAATCCACGCACTCACGTGGAGTGCGACCTGCAGGAACCTGATATAGTTTTTCAGGATGCCAATTTCAATCCACGCACTCACGTGGAGTGCGACCGCTTACTTTTGGAGCGTTGCTAGCGTTCGTTTTGAAATTTCAATCCACGCACTCACGTGGAGTGCGACAGCAGAGCAATTGCCGTGTTCGGATCGTGCACGGATTTCAATCCACGCACTCACGTGGAGTGCGACCCCCCCGAGATTCAGTTTGATGTTCAACATTCGTATTTCAATCCACGCACTCACGTGGAGTGCGACTGAAATTACTTGATTTTGCTCAATAAAAGAGGGGATTTCAATCCACGCACTCACGTGGAGTGCGACAGCGGTAGGTTTGGCGATTGTAGAGAGTCATATTAATTTCAATCCACGCACTCACGTGGAGTGCGACCACCGCCGCTTCCGCCTGACCCGCCGTCAGCATTATTTCAATCCACGCACTCACGTGGAGTGCGACTATAGGTACACCTCCGTCAAAAGAGGCTTTCCGGAATTTCAATCCACGCACTCACGTGGAGTGCGACAGAATGGCGGTGTTTTTTTGTGCGCGCACATGGAAATTTCAATCCACGCACTCACGTGGAGTGCGACCAAAATGTGACGGAAAGATACGTCGAGGCTTCGGCGATTTCAATCCACGCACTCACGTGGAGTGCGACGACGTCGCTTCCATTTTGATTCCGGTCGACGTCATATTTCAATCCACGCACTCACGTGGAGTGCGACTCAACTCTATTAAATGGGACTACCATGCAAATAAATTTCAATCCACGCACTCACGTGGAGTGCGACGTATATAGCCCGAAAGTCCCGGCGGAGTTATTAATTTCAATCCACGCACTCACGTGGAGTGCGACCAGCACGTTTCCGCACCATTGTCCCATTCAACACATTTCAATCCACGCACTCACGTGGAGTGCGACTGGGAATTTCGAAACGTCTCATATAGCTATAAGATTTCAATCCACGCACTCACGTGGAGTGCGACTTCTCTTTCAAAACCATCAACATTGCTTTTTCTTATTTCAATCCACGCACTCACGTGGAGTGCGACCTGTGAGAAATGTGATTACTGCAAATCTAATAAATTTCAATCCACGCACTCACGTGGAGTGCGACAGCGGAAATAGTATACTTTCTTCATTTCCGTCACAAAAAAATAAAATAATAATTGTTAAAAAACCTTTATTTTTCATTTAATTTATTCACGAATTTCATCTCTATACCGTATATCTCTTAATTTATTGGTGAGAATCTCTGAGACTTTTCATGAGAGCATCACTTTCGCACTTAAATAATCAGAGGCCCTTCCATATCATATGACTCTTTTATCCCCATATGATCTACTTTTGTTTTGTATGTTTCACCTAAATTATAAAATCTCAGACTATCCGTTTCCATATCAATCATTTCTGCCAATTCATATTTGATTTTTCTTAATTGGGCAGAATCCAAGATGCATTCAAAAACAGAATTCTGTACTCTTTGTCCATAATCCAGGCACTTTTTGGATACTTGTCTCAACCTTTTTTTACCACGCGCTGTGGTGGTATTTACATCATAAGTAATAAGTACGAGCACAAAGTCACCTACTTCCATAAAAATGGAGGATATTCATCCAGATCTCCTCTGATATATCGGGCCAGCAACAAGGCTTGTGCATGAGGTACAAGCCCCCAATTTATCTTTTCATTCAGGAAGGGATGTTGTATTTTATCTTGTTTTCTTTCCTGCCAGGCTACGATCAATTTTTTACGCGTGTCATCATTCATGATGACAGCACCATTTTCCTTATACTGAAACCCTTTATGATTCACTATTTTCTTATTTATCAACGATAGCACAAATCGATCTGCATACACGCCTCTTAATTCTTCCATCATATCCAGCGCCAATGAAGCCCTTCCTGGTCGATCCTGGTGCATAAAACCAACATAAGGATCAAGCCCCACGGTTTCCAGAGCAGACTTCACATCATTTGACAGCAAGGTATAGCAAAAGGACAATAAAGCGTTCACGAGATCCAATGGCGGACGCCTGGATCTTCCCTTGAAGGAAAAATGTTCTTTCTGCTGTAAAATCAATTCATTAAATACGGAATTGTATTGTACAGCAGCTTGTCCTTCCATACCTCTCAATATATCCAATCGTTCTACTGTTCGCATCACTTTCAATGAATCACTTAGAGAACGTGAAACTTCTTTCAGTTTGTCCACGTTTACTCGAAGCGGGTAATCTCGGGTCGCTCTTTCGAGGATCCATTTCTGATTATATATTTTTCCTAGAATAAAGTTTTTGGAAACGACAACACTGCGATAGTCATCATCTGATATGCGATATTGTTCTTTTCGCAGCACAACATTTCCTTTTGTTTCTCCCGTCACGCTCGCTAAATACTTACCGTTTTTATTCAAATAAGTGAGGGAGATATTCCGCTCTGTACAAGCTTTCATAAGAGCGGGGCTCGTGCCTTTGTATCCAAAGGTGCAGATAGCTTCCAGATTATGAAGGGGGTATCTCGCATTAGGTTGATCTTCTTTGCGTATCACTACATTTTCTCCATCCAGGGACAGGTACGCATCATCCGACGTAACAAACAATGTATTCAGCAGCTTTCTCATTCATTTATCCTCCCTTCAATGTAACTGGAGACAGACCTTTTTTTCATCAAGGACGGTACACACAGATCTTGAAGGGAACAGCTTTGACAATGTCGTCCTGTTTTGACTCGCGGTGTATGGCGGGTCTGAAAGCAATGATGCATGTCTGCAAACAACTGCTTCACCTTGCCTTTTAATTCATCTGTAAATATCACTTCTTCGCGATGTCTGATTTCATGGTAGTACATGTATCCTGTCTTGATTTCACATACTAACATCTCTTCCAAACACATTGCTTGGGCAGTCAATTGAGAAATATCTGACTGATCTTTTTTAGGTTTCCCACGTTTGTATTCTACTGGCACTGGGACGAAGCATCCCTCTTCTCCAGCGAGGGTAATCCCTTCCGGTTGCTTCACAAACTCAACCACGTCACATATTCCGGTTATGCCCATTTCTCTTGAATGAACCGGCATAGCTCTTACGACCAGTTTTTCTCCTCTTTTTTCCCGAATGAACGGTTGATCTGGACGTTTGTGGAGATATGCACCCTCAATGGTACGGACATTTTCTTGCCAAAGTTGTTCAATATGGATAAGAGCCCACTGTCTTTTGCAAAACAGATAATGCTGGATGCCAGATAGAAGCAGATAATCCTCTTCTTTATAGTCCTTCATATACGATGGCTTCCAGACCGTCAAGGGATGCCAGTTCCACTACATAATCGTCATATGATTTCGCCTCCGTTACCCCGTCCTTTAATCGAAGTTGTAAGGAACGATGTACCTTGGCAGAAGAGTGTTGCCCCATTTTGGAGTTATGTTCCCACCAATACACTTGATTCACTTCCATACTTCCGTCCGGTCGTGCGGAAGAGGTGTCATTTTCAAATAATGTGATGAGGGCTTGCCTAATTTTCTCCGCATCTTCATGTGTAAATCCCGTTTTTTCAGCTAATTGGGTATTAATGCTGCCGTAGCAAATATATACACCAAAATCTACTCTGTGCTTCATCCCCATTGTATCCGAACTTTTCTTGTCCGGGTCTTTTTGAGTTACGGCATTCACGCTTTTTGTAATCTGCATACTGGAAATATCTATCGGGTCCAGGCTTGTTGCAGTATGTATAGAGACAGGACCTCTAATTCCAACGGACACATCTGATCCACTGAATGCGAAGACTTGACCAAAGCTGCGTACATCCAGCCAAGTCTCACAGGCGGCTTTTGCGAACAGGATATTGTCTGTCTTCTTTCCTTTTGCAAATTGTTGAACTTCCTCGTGTCCTTCTACACGATCCTTAATGCTGCGGTAGGCATCATTTCTCCTTTCATCCGACTGAATGAGTATCGATTCACCCATGTCCTGTAACCGGTTGCGTATTTTTCGCTTGATGCAAACATCTGAAATCTCCCCGTAACCATCATAGTTTTGTCTGGGTCGGTTTCCGTTCAGTGGGTCTCCATTCGGATTGGCATTTCGAACGGTCATCACAACTGCAAAGTCAATTTTATGCTCCAGTCTATTCATTTTCTTCCGCTCCTTCAGTCTGATTTTCTACATTTATTTCATCCGCTGAAATGGTTTTCTTTCCTTTTCCGCCCTGATACAACTCATATCTCTGGCTATAGAAACCTAGCAAATACAATCCTTTTAAAGCCTTGTCATGAAATTCTTCCGGCTTTATCTGGTTTCCAATTTCATCTATCAGGCGATTATATATGTTTGCTCTTGACCCCATCTTCGCTTGATACGGCTGAATGTTGGATTGAATCACTTGCCAGGTTCTGGCGGGGCGCTGGGAGAATGCATTCATGTAGCGAATAGCGTTGGTCGCTCTCTTCTCTTCTTTATCCAACGCACTTCTTTCCAGGACGTCGGCAACGGCCAGCAATCTGCCAAACAAATAGTCTCGCGTCGTATTGTTTACATCCAATGCCACGTTGAAATCCTCCTTTTCATAATTATTGACTAGCGCACATGTGATGCTTAACGTTTTTTCCCATTCCCATCTCCCACTCTTTTCCCAATCAGAAAAACCAGCAGGATTCGAAGCACGCTGAACTGCGCTTCGCAAAATATCCAGCGGTACCTTTCTTCCATCTATGATGGACGGAAGCATTCTCTCAATCAGATCCTTTACCACTTTGTTATTTACTCTTGGTCCATATGCTGCAAAGGCAATATCTCTGGTTGCAGGCGCTCCGATAAATGAAATCCATTGTTTCTCCTCATTTTTTTTGTATTGATGCAACCATGTACATGATTGATGCCACTGCTCCACTCTGTTTAAAAACAGTTCTTTGTTCAAATCCCGATAGTATACGATAGACAACCTTCCAGTTGTAGCCGCATCCAATATCATGATGATGACGTTGGAGCGATAGTCCAGTTTACTCTTATATCCGCCTAGCGCCAGTTTGACTTGTCTGGCAAACTCCTGATGGGTAAGATCAGCCTGATTGTCTGTTATTCCTTTCATGCCCTCATATAAAAAATCCAGGTCAGAAATTGGATCAGGAACATGTACATCCTCTGTGCCCCAAAATAGAAATACTTTCTCGTCGATGGTGTAGCCCTGTTTAGCAATTAACCACTTGAGTGCATGATGAGCTTTCTGTGAAACTTCATAACTTACTGTTGCTGCATCTCGAGATTGCTTGAATCTTCCACGAAAAGTGAATCCATTGTTGTCATTGGCAGAAATAAGCTTCGCCTTATCCGCAGCATGCCTGATCCTCGAAGCATGTTTGTCAGCCACTGGCAGCTTCTCTCCTGATACATAGCAAAGTTCCGTATCATCGAGCTGTTCTTGATAATAAGCAACAAACGACTCCTGCACCGTTCTGTCCCGCCAAAGTCGGGGTTCCACATCGCCTACGATATGAACGGAAAAGCGCACAAAAGCATCACTTTGTGACTGCGTGATGACTTGAAAAATATTTGGCTTTTCCCCTCTTTTCATTTCCCATTCCTTATTCCATTTGTCTATCCATTGTCGCTGTTCGTCTACATGCAGCACATGAGCGCGAACTAAATCTGCGATCAGTGTCCCTTTCTTTAAATACTGGTAGAGCTTCTGTACCTTCGGGTGAGCATGGGGAGATTCACACCATGCTTGCAGCTGCATGAGGTAGTCTGCATGCGGGTTACCTTTCTTGATCTCACCGCCATGTTCCCTGTAGTCTCCAGCTACATAACACAGTTTGTCGAACAAGGGATGCGGGGCGGGTGCGCTTGTCCGGTTGGCAGAGGCCTCCGTACAGGGAATAATGGTGCTGGCATGTTGTTTCTCAACCACATGCGCTGAGACAAACTCGCCTTTGTCATCCACTGCAACTTCAATATGCGCATTCTGTGTCGTATGTGAGACCGGGAGCAGTGCATATTCCTGATCATTTTTTTTCTTCTCGAACCTTCCAATTGCTTGCGTGTTATTTTCATAAGTCTCATATAAATGGGTTAACCAGGTCACTTTGTCACCTCATTCCTGAAAGATCTCCCTGTACAGTTCATCAACGGATTGCAACTCATTTGAATGGAATGATTTCACAGCTTTTTCACCTGTTTTACGAGCATATTCACATTCCTCTGGGCGTATGAAGCGGATAACGCCATCTCTCATCACGGGTTTCCACAAACGAGTCTGGAGTTCATTTTGCCCTGTTTCATCCGGATAGTTCAAACCATGTACCATCACACCAAATGCTATTTCATTCGCCTCATCATAGTAACCTTTCCCTTCCCCGAAATGGCAAGGCTCGACATAGCCTTGGCACTCTCTCGCTCCCAAGAAGATATCCCTTCTGCCTCCAGCTTTCACGGCTCTCTTGGCAATATTATGATGCTTGTGTTCATTGCGATCATACGCCAGATCCTCCCTGTAGGGGTTAAATTCAAAATGAGCCTTGACCTGATAACGGACGTCTTTGAGATAAGTGTAGTAGGCTAGTGTATTGCCTCCGCTATATTCAATAGGTCGGATTCCCTTTGATTCTGTCTGGATGGGATTCATCACCCTGACTTCATCGATGACCCAAACTAGTGTCGGCTTCCAGTATATGCTTTCCACAATCCCCTTCAATGCCTGGTAGGTCGGGATTTGGTAGCTGAATTTCTCTCCTCCGATCTTTGTCAACGGGTCTGTAAAAAGGGCATATTTTCCGAAGACTTCAAATTCAATTTGATTCCTCATTTTCCACCTCCTGATTTCATTCTTATATATTATCATTTATAAAATACTGTATCATTAAAACCAAATAGTGTAAAGATGATTTTTCCAATTAAATTCAATCTTTTCCTTCATGTAGGAATGTGCTACAATTCTATTGTCGCTGGTCACAGCTAATGGAACCCGCGTGGATTGAAAATTATAGATTATCATTTGAGAACCCTTTAATATGAGGGTTCTTCTTCGTTATTGGATTTCCACACTCCAGCCATTCCCACTTTCCAAATCCAATCCAATTTCTGAATCGTAAGCGGTTTCTCTTAACGCATACACACTGCCATGTAACAGTACATAAAGGTCATCACTTTTCTCGAGCTTGTCCATTTCATGCTTGTAAATATTAATGGTATACTGCTGAGCCTGCTTTAGTATTTGTCCCAACCTGTCCGTATTCATATCTCCGTTAAGTTCCACCAGTAGTTCATTCGCTTCAGCATTGTATGGTACCAACACAGAGGTAGTAGGTTGATCAATCACATTAAAATATTTCTCCGCTGTTGCAAAGGATTGTGAACTGAGAATAGGAAGATGCTCTGCATGGGCATTCTTGAAAGCAGAAGTATATCGGCTGTTTCTCCCCAATAGATCGATCATATGATTTTCCAACACGGGTATCGCATAATGCATATCTATTTTCATGCGATGAAAGTAATAACAGAAATACATTCTCATCACTTGTGGAGACAATAAATCATGACCCAATGAATCCGGATCTTTTTTATATTCGTCCAACACCCTCTTGGTTATATCAGAACCTGCCTGAATGGTTTTCAAATTTGTGATGTCTTCTTCGTTGACATTTATGATATATACGTTTCGAATTGGGTCTTTACCGTGTCTGTTGCAGCGTCCAGCAGCCTGTGCGATCGAATCCAGTCCCGCCAGAGAACGAAACACACATTCAAAACTGATATCCACGCCCGCTTCGATCAATTGGGTACTTACACAGACAACCCTTTCGCCATCACTCAGTGATTGTTTTAGCTTGCGTAATACATCTTTGCGATGGGCCGGACACATGTTGGTACTAAGATGAAATAACCTGTATCCTTTTTCAGGCGAATCATCGTCCTTCTCGTTTTGTTGCAAGGCTTCATAAAGCTTTCTTGCAGCACGTTTTGTATTGAGGATCACAAGAACGGATCTTACATTGTCGAGTTCCGTCTGAATGCACACGTTAAGCTCCGAGACATTATAACCAGACGGACGTGTTCGATCTTCTACCCGAACACGTTTAAAACTTGCACTCACCTTATCCAGATTCGGAATGATCTCTGCATCTGCAGCAATCTTCAAATCATGCTCAACAAAATCAAGAGCAGGTTGTGTAGCCGTACACAATACAATGGTTGAATGGCAGATGGTATGCAGGAAATTCAACGCTTCATTAAACATCGAGATACATTTGACAGGAACAGCCTGCACTTCATCGAATACCAGAATCGCATTGGATAGATGGTGCAGTCTTCGAACATTTCTCGTTCCTTTGCCATAAAGCGTGTTCAAGAACTGTACCATCGTTGTAAATATGATCGGACTTTCCCAATTGTCTTTAGCTAAGTGAAGGGACTGATAAGCAGCGATATCTTCCCCAGATAGATCAGCAGGTTCCTGCTCAATAATATTGGAATGATGCTCCAAAATATTGGCGTTATCCCTCAAAACTCTTTTAGCTTCTTCTGCATTTTGCTCTATGATCGTGGTATACGGCACGATGTATATAATTCTTTCTTTGTTATATGTGACTGCATGTTTAAGTGCATATCGCATACTGGCAAGAGTCTTCCCTCCACCCGTAGGGATAGACAACGTATAAATTCCGGAAGGTTGTCGGGAAGCGAACTGATCACATTGCATGGACATCTCATTTCTTAATCGGTTTATAGGATGGTCTGAATCTTCACCATTCTGATATGCTGTTACAGTTTCCAGTAAAGCCTCGTACCGATCCTGAAAGTAAGGCTTACTCTGAAAGCGAGTTCCTTGACTGTTCCCTTCTTCAAATTTCCTCGTATTGGTACGATCGGCGTCAATCAGGCAACTGAAGATATATTTTATCACCAGTGACAAGCTTATCGGATGAAGCGTATTTTCTTTCATCAATCCAATGATTGTTTTTATTTCTTCAACTGCCTGATGAAAATAGTCGGTTAACTGTTCTACCGTCATTTGCTGATTTAAAAATGTCTCTCTAGCTTGATTAAACTCCGGTAGTTCTTTATGAGAAACCCTCTCCAAAAAAGTCGAAGTCAGTTGTGGTGTCAAGAAGTCCCTCAATCCCTGATGATGTGAAATGATACACATAGCTGTCCACTCTACTGCCAACTTCTCATACAAAGTTGCCTCTTCCCGATAATACAATTCATACAGCAACTTGCCTCCTGCTGTTGAATGATCCACAGAACCTTTTCTCGGTGCTTCAACTGGATTTTCTACGACAGCTTTAATATATTGTTTGAATGCTTCCGTATTTTTTCCTAGATCATGCAATAAACCAGCTAATCCGGCCAAGTATTTCACGCCTATTTTTTGACCAAACTGTTCTGATAGCTCCTTTACCTCATCCAAGTGAGTCTCTACAGATTGATTCTCCTGATCCTGCTTGCGTATATGGGCAATGTACATCTATTCACCCCCATTATTTCATTGTTCATCAAATTACGACAATATCTGTATTCTTTGTCTGTCATTGATTTTCCTTTATTTGTTCACCCTCTTTTCGATATTTCTTTCTCATTGTCTGGATGCACATCATGATTTTTATTTCTTTGTTGTTTTCTAAAGTTTATTTCCAATAAAATCGTCAATCCTAGAACAGGTAAACCGATTATGACCCAAACGATATGTAAATGACCTAAAAACATAAATAGCCTTCCTTTCTGATCGTTTTGTATTTTTCATCTCTTCACACAAAATAGTACCATATAATTGTACTTTATAAATGATAATAGTGATTTTATTGTACATCATATCATGAACATTCTCCTTTCATTACTATAGGAGTAAAGTTAGCAATTCGCTCCTGGATTGGAGGATTAAGCATGAATACATTTCTCAACCGATTAAAAACGATTCGAAAAATAAGAGGATACTCCCAGGAAAAATTGGCCGAGCTAGTCAACACAACCAAATCGACCATCAGCAACTACGAGAATGGACATAGCAGCCCTTCGAATGACATGCTCATTCAGTTGGCTGATGTACTGCATACTTCTACAGATTACCTATTAGGGAGAGTCGATCATTTTGAGTTCCTTCCAGAAGAACCGCTCGGGAAATTAACGGAGAGAGAGAAAGTATTTCTTGAGGGCAGCTTGAAGCTGATTCGATTAACGTATAAAGATCAGCATTAAAGAAAGCAAATAAACCTCATCGTCCTATTCACGTTTCTATTCAAAAAAGCGCAAGTTCCATGGTTACAAAACCAGAAACTTGCGCTTTTCGTTTATTATTGCGTACTCCTTTTCCACCCTTCACTTATTCATACACTTGCGTGGACGCTTGCAATTCAAGGATCGCCTTGGATATTGCATGGCCATACGGCTCCTCTTTCATCACCTGTGTCATGCGCTGCTTGACCGTTTTATACTCCGCCTGGCTGAAGAGATGACGATCTGCGCGGCATGCCTTCAAAAGGCTTATCAGCATGGTCGTTCTCTCATCGACTGGTGTGTATGTATCCAGAACGGCTTCTCTGACTCGCTTGCGAATCTCTTCTTTCGCACCCACATCTATAGAGGGATATACGGTCATCGTAAAGAAAATAAAGTATTTTTCTTTCCTGGATGTCAGTAAGCCTTTCGTTTTCAACCGTTCCAACAGATAAGGTCTGTATGCGGTCCTTTTAACCTGTTTACCCAATCCTAGCACCCAGTATTTCAGGGATTTGGGTCTGCCAAGCTGATCCGACTTTTCCTTCACATACGACGCAAGAGGTCCAAATTCAGCATCCGCTTCGATCTTCTCAGCAGCAGTCAGATAGAGTTTGTTGTCTTCCTGACGGACGATGCCCCGCAGAGCCAGCTCCATCAGAACCGCTCCCGCAAGGCCATAAGGGAGGCCGTATTGGGGCACACGCGGTGTTCCTTTGTGGTCATCATACGCCAGAAGCAAAAATTCTTCTGCCAAAGTTAGCATACATATCCCTCCTTATGAATGTTTTTACGTAAAACATTCCACGAGGTTTCCATTTTCAGGTTCGATTACTAGCTTCGAGTCCCAGCTTCTCCATTTCATACAAATGCCCCTCGCCGAGATCCGACAGCGAGGGGCTTACTGGTTAACGTTATATTCCTTTGATCACGGCCATCGGTTTGCATTTGGCTACAATATCGGCAAGCTTCGCACCTGCGATACTGTCAATCCACACAAACAAAATTAACACAGAGGAATAATTGACTATAGATCCTGGGTCTGTCAATAATTTTGTGTAAACTCATTTATAAGGAATCTCCCATAAGGGAGATTGACCTGATGATTCAGGGTAAATGCTGACCAATACGCTCTGGATAGAAAACGGATAGCTGGAGAAGG
>NZ_JBHUMM010000043.1:0-484047 GCF_042685085.1 Marinicrinis sediminis
CTCTTTCACCACTTGCAGTTTAAATTCTCTTGCATACTTTTGTCTTTTCAAATGAAGCGCCCCCTGACTATGAATAGTATAATCATATGAACTTATATTGTCCAAATACTATAGGGGGCTTAAGAGGTTTGCAAAAGAGCGTATGAGTTAGGGTGGCATCCCACGTTTAAGGATTTTGAGAGAATGTATGCTAAAAATTATGATAGGTCCCCATCCAGGATAGAAAGGGTTGGCAAGAAGTACCAATGGATTGCTTTTCATGAGCTATTAGCAATTATGTCGGATAATTTGCACTGGGTTGACCGTGGTTATAGTGATATAGATGATTCAGAGTTCAGGGGTCCTTGGCAAAATCATTTGCGTGATTTAGATCCATCCTTGTGGATACGAGAAACTGAAGATTCGGGATGGGATGAATTCGAAGGTTCGTGGTGGCAACCTTTTGTTTTTCCATTTGTTAATGACGAACTGCAAAATCAGAAGTCTTGGCTTTGGGATAAGGCAATTGTCCCTCCGTTTAAGGAGTTATTAGAAAGGACAAACCCAATTGATAATAAAAGGTGGATGGTTCTAAGAGGGTTTTCTAAATGGAGTAAGAAACCCGAAATGGATGAAGATAAAATTCCAAGTCAAGATGCCTGGTTTAGGATAAATACATGTATTATTAATAAAAAAGATGCTGATAAACTTAAAAAGAAACTAAAGGGTGAAAACTTATGCGATCCAGATATTTCGAATCCAAGTTCAACAGACCACCAAGGATTTTTAAAAGAATATCCTTGGCATCCGTATTATAAAGAAATGCTTGATTGGATAGAATCGGACTCTGATGCTAATTGGCGGGAATTAATAAATGTTAACTATCTTGTTCCTACAAATCAGTATGAGTGGGAGTCTGGTAGCACCGACAAATCATTAAATAAGTCAATTTCAATATACTTGCCAAATAAACTTTTAATTAGTGATATGGGCTTGAAATTTAAGCATAATACATATGGGGAATGGGTTGATTCAAATAATAATCTAGCATTTATTGATCCAAGCATTAAAGAAATTGGCCCTTCATATGCATTAATTAGGAAAGACATCATGAACGAGTGGCTTGAAGCAAATGAATTACAATTAGTCTGGCTTATTGGGGGCGAAAAACAACTTTTTACAAGTATGGCTAGTAAATTCTTTGGTAGACTTGTTTACAGCGGAATATATACCTATACTGATAAAGGTATTGATGGTGAGATGTGGTGTATAGAAGAAAAGGGTCACTATGAATGAGGAAGTATTAGAAAAATTCATTACTATAATGTAAGTGTATAATTCTCCCAAGAGGTGAGATACAAAATCTAAAATCTAAGTTCTACTAAGACTATGAAAAAGAGAACGAACTACCCCGCCGAATTTAAACCGAAGGTTGTATTGGAGATCCTAGCTGAATAGTCTATAGTGAATGAAATCACTGCAAAGTATGATGTTAGTCCTGTGGTCTTCTCTCTTTGGAAAAAAGAGTTCTTAGCTTTGAAAGTGTTTAAGAAAGGGCCTTCCAAGATAAAAGGAACTCGAACACAGCCACGAGCATATTGCAGAACTAGAGCATAAAGTCTGCCAGCTTACCTATGAGGTAGGCTGGCTGAAAAAAATCTACAGAAATTCTCGGACCCTGCTGGAAGAAGAATCTATTAAGTGTGAATAGAAGCAGTGTGTATCGAGAACCGCCCAAGGTGAAGACGATAGCTATCAACACAATTATTTCCAGTTTGATAATTTGCAATCTTCATCTGTGTTTGTCTACAATCAAACTGGATTATATCCGTCATAAATATCGAACAGCCCATTATATTCCAAAAGGTAAATGGCGGTGCAGATTGGTCCAAAGTGGAGCTCGTGAGTTCATCTCTTTATTCCTCCATCATCCACTCATCATCGCTCACAATTAACCATCTGTTGCTGTTACATGCTGATTATGTACTTAATCACTTCTCATTTCGATCAGATTGATGAAGGCACGAAGCTTGTTATTGCTGCGACCTACTTCCATTTCTTTATCGCCATCTATAATGGTGACGGTTTTGCCGTTGATTGCACCCTTCACGTTTATACGCTGATCGGACTTGCCTTTGATGACGAACTGGCCGTCCGAGTCTTCTTCATATACATAATCGGTGTGAGAGGCCAGCTTGTCAATCGCCTCCGCCTCGGCTGCGGCTGCCGCTTCTTCTGCTGCGACGGCTTCTGCCTCCAGAATCTCAGCAGGTTCATGCTGGAAGCCAAAGTACAGCATACCGCCCACTAATGCAACCACGGGGAGCCATTTGAGGTTTGATCTGATCGACTTGATGATCAACACACAAACGAGCAACATGAACAAAACAATCCATAAATTTTCCTGTAAAAATGCAAGCAATCCTTCCAAAAAACCACCTCTTTATCTGTCTATGTATAAACCTTTTCTATTTTGACATAAGCCCATTCTCGTTTCAACCCTCACGACGATAAAAATGAGAACCATCTAGACCTGGTTTGATCATAGGTATAGATGGTTCCGAAATAAACTAGAAATGTGGATAGCTGAAAATGGGGCCATTATTTCGGTTTACTGTATAAGCTGATAGACCTTGCCATCAGCAAACAGTACCGATTCCGAGGATTCGTTTTCCACTTTATAAAGGATGGTGCCCTCAGGTAGAGCAGTAGCGGCTCCATTCTTCCATTTATCGTCCTCACATGAATCCGCATCGACGGTATGTTGCACTTGACCCAATTCCTTTCCCTTTACCACAGACGATGCTTCTGCGTTTACGTTCACTTTGTACGTGTTGTCGTCCCATTTGATGACATCTGCATATTTGGTTATGACAGATTGGCAATTTTCTTCATTCCGATCAGGCTTTTCAACGATCAGAAAGTTGTAGGAAACCAGTAATACCGCGATCCAGCTCAGAAGATAGAGTCCATTTTTCATTTTTTTCAAGTCTAATCCCTCCTGTATCAGTACATACGAGACTCTTTCTCCTAGGTTTCACCTAAAGTCGAAACTTGTTGGAAGAACAAATAATAGAACAGGAAAAGAAGGAAGTATATAGGAAAAGTCGAAATGAATAGATCATAACCAACCTTGGCTGCATCATGTACAACTGTAAATGAAAGAAGAACGTTCATGATTGTGAAAATAAGGAGGAGTCCCGTGCGGAACCGGTGGCCATTCATTCTGCTCGTAACCATACTTGTCTTGCTAGTTGGATGTGAAGCGGAACAAAGAAATCTGATAGAAGGGACAGCGAACCCAGAGCTTTCAACAGAAGGGGATTTTGTATTCAGTCGGGATATCCTCTCGATAGGTATCGGGGAAAGCGATGATCAAGCAAGTCAGCAAATCTATTCCTTTGAAGGGACAGAGGTTCATCAGACTCCGACTCAACTGGTGATGCATCGGGAGGAACTATTGATTGATCTCAAATTGAAATCGAGCCTTGTTCATCCAACGGTCGAAGACCTGCTCAATCAAATCAGCATAGAGGGTACGACCCGATATACGTTCACGAAAGAAGAACGAGAAGAGGGCATATATCTGCTGTCTCTCATTTATGAACAGTCTCCTATTAAAGTAAAGCTGGGAGATATGAAACCGATGGAGTTTATAAAGCATGAAAAGCTGGGGGTTATCGTGGATCAGACTTCCCTTTCGGAGGACGGACTGGTTGTTCATACGGGAATATCCGAGCATGCAGCTGTGAAAGTGTCGCATTCGAAAAAGAGTTTGAACCTGGTTTTCTCTGAAGAAATGGATACCCGGTATGGAACTGAACTGCTGCCAGCCGGAGAATGGATTGATCCTACAACCTATCAACTGCATATATGGGACAATGCACGAGAGAAAGTTGGAAACCTCTTCATAAGTGACCACGGCACCCATTTCACAGTATCGCTGGAGCATTTCCGGGCAAAGAGCGGAAATTTTATTGAGATCGGTTCGCGCTTGCCTTCCATCTCCATAGAGAGAGTACAGAAAAAGAATTGGTTCGATATGAACAGTCATGAACGAGTGGGATGGTCAGAGCTGGATTACTTCTATGCAGACATCGTATTTTCAGCGGACAACAAGCAATACGTTGGGGTTGCAGAGATATGGAATCAGAGCATGCTCCATGCCGAAAGAGCCTACCAGCTTGTATTGCACAGGAAGGGAGAGCTGCCGTTAGTCATGGAAGAAGGCTTGTCAGCCATGACTTCACGGGTACAATGGCTGGATCATGAACGATTGCTTTATGCGGACAATCATCGTATTTATGTATATGACGTGAACCGCCAGGAGCGAGAAGTGATTCAGGATTTTTCAGACAGCAACAATCAAGAAAGGCTTCATCAGGTTACTTACGATCAGTGGACGGATCGGCTGGTATTCATGACCATTACGCCGCTGAAGAGTGAGACAGATTATGCGTACGCGTTTCACAGATGGATCTATGCGAATCTTACAGAGCCAGTCATAGAAAAACAAAGCTATACGACTGGAACAATCAGAATGTGGCCGAACATTCCCAGGATGCCCGTGCACATTTCGGAACAAGGCTATTACTGGACGGTCACGAGAGATGATCAGATATGGACCCGTTATGAGGGTAGAGACGGGTCTGTAGATGAGGCGGAAGGAAAGGTTCTGCTGCTGGACAATTCACTCGCCTATTTGGAAAAACAAGCACGATCCCAGCAAACCGGATTGTGGTATTCCACCTATTATCAATGGCATGCCCAACATGATCTCAAACAGATGGTAACGGCACCCGGTGACCTTCGCGTCGCTGGTAAACAACTGATCTCACAGACAGATGAAGGACTTTATCGTTATCTGGCCGAGTATGACAAATGGGAGCAGGCAGAGGAATTCGGAAACGCCGTATTTTTTTCTCCTTCTTCCCAGAGCGGGATGTACAAGCAAGTGGATGAATACGAGTGACAGTCCTGTCAGTCCTGTCAGTCTGATAACGGCATCTTTCATATATAGATCGATGGAGATGAACACCAAATCATTCATAGATAGATATGGAGACCTGGATTTTTCCTGAAATCAGTAGACCATTGCTTCGCGCAGCAGAGAGGAAAAACAGGGAAAAGGAGAAGATCGATGTCCACGAACAAACAGCACGTGAGAGCCTGGGTGATGTATGACTGGGCAAACTCAGCTTTTGCAGCGACGATGATGGCTGCTGTTCTGCCCGTATTTTATTCTGAAGTGGCCGCAGCTCCGCTGGAGGATCATGTGGCGACATCATACTGGGGATTTACCCAGACGATTGCGATGGTTTTGATGGCGGTGATGGCACCCGTGCTTGGAGCTGTGGCGGATTATTCCGGTTTGAAGATGCGCTTTTTGCGATTTTTTGCCTTGATGGGCATTTTGGCCTCGGCAGGCTTTGTTTTTGTCGGGGAAGGAGATTATATACTGGCTTCGGGATTGTTCATCTTTGGCCTGGTCGGATTTTCTAATGCCAATACGTTTTATGACGGCCTATTGCCCGATCTCGTCCCGGATGAGCAGCGGGATCGGGTATCTTCACAAGGCTTTGCCTTCGGGTATATAGGCGGTGGCCTTCTGCTGGTGCTGAACCTGCTGTGGATTCAGAAGCCGGAATGGTTCGGCATCCCAGATACGCTGACGGGGACACGGATTTCATTTCTATCCGTGGCGCTATGGTGGTTGCTGTTTTCCTTGCCATTGATGAGGCGGGTACGAGACACGCGGCGGCATGGCGAACTACAGGTTCGGCAGTATGCACGCATTGGCTTTAGCCGCATTTGGCATACGTTGCGCCATCTCCGGCAATATCCGGAGCTGTTGAAGTTTATGTTGGCCTTCTGGTTTTTCAATGACGGCATCAGTACAATCATTACGATGGCGACGATCTATGGCAAAGAGATCGGCATTGGCACCTCAGATCTGATCGGTGCGCTGGTGATTACCCAGTTTGTCGGCATCCCGTTTACGCTGTTGCTGGGAAAGCTGGCGGATAGATGGGGATCGAAGCGAACCTTAACGCTATCGCTATGGGTGTATGTGCTGATCGTACTCTTGGGGGCGCTGATGACCTCGGCCCTTCATTTTTATCTACTTGCCTTTATGGTGGGGCTCGTTCAGGGAGGAAGTCAGGCCTTGTCCCGCTCGATATACAGCAAAATGATCCCGAAAGAGCGGGCTGCTGAATTTTTCGGTTTTCTGAATTTGTCCAGCAAATTTTCTGCGATTGTCGGACCGCTCGTTTTTTCAACTGTCGGGTTGTTGACAGGCTCCAGCCGGTGGGGAATCCTTGCGCTGCTCTTGTTTTTCATAGCTGGTATTGTTCTGCTGGCGAAGGTCAACATCGAGAAGGGAAAATCACAGGCTGTATGAATCGTGTAGGGTAAACGGGAACCGAACAGAACGAAGATGTACAGGATATTTGTCATTTAGATCAGACGCGGATTTTTGTCATTCAGGTTAGCGGGGGTTTGTGATAAAATGTAAGATTGTAAGAGTGAATTTGCCGCAAAAATCGAATCATACTTCTTAACCTGGCAGAAAGAGGGGACACAATGGGTCGCAAGTGGAACAATATCAAAGAGAAAAAAGCAAGCAAAGATAAAAACACCAGTCGTATTTATGCCAAATTCGGGCGTGAGATTTATGTAGCCGCCAAGCAGGGTGAGCCGGACCCGGAATCAAACCGCAATTTAAAGGTCGTTCTGGAGCGCGCCAAGACATACAATGTACCCAAGGCCATCATTGATCGTGCGCTGGAGAAGGCAAAGGGCGGAGCGGATGAGAATTACGAAGAGCTAAGATATGAAGGATTTGGCCCAAGCGGCTCCATGCTGATCGTGGAAGCGCTGACGAATAACGTCAACCGCACCGCACCGGAAGTGCGTTCTGCATTCAATAAAAATGGCGGCAGCATGGGCGTCAGCGGTTCTGTTTCCTATATGTTCGATGAAACTGCTGTGATCGGACTGGAAGGAAAAAGTGCCGATGAAGTGCTGGAAATCCTGATGGAAGCGGACGTGGATGCGCGGGATTTGCTAGAGGAAGACACCACCGTTATTGTGTATGCGGAACCGGATCAATTCCATGCGGTACAGGAAGCGCTTGGCCAAGCGGGTGTATCTGAATTCAGTATCGCCGAGCTGACGATGCTGCCGCAAACCGAAGTAACGCTGTCTGAGGAAGACCTGGCACAGTTTGAGAAATTGGTCGATGCATTGGAAGACCTGGAGGATGTACAGCGTGTCTACCACAATGTAGACATGGAAGGCGAATCCTGATTTACGGAATCCCCAATTCTAACTTCATTCGAACCGAATTGGCATTCAATGACAACATCATGACGACAGATGATACAGACTTCGCTGAGAGCACAAGGCAGCAAGTCTGTTTTTCTTTATGGATGCGTTATATCTAATCCATGTCTCCAAACCCTGATATTCATGGACCTGATTGATAGGCATGAGGGATTGTAAGCTAGCAAATGAGTTTCTTCTACATAAGTAACCGTCTGAAAAAGAGGTCAAATCCAGCTTTAAATTTAAAAGAAACGGGTGTGGTGTCGATGAATGCAATGGATGTCATCATTTTAAATTTTCAAGAGATCAGAAGTAGAAGTGAGAGGGTTTGGAAAGCGATCCCCGACGAAATGTTGGATTGGAAACCGGATAACGAAGCGTTTACGTGTGCGGAAATGATCAGACATATCTTACAAGCGGAGTTTCTTTATCACCAAGTTCTAATAGGAAGAGGGGGGAAAATCTTAGCTGATGTATTCAATCCTTTCGAAGGGAAAGCATTCATATCGGTAGAGAATGAACTTCAATTTGCAAAGCCGTATCGGGAGAAATTCTTGACGTATCTTCAATCCATTCCTATCGATGATTTGGAAAACATCGATATTGATCTTCTTGAGGCAGGCGGCTATGTGAAAAAACTCGGGGATATGCTATTGCGCATCGCCTATCACGAATCTGTCCACACCGGCCAGTTGTTAAACTATATGAGAACAATGGGAGTGGATCGCCCTCATATATGGAATTGACGATATGGAGAAAGGTTGATTTAGGAGGGAATATCGATGGCCGAAATGAGCCACGTTCGGCAAATTCATGATGAAGAATGGCCGCAGTTGATGGATTTGTATGAACAGATGCATCCGGAAGATCCAGTTCTTTCTTCAAATGAGCTACAGCCCTTGCTGCAGCAAATCCAGGAGGATGACTACCACTACCTATTCGGTGCTTTTGTAGAAGATAAGCTGGTGGCGACCTGTGTGCTCGTCATCATACCGAACTTGACGCGAGGCGGCAAACCGTATGGCTTGATTGAAAATGTTGTGACCGATGCCCGATTCCGCAGGCAGGACCTTGCCACACGCGTATTAAAAATTGCATTGGAAACGGCCTGGCAGCAGCAATGCTATAAGGTGATGCTCATGACCGGTGCACAGGAAGCGGGCACACTGCAATTTTACGAACAGGCCGGATTTGCATGCGGAGTGAAGACCGGACTGATTGCCAAACCTTGAGGAGGACGTACTAGTGCATGCTACGACGGATGTGATGGAAGTGTGGAAGCAGTTTGATGATTTTGCGATGGAGACATTGACCAAGGCCTGGCACTGGAAACAGCATCAGGGAAGTGTCAGCCAACGAACAGTCGCGCAAATGAAGGAGCACCGCCATCTGTATGGCACCTCAGGCAATTGCTTTGATCTGGCGATTTGGCTGATTGATGAATGCCGGTTGAAAGGCATCACGGCCTATGCGACCGGTCACGACTGGCACACTCCCAACGCCCATGTGGCGGTTATCGTGGTCAATCATGAGGGATATCGATTTTTATGTGATTTGGGAGATCAGTGGATACAGCCGATTTTGGTTGATCCACGGAGTGAGGATTTTTGTGAAGATATGATGGCTGGTTTTTTTCCGGCTGCACGGACCCAGGTGAAAGTTCAACATCAGCAAGCAGAAATCGCCTATATACGTCCCAACGGTAAAGTTAGCAGACAGGTGTTCGGACTGGAACCTGTGGAAGACGGACAGGTTTGGGAAGCGGGTGGGCGTTCGCAGCGTGATGTGCGGCAATCACTAGTAGAACGAAGACTGTTTCTGGGAAATGACGATGTGCATCACTGGGAGTTTTCCAGATGGCACAGTTTTGTCTCAACTCCCCAGGGACTCCAACCGGAAGCACCGCTTGAATCGCTGTTCGCCTGGAGCGAACGCATTCAGTCAAGAACGGGAATGGCCCAATCGGTGATCGAGTCCGCGCTGACATATTATATGGAGATAGAAAAAGTGAAGCCAGACAGGTAGAAAAAACATAAACAAATGCGGAGAGAGGTTGAGTCACATGCAAAAGTATTGAATCAAGGGATAGACGATCGTGCTGATTAAGAACAGGGCAAGATCCTGGCTATCGAAACCTACGATCAATTGAAAGCGTTCAATTATTACCGTCCGCCTGGGGGAACCGTGGAATTCGGCGAAAAGACGATCGAAATGAAATCATGTATGTATATCGAGGTCATTTTGTAGACGAGCGCTTATATGAACAGGAGACAATGATGGCGGTCGAGGTTAACGGGCAAGATAGATATAACAAGATAGATATAAAAAGAAAAAAAAGACCGATAAAGACAGGTGAACATGTCTCTTCGGTCTGGCCTGGCTGACAATCTCCCAGTTCTCAATAATATCGAAAGTGATGATTCAAGCGTTATGGATTAGTAAAAATAAGGGAAGAACAATCTGCGAATTCCGTAATACGGGAATCTGAATCTACCGAAGCGGCGGAAGCGACCCGGGTAGCCATATCCATACCCGTAGCCATACGGATACCCATAAGGATAGCCATAAGGGTAATATTGTCTCTGCGCATTCATCATTGGACCTTCAGATTCCTGATCGCCCATCGGCAGCAGCATATATACATGATCATCGTCCATCGACTCAATGATGCCGTCATATTGATGACCATCCTGACTTTCCGCCATGACATAATAGTAGCGATGCTGGTGGCAAAAGTGCTGCAGGTCTTTCTTTTCCATCTGGGCTTGGGGTTGTGCATGATGCATGTGAAGCACCTCCTTCACCCACAGGGTATGAATGCCTATAGACTTTTGCTACTGTGGACGGATAAGAAATTTTGGGCAGCGAATACGCGCTTCCCTTCCACATAGGTAGCGGCAATATTTCCTGCATGGTCCAGGATGACAATATCTGCATCCTTCCCGATTTCCAGTGAGCCTTTTGTTTGATCTACTTTCGCCTGTTTGGCAGCATTAATCGTAAAATAAGGAATAACCGCTTCAAGAGGCAGATTGGTGTAGGATAAGGTATTTCGCAAAGCCTGATGCATGGTGAGCGTGCTGCCTGCTAGATTGCCTTCTTTGCTACCCTTCCTCTTATTACTTTCCCTATGGGTTCCATTGGTCACTTCTTCAGGGGTTTCCTCCCCGTCATCGATCTTCAATCGTACGATCTGGTTTTCGAGTTCAACGGCCAATCCGCCAAGTGTATAAGTCCCGTCCGTCAGCCCTGCTACCGAGATGCAATCCGTGATGCAGACGACTTTGTCCTTCGGTTTTTGCGCCATTACCCACGGGATCAGATGGGGATGGATATGAATGCCGTCACAGATTAACTCCGTACATAGGGCATCATGCATGAGGGCCGTGCCGGCTACCCCAGGATCACGATGATGCAGAGGGCGCATGCCGTTGAATAGATGAGTTACTTGAGAGGCGCCCCAATGGATGGCCTCCAGCATTTGGACATGCGTGGCATCTGAATGACCAATAGAGACGGTGATTCCTGCGTCCACAGCCCATCGGATCACATCCTCAGCGCCTTGCAGCTCCGGCGCGATAGTAAGGAGTTTAAGCTGATGATCTGACGCTTCCGCATAGTGTTGGCATTCCGCCAAATTGGGCTGTCGCAAATGGGCAGGGTTTTGTGCGCCAGTTCGGGCTGGATGAAGAAAAGGGCCTTCGAGATGAACACCTATTATGCGAGCGCCCGTGTTCGTCTGTTGTCGGTTGTAACCGGCTACCCCTTTTAATGCGTGAAGAATGCGTTCCCTGGATGCTGACATCGTGGTCGCGAGCAGGGAGGTCGTACCGTGAGCAGCGTGAAAGTCACACATCGCGGCGAGTTGCGTATGATCTCCGCTCATGACATCCCCTCCACCACCGCCGTGTACATGCAGATCGATCATGCCAGGGATCAGCTGCAGGTCACGGGCATCCACCCGTATGCAAGTCTCTGACAGAACAGGCATGGGGTCACCTTTCCGATAAATACCCGCGATTTTGCTATTCTCCACGAGCAATGAAGCCTCTTCGATTACTTCATATCCGGTATAAATTCGTGCATGTTCAAACCATTGCGTCTGAGCCTGTACGGTCATATTTATCCCTCCGTTATATCGGGTACCGCCCTGAAACCATCAAGGCCGCTCAAATATCAGGTAGTTGTTTACAAGGCATTGTTGAAAATATTTTTCTTTTTAATTATAATTAAATTGAAAATTATTTTCAATAGGACGGGATGATAAAAGGAGGACAACAGATGTCTTACATCCTTCATACGATTCAGGAACTGCTTCCGACCTTGCAGGGCAAGGACAAGGACCTGGCAGCATATATACTCGCCCATCCGAAGCCATTGACCCAAATGAGTATCACGGAGGTGGCCAGGCAATCCGGAGCCAGCCCCGCAACCATTACGCGATTTTGCAAAAGTTTGCACTTTGCGGGCTTTCCGGATCTGAAAGTCAAGCTTTCCAGTGATCTGGCGAGCAGGTCGGTCTCCAATTCGTATCAGGATCTGGTGGAAGGCAATACACTTCCGGCGATTATCCAGGCGATAGAGGCCAATCACATTCGTTCCATTATGGATACGACTCAATTGATCGAACCGGAGCAGTGGGAGTTGGTGATTGAACGTCTCCTGGAAGCCAGGCGAATCGATCTGTACGGCGTTGCGACCTCAGGACTGGTTGCCCAGGATTTTTATCAGAAGCTGGTTCGCATTGGCAAGCCGGCTGCTGCCTTTACGGACACGCACATGCAGATTACCTCGGCTTCCAGCCTGACTGAAGAGGATGTAGCCTTTGTCATTTCCTATTCCGGTGAGACACCGGAAATGATTGATGCCCTGCGCTGTGCCAAGGACAATGGGGCTTATACGATTTCCCTCACCAAGTACGGGTCCAGTCCTTTGTCGCAGCTTGCAGACATAGCGCTATTTACAAGCTCGCTTGAATCGGGCATGCGAAGGGGAGACATGGCCTCAAGGATTGCCCAGCTTCATGTTATAGATATTCTGTTTACCGGCTTGACGACGAAGAAGTTCGACGCGTATGTACCGCGACTAGAGCATGCGTATCAAATGGTGCAGAGATACCGAAAAGACAAGGGGAGGTAACGGTCATGGACATTCGTATTTTTGATTCACATGAAGCGCTGGACAAGGCAGCGAGCGAGGTGATGGTAGAGCTGGCAAGAAGCAAGGAACGTCCCGTATTTGGTCTGGCTACCGGAGGCACACCGGTAGGGATTTATCAGGCGCTGATCCAGGTGTTTTCGGAGGAAAGGCTCAGTCTGAAACATGCTCTTGCCTTTAATCTGGATGAGTATGTCGGACTGCCTCCCTCACACTCGCAAAGCTATGCGTATTATATGCTGCAGCATCTGTTCGGGCATGTGGATATGCCCCCAGACCAGCGGCATATTCCGGACGGGATGGCCCGCGATCCTCACCAGGAATGTCTGCGTTATGACCAACTGCTGGCTGAGGCAGGACGGATAGATCTGCAACTACTGGGGCTTGGACATAACGGGCACATTGGCTTCAATGAGCCTGGGCGTGGGTTGGAAAGGGGCACCCATGTCGTCTCTCTCCAGGAAGAAACCCGAGAGGCCAACGCTCGCTTCTTCAGTGAGATGGAAGAGGTGCCAAAGCAGG
Source organism: Marinicrinis sediminis (assembly GCF_042685085.1). NCBI lineage: Bacteria > Bacillati > Bacillota > Bacilli > Caryophanales > Paenibacillaceae > Marinicrinis > Marinicrinis sediminis. The sequence continues at coordinate 12,988 of NZ_JBHUMM010000043.1, forward strand.
CGATTACGATGGGCATGGGCACCATCTTGCAGGCGAGGATGATTTTATTGGTCGTCAAAGGCAAGGACAAGGCCGACGTATTGTCGAGCGCCTTAACCGGTCCGATCACCACGGAGCTTCCGGCTTCGCTGTTGCAAACCCATCCCCATTTGCTCGTGATGGCCGACCGGGAAGCGGGTGCCCAACTCTTCGCACAGGTTGATCTCAACATCATAGATAAAGCATAATAAGGTTATATTTGAGTGATAGATCCATCATGGAAATAGGTAGATCATAGACATAGGTAGATCATAGACATACATCAATCATAGATCAATGATAGTCAGGCAGACCTTCCGTGCACGCGTACTTGTCAGCCTAAAGGAGGGGGACCATGAAACCCAGTCCGTCGAAACCCATTTCGAAGCCCATTTCGAAGTCTTTTTCGAAGCCCATCTATGTGGAACGAAAAATCGATACAAGCATGGAGAAGCTCTGGCATGCTACGCAGCATCCCGATCAGCATCAGCAGTGGGATCTCAGGTTCTCGGAGATTTCCTATCTGCCCAAGGAACAGCAGTCGGACCCTCAGCAATTTGATTATCGTACGAAGATCGGATTTGGCTTGCAGATTGCCGGTAAGGGAGAGTCGATTCAGACGATTCAGGATGCGAGTCAGCGCACCAGTTCCCTGAAGTTTTGGTCGGATCAGCCCATCTCCCTCATCCGGTCAGGAAGCGGTTATTGGCAATATGTGCAGGAGGAAGACGGGATACGTTTTTTGACACAGTATCAGTATGAAACGAGATTTGGCAAGGCGGGACAGTGGCTGGATCGGTTCCTGTTCAATCCGCTGATGAGCTGGGCGACGGCGTGGAGCTTTGACTGCCTGCGATTGTGGCTGGAGAAAGGGATGGCACCCAAATGGTCGATTCAGCGAATGCTTGTCCATGTTATCTGTGTATGTGCTCTGGCGTTTGCCTGGATCTATCAGGGACTAGTACCGAAGCTGCTCGTTCCGGATAGCGGTGAGTTGGACATTCTGAGAGGATCTGGCTTGTTTAACGGCTATGAATCGCTTGTTTTGCAGGTGGTTGGGTGGGGGGAGATCGGACTTGGCGTTCTGATGTTCCTTCTCGCACGAAAAAAAGCAACCTATGTCGGAACGATTGTGCTGTTGTTGCTGTTGACGCTTGGAGCAGCGTTCTCTGCCCCCTCTTCATTCGTCGCCCCATTCAATCCGGTCACGCTCAATCTATTGATGATGGTGGTCGCGGTGACAGGTCTTCTACAGTTGCAAGACTTGCCTTCGGCCTCGAACTGCAAGCGACGAAAGCGTCTATGATGGTAAAATGGCGACAGTGGATCGCATATGAAATCGATTGGAATCTAATGAAACCTGTTGGAATCTTACAGAAACTTATAGGACCTTACTGAACCTTATAGGATGAGCATGATGGGAGGAGGCAGCAGATGCGGTCTATCTATGAGCAGGCATTAGGCGAAGATTTCAAGAAGCTGCATCCGAACATGCAGCAACGATTCGGAATGAACAGTACATCCGGTATCGCGCAAGTCGGGACCGGAACCATGGACCGTATTTGGGTCGGACACCGGGTTTTTCGGCCCTTTCTCGCTCTGGGGACAAAGCGACATACCCTCTTTCCCGATACGGGCAGAGAGGTGCCCTTTATGATTGAGAATTATGCGTACTTGGACGGTTTTGGACGGGAGACTGTTACGTGGGTGCGGACGTTTGATTTTGGACGCAAACAGCGGCGGTTTGATGCAACGATGATATACAGTCAGCAGAGAGGCGGGATCGTGGACTACCTGGGTACACACCAGCATCTGGCGGTAGATATTGAGCTTTCCGTCAACGAAAAGGGCGGTCTCCATCTGGTATCCACGAGGCAGAGATGGTATGAGAAATGGATCGGCCTTTCGGTTCCCCTCCTGTTGTCGGGCACGGCTGAATTTCAGGAATGGTACGATGAAGAGACGGCGCATTTTCGAATTAAAGTAAAGGTATCCCATCCCGTTTTCGGGCCCATTTTTGGCTATGAAGGACGATTTAAACTCGAGACGAAGACGCTCAAGGGAAATGAGGTCCCGATCCATGTCAAGCCCGTTCGGGAGGAAAGACGAGAATAAGGTAGCAGAGGACGACCGTCGTGATGACACGGACGTCTTTTTTATTTGCACGGCAGGAGGAAGGTGACAATATTGTCACGGAATGCGCAGAGATATCGGTATAATAGACATAGAAAGAGGTGAAGACATGCAGCAGATTCTAATTGTAGAAGATGATACGACCATTGCCATGGGCATTGAATATGCCTTGCAGCAAGAAGGTTTCGCGGTACAGGTGTGCCATCGCGCCCAACAGGCGTTGGAGCAAATGAATCAGAACAGATATGATCTCATTATTCTGGATGTGGGATTGCCCGACGGAAACGGGTTTGATTTATGCAAGCAGATTCGTTCCCGGCTGGACACGCCGGTTATTTTCCTTACCGCTATAGATGATGAAGTGAATGTCGTAATGGGACTGGATATTGGCGCAGATGATTACGTAACGAAGCCGTTTCGCGTCAGAGAGCTGATTTCCCGAATGAAGAGTGTGTTGCGTCGAAGCGGCAAACAGACGGATAAGAAGACGGAGATTCAGTTGGGGGATGTTTCCGTTCATCCGTCCGAGGCGAAAGTAACCAAAAGTGGGCAGGAAGTGGCCTTGACACCCATCGAATACAAGCTGCTACTGACATTTGCCAATCATAAGGGTCAGACTTTGTCCCGCCATCAGATTCTGGAAGGCATCTGGGACGTGGCCGGCGATTTTGTCAATGACAATACCTTGACCGTATATATTAAACGGCTCCGCGAGAAAATCGAGCACGATCCCCAGCATCCGGTGCTCATCCAGACTGTGCGGGGACTGGGTTACAGGGCGGGAGAAACGCCATGAAGATGCTGAAAAATCCCGAGTTTTCAAAACTTGTCATCCTGTGGCTCACGGGGCTGCTGACATTTGCGGTGATCGCATTTGGCCTTGCCACTTATCACTTTCATGCCCAAAGGGAGGCGATCTTCAACCAGCAGGCTGCGATTGTAGCTGCGGTATTGGATGACGCCATGCAGGACAAGCCAGGCGAACAAACCGATCAATCGTACAGGGATGATGAAAAAGCGGTGGTTGAGCAAATTCTTCGTCCCCAAACGGATGAAGTGGAGCGCGGCAAGGAATTGCTGAAACGCTACGGAATTGACCAAAATTTGATTTACAATGAGCAGGCAACGATGGTACAGCTTCATCACAGTCATATCGTTATGCTGCTGTTGCTGATTTTGCTTGCGTTTGTGACGATGGGGTACGTGCTTTGGCGTTATCTTCAGCTGCATTATCGAAAGCTGGATGAAGTCACGCACTATGCCCGCCTGATCGCAGAGGGAGAAGAAGCACTGGATATGCGAGATAACGAGGAAGGAACGGTCAGCATCCTCAAAAATGAGATGTACAAGATTACTTCCATGCTGCGGGAGCAAAAAAATGATCTGCAACAAGACAAGGTGCAGCTGGCTGCATCCATCGCGGATATATCTCATCAGTTAAAGACCCCGATGACCTCCCTGTTTGTCGTTCATGATGTGCTGCAGGACAATCCGGCTGAGGAGGTCAAGGAAAAATTTCTTCATCGCATGCAGGCACAGCTCGATCGCATGGAATGGCTCATCTCTTCCCTGCTGAAACTGGCCAAGCTCGATGCTGGAACCATTGAAATGAAGAAGGAGCTTTACCCGATTCAGACGCTGATTGACCGGTCGCTGGAGTCGCTCAGTGTCCCTCTCGATATCCGCATGCAACAGGTGACGGTTCATGGTGATGAACGGATCATGCTCAGGGGGGATCTGAACTGGACCCGTGAAGCTCTCGTCAATATGTTGAAGAATGCCGTCGAGCATACTCCCGAAGGCGGTGAAATCGAGTTGACGTATGAGACCAATCCGCTGTATACGAAGCTGACGATCGCAGATAACGGAGCCGGCATTGATCCGCAAGATCTGCCTTATATCTTCAATCGGTTTTACCGTGGGAAAAACGCCGGTGCCGACAGTGTAGGCATTGGTTTGGCGATGGCCTATGCCATTATCAAGAAGCAGGGCGGAGATTTGACCGTGCACAGTGAGCCAGGAGAGGGCACCACGTTTACCGTGACTTTTTTTCATGCGTCCTCTTCTGAAGACAGAAATCATCTCCATCCTGCATCCAGGTGACAAAAGTGTCACCTCTTCCGTCACGGGATTGTCATGTTGGTTCATTATACTGAAGCCAACACAAACAAAAGGAGTGGAGACAGGAATGGAAATCATGCGCGTTGAGAATCTGTCCAAGGTATATGGCAAGGGGGATACGCAGGTCAAGGCGATTGACAACATATCCTTTAGTGTAAAGAAAGGGGAATTCGTAGCGATCATCGGACCTTCCGGGTCGGGCAAATCTACGATGCTGCATATTCTGGGCGGGGTGGACCGGCCAACGAGTGGCAAGGTGATGATCGACAATACCGATATTTATGGGTTGAATGAAACGAAGCTTGCCATATTCAGACGCAGGCAGATCGGCTTGATCTATCAGTTTTACAACCTGATCCCGATTCTGAATGTAGAGGAGAACATGACTTTGCCGTTGCTGCTGGACAACCGGAGGGTGGACAAGAAGAAACTGAATGATCTCTTGGACACGCTGGGACTAGCCAAGCGCCAGCAGCATTTGCCAAATGAGCTCTCAGGCGGTCAGCAGCAGCGCGTCTCGATTGGACGGGCACTCATCAATCAGCCGGCTATCGTGCTCGCGGACGAGCCCACCGGAAACCTGGACAGTCAAAACTCCAAGGAAATCGTGGAGTTGCTGAAACTATCCAACAAATATTTCAATCAGACACTGATCATGATTACGCATGATCCTCAGATCGCCTTGCAGGCAGACCGCATGATTACGCTTCAGGACGGACGCATTAGCAAGGACGAGGTGATTCGTCCATGAATGTATTCAGACAACTGACCATTCGCAATTTGAAGCTGAACCGCAGACGGACGATTGTGACTTTGATCGGCATCATCCTGTCCGCTGCACTCATTACCGGTGTATCGACGCTGATCGCCAGTTTTCAGGATGTATTTGTCCAGTCTGCCAAGCAGACCGACGGGGCCCATCATGCGTCCTTTTATGATGTCAAGGCCAAACAGATCAAATATGTGACTGAACATGCCTTTACGAAAACCGCTATGCTTAGTATGGACAGTGGTTTCGCCAGGCTGGAGGGTTTGAAGGATGTAAATAAACCATATCTGATGATTAAGAGTTATGATGCGGAAGCGTTTGCCCATTTGCCTGTAGATATCGTGGAAGGGCGGTTGCCAGAGCAGGCGGGCGAGATTGTACTTAGTGAAGAAGTGTTTTACAGCGGCGGGGTAGAATATCAGGTTGGTGACCAGATTGATCTCATGGTAGGCGATCGTGTAGATGAGGGCATGACACTGGTGCAGGAACCGCTGAGTGAAACAGAAAAGCTGGCTCAGACCGAACAGAAGACCTATACGATCACCGGATTTATCGAGATGCCCCGCTTTGAGCGGTATCATTCTGCAGGTTTTGCCGCGGTTGCCTATTTGGATGAACGTGCACTGAAACCGGATGAGCTGGTGAATGTATCGATCGTCGCCAAAAAACCGAAGCAGATTTTTGAGCAGGTACCTGATATAGCCGAGGCGGCCGGTGTCGAAAAGGTGGTCTACAACGAGGAACTGCTGAAATGGATGGGCATTACCAAAGACAATGAAATCAATGCGATGTTCCGAACGGTTGGCCTCATTATCATTTTACTGGTCGTGGTGGGTTCTGTAACGGTCATTTATAATGCCTTTGCCATATCCGTCAGTGAGCGCAAAAGACAGTTTGGCATGCTCGCAAGTGTCGGAGCTACTCAAAGACAAATTCGTCAGATGGTGTTTTATGAAGGATTGTTGCTCGGATTGATCGGCATTCCAATCGGCATTTTGTCCGGGATCGCGGGCATTGGGGTCACCTTGAGCGTTGTCAATCAGCTCATCGCGGACATGCTTGCAGACACAAGCGCTGAACTTCGCCTCATTGTATCGATGACGACCATGCTGCAATCTGTCGGATTCATCGGGTTCACGATCTTCTTGTCAGCCTTCATTCCGGCGAAGCGGGCTTCGCGTGTCTCTCCCGTACAAGCCATTCGTCAGAACTCGGATATTAACATCAAGGGCAAGAAGCTCAAAACATCCAGATTAACCCGTTGGCTATTCGGTATGGAGGGAGAACTGGCACTGAAAAATATGAAGAGACAGCGGAAGCGGTACCGGGCAACGGTCTTCTCTCTTTGTATCAGTATTGTGCTGTACCTGTCTTTCTCATCTTTCATGCTGTATGGTTTCGAGAGCACCAATATGTACTACACGGAAACGAATTATGATTATGAAGTGAGAAAAGAGGGGCTATCTGCTCGTGATCAGCAGGCCTTCTACCAGCAAATCATCGAGGAAGATGCGGTAGAACGTTATACGTTCCTGCAACAACTGTACCTTGTTGCCAATGAGATGGAGCGGGAGAGCTTTGGTCCCTTTATTCAGGACGAGATGCTGGATTCGGGTGATATGAACACGGATGAATATTTCAGCAAGCAAGTGGAGAGCGGTACGTATAAAATGGGAATCAGGCTGGTCAAGATATCGCCGCATGAATATAAGCGTTATGTGGAGGAACTGGGCTTGAACCCGGCAGATGATGCGGGAGCGGACAAACTGAATGGCATACTGGTCAACTATAACAAGATCAGCTATCCATTGGTAGCTGAATATAATCCGCTTCAGATTGAAGCAGGCGAAACCTTGTCGTTGTCCCATTATCCGTATGAAAATGAGCCGGAACCGGAGCGATTTGACTTTCAAGTCAGTCATGTGACCGAAGAAAATCCGTTTGCTGTACCTTACACAGACGTTGGAACTGCGACGATCATCGTATCAGATACCGTATTTGAGCAAGCGGTCCAACGGATGGAGCGCCAGGAATGGAAGGAAGATGCAGAACGGATCGGATTGTATCTAAACGTAAATGAAGGAATGGAGGAACGCACCTTCCGGAATATGATCAGAGGGCTGGATGCCCGAAATCATCAAAAACCAGGTGAATTTCTGACGATCTATCATGCCGCAGCTGATCAGGAAGCTGCTGAATCGGCCAAAATGGTCATATCCATCTTTCTATACGGCTTTGTCACGTTGATCACGCTCATTGGTGTCACGAATATATTCAATACGATCAGCACAAACGTAGCACTGCGCAGACGAGAGTTTGCCATGCTGAAGTCGGTCGGTTTGACGCCACGTGGTTTTACGAAAATGATGAATTATGAGAGTGTGTTTTACGGATTAAAGGCACTCATGTTCGGGATTCCGATCAGCATCCTGATCAGCTTATGGCTGTACAATTCGATGGGGGCCGGCTTTGAATTTGATTTCATCCTCCCATGGAAAGAGATCGTGTATGCGGTCATCGGCGTGTTTTTGATCGTGTCTCTGACGATGCTTTACGCAGCGTCCAAGCTGAAGAAAGAAAATATTATTGATGCCCTGAAGGAAGAAAATCTTTGAGGTCCTACAAGAAATTCGAGGTCCTATAATAAACGAAAGCAGCAGTCGTTCTAAGCGAGCGTAACCCGATATGAAGCTGTCTCCGTGAGTGGAGGCAGCTTTTTCTGCTTGCACATCCAGAAAACCTGTAGTAAAGTAATCTAGTTGTCTTCGGGTACATACACTGCTAACTGGCAGTCGCGGTTCGTAACCATCCCGCGTTATCAAAACTAAGGAGAGTGTGAAAAATGTTTCATATTTGGTGGGGAATGCTGTTTGTTGCCGCACATTTCAGTCTGTTTCTGCTTTGCTATCGCCTGTTCGGCAGGCAGGGCATCTTCGCCTGGATCGGCTTTGCCACGGTCATTGCCAATATTCAGGTGCTGAAGACGATTGAAGTGTTGGGGATAATAACAACGCTTGGCAATACGGTGTATACGACCATTTATATGGCCACCGATTTGCTGAATGAGAAATATGGACCCAGACAGGCGAAAAAAGCCGTCTGGTTCGGCTTTTTTACCTTGATTGCTTCGACGATCATTATGCAGCTGGCACTGCGGTTTGATCCACAGGAGACCGACTTTGCCCAGGAATCTCTGGAGACCATTTTTGGGTTGCTGCCGCGTATTGCAGCGGGAAGTCTGCTCGCTTATGCCGTCAGCCAGTTGATTGATGTCAAGCTGTTTACCTGGATCAAGTCCAGATATCCGCATCGCAAACAGTTATGGATGCGAACGATCGGGAGTACAGGCGTCAGTCAGTTTCTGGATACGCTCGTCTTTTGTACGATTGCCTTTGCCGGCGTCTATACGATGGATGTATGGTTGCAGATTCTGTTGACCACCTATGGATTCAAGCTGCTCATCTCCGTGGTGTCTACACCGGTGCTCTATGCAGCTAGACGTATGGAACCAAAGGAAGAGACAGACACGTAAACGCATCCCATATTAACAGCATAAGCCAACAAGGCTGCAACCGGTTAGGTCCTCCCTAATCAGTTGCAGCCTTATTTCGTTCTTATATGTCCTGAAACTCATTTTCCAAATACTGAATATCCGTATAGTCTTCCCAATCTCCCTGCACATTCGTCCACCAATCCTTGACGTCCTCAATGTCATTAAGTTGCCAAATCGAGGTGGAATTCGGGAATTTCACTTTGACCGGATATTTGAGGGTACCGGCTTCTGCTTTCTTCAACAGTCGATTGGCTTGCGGAGCTTTTCTGCCCAGCGCCTGGTTGTCCTCGGCATCCCCCAGAAAGAGATTATCGAGGTTGTTGAAAACCTGTCCGCCCCACTCGGTAATGGCGGCCCGGATACTTTCGGAGTCTTTGCCGCTTGGCGTAACACCCTCTCCCTTGAGTACCTGATAAGCCTGATCAAGCGTCTGACCGACCAGAGCCTCAGCAATCTGACGTTCCAGCACATTCCATCCGACCTTGTGACGTATGTTCTCCTGATCCGCATCATAGTCCCCGAAATGATTGCGCACATGGACACGCCAGGATGGACGGCTGTCGAACACAACAGATGTAATGACGTTGCTGCTGTTTACACCCATTACGACCTTGCGTTGGATCAGACTGTTTTCCGAGGAGAAAGATGTGCCCGTCAGGCTTTCATTGTTTTGTGGAGCTGCGCTTGAAGCAGACAGTTCCAGGCTCGCTTCCCCTTCTTGGGTCGATTTGCGCTGAATGGCTGGGGCGAAACCGGTCTGAAGCATACGCTGCAGTGCCTGATTGCCCATTTTTTGCTGCAGCTGCATCATCCGATTTGATGAGTCTGTTTTTTTCATTGCTTGTGATTGCGATGGTGGCGTTTTGGCAGCTCTGGATGGCGAACCACCAGTATGAGCCTGATATTTCATCCCTTCACCTGCTTTCTAATCTAAGAACCATGCCTCCTATTTTCGACAGTTGCCAAACAAAACCTCCCTCAGTTCGTTAAAGTTTTCATTAATATTCCAGTTAGAGAAAGGGTTTGCAGACCAAATATCGAAGTGTGGAGGATATGAGAAAGGTAGAGCAGGCGGATTGTCTATAAGAAAGCAGTTCGTACATATGTAGTCAGAATTCAGGAGAAAGAAGGATGATGGAGAATGAAAGCGATGCGCGCACAACCATCGACGCGATCGGCCTCTTCGCAAGGAGAGAAGAAGACGGCATCTTCCCGCCATAGGGGAGGAGTGCAGGCACCGGCGACGGCACATACGCAAGAATCGACAGCTGAGAGTCTGCTTATACAGGCTCAAACGACAATGGGCAATCAGGCGATGGTGCAAATGATGAAGAACCACGCATCAGGCAGGCCTGTCATTCAACGTTCCCTGGATGACGCGGAAGTGAAGACCTGGAGCCAGAACACCCTCTCCGCCTTGTGGAACAAGATGAGAACACGCAGCGAAGGCAAGGAAAGCATACCATACTTCAGCGATGTGAGAACACAATTGCTGGATGAATATGAGGGAGAAACCTTTACAGAGCGGGTGCTTGCCGAGCAAATTATCCTGAATGCGCAATTCCGGAATTTTTTCATATCGCCCCGTTTGCATGTAACGGAAGATGAAGTACCAGTTAGGGAGGGAGAAGAAAAGGCAGATACCATTCGACGAGTCATTGCCGCATGTCGCTATTATCATGCGACTTTTGCCCAGCATAAGGATGCTATTATGGCTGGCGGCTTGAAGGCCAAGAGAGGTGGACAGGGAGAAGGGGTCAGTACGCATGGAAGAGATGATGTCGATGCACAGGCCACCTACAACAACTGGAGCCTGGGCCATGTGTTTATTACGCCATCGCTTAGTGAAGCAAATGGCTATCGGACTAAAATGCAGGATTCTGGAAATGGGGATGCCGTCATCATTCATGTATTCTCCCATCCCACCTTTACCAGGGATGAACTGAAAGTGGACATAGACAGCAAGGCGGGTTTGAAGTATGAGGGAGACTTGAAGGGGATCGGGGATGGCGAGACATTGAATGCCCAGGCGATTAGTATTATTCATCGTGCTTTGCAGGGCATGAATGTAAGCGTAAGCGCCACGACCAGCGAGATTCAGGATGTATACGCGAGCATGTAAACGGTATAGGATGAGTTGCAACGTGAAGACCGAATCATTCACTGAATGGTTCGGTTTTTTGTGGTGAAATTGTGCGAGATCTCACAGAACAGTCAGGGCGGCCTTTCTATAATAGGGTATACATAAATGATATTGATTCTCAATTGCAAGAGAGAGGATAGATAGAGGAGGGTTTGCATTGAAACTGACTCAACTGAAGAAACGGGAAAGAGCCGTCCTGCTGTCTCCTGCTGAAGACATTGGCTCGACAGGCAGGCGGCTGAAGGACATGGGGCTGGTGGAAGGACACGAAATTGAACTGAAGGGCGTCATGCTTTTTGGCGGTCCCCTGATCATTGAGGCAAATAGTCAGTTGATCAGTTTGCGCAGATCGATTGCCGACAGACTGGAGGTGTCAGAGCCTTGCATGAAGCCCGTATTGCCTTGATCGGAAATCCGAACACCGGTAAGACTTCCCTTTTTAACAAGCTTACGAATACGTACGCGTATGTCGGTAACTGGAGTGGGGTGACGGTAGAGAAGAAGGTAGGTGCCTTGTCGAACCGCTCAGGAAGTCTGGTTGATCTGCCTGGTGTCTATTCGCTGAATCCGTTGTCAGAGGATGAGCGCGTCGTTGCGACCTACTTGCTAACCCCATCGTATTCCCATTTGCTGAATATTGTTGATGCTTCCCAGTGCAGCGCAGTCTGCACTTGACGCTTCAGTTGATGGAACTGGATCAACCGATGCTGATTGGCATGAATATGGAAGATGTCGCTCGCAGCAGGGGCATGCACACCGATATTCAGCGTTTGAGCCAGGAGTTGGGCGTTCCCGTTCTACCGATTATGGCCCGAACAGGCAAAGGCTGTGCGGAGATCCTGCTGCATCTGGCAGAGCGTCAACTTAGAGGTCCGAGGTTCCAGATCGACTATGGGCCCGAGATTGAAGAGGCTGTCACTCAGATCAGTCGATGGATTCCCGATCAGGAGGGGATGCCGTCCAAACGGTGGCTGGCGCTGCAATGGCTCGATGGGAACAGAGAGGTAGAGATGTATTTGTCCGCTGTACAGGGCATAAATATGGATGATTGGCATGTATGCAGAAAAGAGACGGAAGCCAGCTTGCTCCGCAGACATCCGGAGGATGGCCATTCTTCCGTTTCGGCGATTACGGCGGAACTGCACCGCATTCGACAGCAACGGATTGATCATGTGCTAAGCAAGACGACGGAAATGCGGCCGGTGGATCGTCCCTCCACTACGGATGATATCGATGCGATTGTGACGCATCCTCTACTCGGTGTCCCCATTTACCTGTTGTTGATGTATCTCATGTTCAAGCTGACCTTTGATTGGCTGGGGGTACCACTGTCTGATTTGCTGGACGGATTTCTGGCGGGCACATTGACGGATTGGATCGCTACCGGTCTATCAAGTATTGGGGCATCGGCCTTTTTGGAGGCGCTAGTGCTGGACGGAATCGTAGCAGGTGTGGGCGGCGTGCTGGTGTTTGTGCCGCAGATTATGATCTTGTTTCTGCTGATATCCTTGCTGGAAGATTCGGGCTACATGTCCAGAGCTGCCACGGTCATGGATCGGCTCATGCAGGGCTTTGGATTAAATGGCAAGGCATTCATCCCGATGATGATCAGCTTTGGCTGCAATGTACCGGGTGTGATGGCGGCCCGCTCAATGGAACAGCGGAAACAGCGAATCATGACGATGCTGATTGTGCCGATGATGTCCTGCTCGGCCCGTTTACCGGTGTATGCGTTGTTTGCAGGGGCTTTTTTCGTGGACATGCAGGCAACCGTCGTGTTGTCGATGTACGTGCTGGGCATTGTCACGGCGCTGCTGATGGCAAAGTTGTTTGCTGCTTCATTGCTGAAAAACGAAGAGGAAAGCACCTTCCTGCTGGAGCTGCCACCGTATCGGTTTCCACAATGGACGACGCTGTGGCGCAGTACCTGGGACAAGGGAAAAGGTTTTATTCGCAAGGCAGGAACGGTTATTTTCGCAGGCTCAGTGATGGTTTGGCTTCTCTCCAGTATGGGACCTGCCGGTTACGATGTGCCGATTGAAGACAGTTTCCTCGCGCTCATCGGTCACACCATTGCACCGCTGTTTACACCGCTTGGTTTTGGGACGTGGGAAGCCAGTGTGGCGCTGTTGACAGGCTTTCTTGCCAAGGAAGTCGTCGTTTCCACGATGAATATTATCTATTTTGTACCCGATACGGCCTCGCTGCAAGGTTTGATGACCGAGGTATATACCCCGCTGTCGGCGTTCAGCTTCATGGTGTTTACCCTGCTCTATGTGCCCTGTCTGGCTACGATGGCAACGATTAGCAAGGAGTCCGGGTCTCGCAAATGGACGCTTCTCTCGATTGGGTATGCGTTTATCATTGCCTATGTCATTGCGATGATCGTCTATCAGACAGGTCGATTCTTGGGATGGGAGGTATGATCATGGGCGTTGCATGTGAAGAAAAGGGAGGGTCCTTACAATCAGGAAGGGGGAGAAAACATGCTGAGCGGGTTGATTGGCGGATTGATCATCGGTTATGCAGGATGGATGCTCACTCGATTTATTCGTAAAAGCCGAAAGGGAAAGTGTGCAGCATGTGCGTTGCAGCCAAGCTGCGTGCAGCAACATCGCTGTGAAGGTAAGCCATTGGAACAACAGAGACACTCATACGAGTGCCATTCTCCATCGAAGGAGAAGCCAGTGAACGGTTTGTGAACGGTTAAGGGTGGCCAAACGAAGAATGCCTTCCCGGTCATCTCCTCTCGTAATGAGTGGGGATGAAACAGGAAGGCTTTTGTTGTGTTATCTAGCGATGAGTACCTGAGGCTGATTGGTTATAAGTCAGCTTCACAATCTTTACTTCACCTGGTTCGTAAGGAAGAGTCAGATCGCCCTGAGGCTGTAGCGACAATGCTTCTTCCACTCTCTGGAAGCCATTCATGAGCAGCACCGCTTTCAGTTGCCCAGCATCAGTCGGCATGAAGGTGTCCATAGGAAACGAAACGGTACGGCTGTCCTTCAGGTCGAGATTGGCCAGGATCAGTAGCTTCTCCACCGTTGGCTCATCGCGTTTGTCTGACAATCTGCAGGTAAAGAACAGTTCAGGTTCCACCTCATCTTCGTTATCTTTGTCCACCTTGCGCGCATGGAAGCGACTCGGATCAATCAGGGCTTCCAGATATTCCGCCCTCAGCCCAGCAGCTTGCTGGATGATCTGATACAGCCGCCGTGCATCGGGATGCGCCCAATGCGTTAGGGCCGTTCGGTCGAAGAAGGCCAGACGTCCCTGATAAGGGGAATCCGCAGGCAATAAGAACTTGTGCTCATCCGTACAGTCCAGACCGAGGTTCATCGGTTGAATCTCGCCCAGTTCAAAGCCCGAGTTCAGAAATGGAATGCCATGTGGCAGAAAGTGATTCAACACGGCGGACAAGTTGGCAAAGGCCTGTCCCCCCTCGCGAGATGTAGCTCTTGGCGTGTCCGGCGTCTCGGAACAGGCCAGAATCGGCAGCTTCAGCAAATCAATCATGTCCCAGGTCAGTCGATGCAGTTTTCCTTCGGCAATACGGGGCTCATGCCACCATGCTCCGCCAAGGACAATGTGATATCCCCCTTTTTTGGCTGAGTGCGTATTGTCATTCGTAATGTCCTCGGAAATGAAGCAGAAGCTTGGGTCTAGCTCCATCGGCTTTCGAATCATATCCAGTTCCAGTTCAGGTGGAAGGGCGTGAGCCATGTCGATACGGGCTCCGTCTATGCCGTAGTTCGTCTGGTAATGAGGAATGATATCCGACAAAATGTCCCATAAGGGCTGGTTCTTTTGTTGTCCGGGATACAGATTGGATTTGATAATATCAAACAGTATGTAATCGGGTTGAGATGGTGCGATGAAATCTTTCACATGCTCCGGCAAATCGAGATACAGCTTGAGAAAGGTTACATCTGACCAGGGTGGCTGATGATCATTGATCTGATCGGCAAAAGCAGGGGCCGTCGTAATGCCGAATTGTTCATCGATCAGCTCCAGCATATCGATATCCGGGTTTTGTCTGATGATCTCCTGACACTGTCTCCACTTCATCGGGTCCAGCTCATTCGGCGGGGAGGAGAATTTCGCCAGATGGGCCTTGACCGTATCGGCTTGATAGACGGTCGGAAGCAGTTCCAGCTCTGGCGGATTCATGCCATCTATCGCTTCTACCATCGGTGGCCCATATAAGTCGGCTTCCTCGGAGCGTATCCAGTAAAACCACTCTGGATGCTCGGCAATCAGCGCACAGTCCCGGGCAGCAGTTCTCGGAATAATATCGATTAACACGCGAAGTCCGAGCATATGGCAGGCTTCCACAAAAGCAGAGAATTGCTCTTCCAGCGTCACTTCTTCTCCCAGCAGGGGATCACGGAGATCCGTATCCAGCTTGTAATAGTTCTTGACTGCATAAGGGGATCCGAGCTCTCCTTTTTTGAAGCGGGAACTGATTTCGAATATGGGGAGCAAATAAATGCAGTTAATGCCCATGCTTTTGATCCACGGGAGCAGGGCGATCGTTTTCAGAAATGTGCCGGTTTCCTTGTACCCTTGTGCGTTGCTGAATTCCAAATCCCCGGAGCCATCATGGTCCCAGGCACTGAATGAACGGATATGTACGGAATAAATGGCGCTTTTATGTATCCAGTCCCCTGGCTTGCCTGGTTCTCCTTGTTGCTGTTCAATCTTCGAAAGAGCCTGCGTATAATCGACATCGGGCTGCGGTGAAAAGGATTGTTGCAGTTGGTTGAACAGATAGGTATAGGGGTTGACCTTGAAAGTTCCTGGCGTTTGGTGGCAGGTCTCTACATCCCAAATTGTCGGAATTTCAAAATCGGCAGCGGTATGTGCGGACTGTTTTTGCTCCAGGACAGCCATGACCTTTTGCAGGCAGCTGGTAGGCATAAATTCCCTCCTCTAATTTGAATTGAGTATGGACAGGTTACATGTTGAGAATATCCATAATATGACATGTCATGCGGTGAATTGCAACGCAATAAATTGATGAAAATGTTGCAATTTATCGATTACTTTGATTATTCTGTGATTCGTGCATTTCCATTGAATTGAACGACTGGATTTGGTTTAATTAATGAAGAAATATCGTGACGAATCTGAACGTGATCCATCCAGGTGGATCGACTGGAAGGAACGAATCCGAATGCATAAACGAATTTTAGTGATGGCGGCCGTAGAGGCCGAAGCAGAGGCCGTGAAGCGTGGTTTGGGTGAGACATCCATTTTTGAAGTGCAGACCTGCGGTGTCGGACCGATTGCAGCGGCAGCTTCGACGGCTCGCTGTTTGGCACGAGCAGAACCTTCTTATGATCTGGTGATAAGTATGGGCATTGGCGGTGGATTTGCTGGTCAGGCGCCCCTGACTTCTATCGTCGTATCGGATCGCATAATTGCCGCAGATTTGGGAGCCGAGACGCCGGAAGGCTTTATTCCATTAGACGAAATGGGCTTTGGCCAAACGATGATCGAGGCGGATGGGCCTGCACGCAGCGAGATCGTGGCGCGACTGGAACAGCATGATCTCCCTGTTCGTACTGGCCCTGTACTAACCGTATCCACCGTAACCGGAACAGCTTCATCGACCGCCCGATTGCTGGCCCGTTATCCTGACGCGGCAGCGGAGGGTATGGAAGGCTTTGGTATAGCGCAAGCAGCCCGTGATCAGAGCGTACCCGTGATCGAGATCAGAGCCATTTCCAACGTGGTCGGACCGAGAGATCGAGATGCCTGGCGCATCCCGGAAGCATTGCAGCAGCTGGAACGAGTTGGCGCAGCCTTGAAGCATTTCACAGTGCATTGAATTTGAAAAAGGACGAGACCCATAAGAGATGGAGGAATCAATCATCATGAAAATCGCTTACTCACCTTGTCCCAACGATACGTTCATCTATCATGCCTGGGCGCATGGACTCGTTCCTGGTGCGCCAGAGCTGGAAGTGACGTATGCGGACATAGACATTACGAATCACTGGGCGTTGAACGGAGAAGGCCCGGAAGTCATGAAAATTTCATTTGCAGCGTTGCCCTGGGCATTGCCGGACTATCGGCTGTTGCCTTGCGGGGGCGCGCTTGGACGCGGCTGTGGTCCCCTCGTTCTGGTGAAGGAGCAAGCTGACCATCAAGCGCTGCAACCAGCGGATCTGTCTGGTAAGAAAATAGCGGTTCCGAGTGAACGCTCCACGGCCTATCTGCTGTTTCGTTTATGGGCAGCCGCACACATTCCGGATGGTGCAGGCGAGATCGTGGTCATGCCTTTTCACGAAATCATGCCAGCCGTTCAGAAGGGAGAGATGGACGCGGGACTTGTCATTCATGAAGCACGTTTTACGTATCCAACCTATGGTTTGTCCATGATGACAGACCTCGGGAGCTGGTGGGAAACGGAAACCGGTCTGCCTATTCCGCTGGGGGCCATTGTCGCACGTCGCGACCTTGATCATCATGCCATTTCGAACTGGATTCGTTCTTCGCTGCAATACGCGTGGCAACATCCCGAGGCATCCCGTGATTATGTGATGAAGCATGCGCAGGAAATGGATGCAGATGTTGCCCGTTCCCATATTCAGCTATACGTCAATGATTTCTCGATGGATTTGGGGAAGGACGGCTATCTCGCGATAGAAACATTGCTGACGAGAGCCGCGTCAGAAGGGCTTGTACCCGCCTTTGATCCGGCGATGCTGAGAAACGACTAGACAAACGCAAGCAACACCTGAGGGCCAGACGATAAGTAAACGGCCAAATATAGAATCCCATTTAGGACCTTTCACTGGAAAGGTCTTTTTTTATGCAAATAAAAGTAGGCCTGTTCATCCATACTATGAAAAAAAGTGGAGGAATGACAAAATGCTGAAATGGACGCGCACCGCCATACTACTGCTGCTCACAGCCATGCTGATCATGACAGGTTGTGGGGGAAACAATGGAGACAACAATGTGAACGAGACGGGTAACAATGAAGCCAATCAGGGAGCCGATGCAGGTGGAAAGACAGATGGCAAGGATTTTCGTATCGGAATGGTGACGGATACGGGAGGAGTCAATGACAATTCCTTTAACCAGAGTGCATGGGAAGGCTTTCAGAAGCTGAATGAGGACACGGGTGCGAAGGTAAAGTATTTGCAGAGTGAAGGCGATGCCGACTATATTCCCAACCTGAGTACGTTTGTGAATGACGGCTATGATCTGACCTGGGGAATCGGGTATCTGATGTGGGATTCCATCAAGCAGGTAGCCCAGCAGAATCCGGATGCCAAGCTGGCCATCATTGATAACGTGGTGGATGCGCCAAATGTCTCCTCCGTTACCTTTGCCGAGAATGAAGGGTCCTTTCTGGTTGGCGTTGCAGCAGCAAAGATGACCAAGTCGAATAAGATTGGCTTTGTGGGGGGTTCCGAGATCCCGGTTATCCAGCGATTTGAAGCGGGCTTTCGTGCAGGGATTCAGGCTGTAAATCCGGATATCCGTCTCATTGTCAATTACACGGGTGCTTTTGACAAGCCTGATCTGGGCAAGGCGGCGGCTTCTACGATCTACAATGAAGGAGCAGATATTATTTTCCATGCTTCCGGGGCGACTGGAAATGGGGTCTTCAATGAAGCACGTGACCGCGTAAAGGGTGGTGACCAGGTATGGGTGATCGGAGTGGACAAGGATCAATCGCTCGATTTCGGCGATGACATTACCCTGACCTCCATGATGAAGCGGGTAGATGAAGCCGTTCATCGGGTGTCCAGTGATCTGATCAACGGGGAATTCAATGGAGGAGAGATGACGGTGCTGGGTCTTAAGGAAAACGGAGTCGGATTGTCGGAAACCTCCAAAAAAAATATCCCGGATGATGTATGGAATCTGGTCGAGGAATACAAGCAAAAAATTATCAGCGGCGAAGTGAGCGTGCCACAGGAATAACGAGCAAGGGAGGCAGGTGAGGCAGGGGATGGACAAGAACGAGAGAAGGCGTGACGCTGAAGCAAGGAGCGAACATCCAGTTCGAACGGTGGTGGAAATGAGAGGGATCACCAAGCGGTTTGGCGGACTGATTGCCAATGATCGTATTGACCTCAAAGTCACAAAGGGAGAGATTCATGCGCTTCTTGGGGAAAATGGTGCAGGCAAATCTACGCTCATGAATATTCTGTTCGGCCTCTATCAGCCTGATGAGGGACAGATTCTCATCCAGGAGAAGCCGGTGAGAATGGAAGGTCCCAATCAGGCCATCCAGCTTGGCATCGGCATGGTGCATCAGCACTTCAAGCTCGTACAAAATTTTACCGTCGTTGAGAATATCGTGCTTGGACTGGAACCGAGAAAGAACTTGCAGATTGATTATGGTAAGGCACGACAAGCCGTCATGGAGCTCTCGCGTAAATACGGGCTCGAGGTGAAACCGGATGCTCGAATCGAAGATATATCCGTCGGCATGCAGCAGCGGGTGGAAATTCTCAAGACGCTGTATCGCGGCGCGGATATTCTGATCCTGGATGAACCAACCGCTGTGCTGACTCCGCAGGAAATCCAGGAGTTGATGGAGATCATGCGCAAGCTGGTGAAGGACGGAAAGTCCATCGTGCTCATTACACACAAGCTGAAGGAAATTATGGCGGTATCGGATCAGGTCACGGTCATTCGTCGCGGCAAAGTGATCGATTCCATTGCGGTTTCAGAAGCTTCGCCCCAGCTGCTGGCTGAGAAGATGGTGGGGAGAGAAGTTTCCTTTACGATAGACAAAAGTGAGGCCAAGCCGACGAAGTCCAGACTTACGGTGGAGCAGGTGTATGCGACAGACACATCGGGTAAAGCAGTCCTCAAAGGGATTGACCTTGAAGTAAAGGGCGGCGAGATATTGGGGATTGCTGGTGTCGATGGCAACGGACAGAAAGAGCTGATTGAAGTGCTGGCTGGCCTCCGCAAGCTTCAGTCAGGACGAATCACCATCGACGGACAAGAGGCTGACCGTATGCATGCCAAAAAAATGGCGGAGCTTGGTTTGTCCCATATCCCTGAGGATCGTCACAAACACGGACTGGTGCTTGATTTCACAATGACGGAAAATATGGCTCTTCGTACGTATGATCAGCCTCGCTTTCAGAAGTATGGCTTACTGCATTATGGGGCCATGAAAGCCTATGCCGCAACGCTTATGCAGGAATTCGACGTGAGGCCGCCGGAAACGGAGAATCAGGCTCGCTCTCTGTCAGGCGGCAATCAGCAGAAAGCGATTATCGCCAGGGAAATCGATCGGGACCCGGCCGTGCTCATCGCTGCACAGCCGACCCGTGGTCTCGATGTAGGAGCCATCGAATTTATCCATCGCCGCCTTATAGCAGAAAGAGACAAGGGAAAGGCCGTACTGCTCATCTCCTTCGAAATGGATGAGATACTCCATCTTTCTGACCGGATCGTTGTCATGTATGAGGGAGAGATCGTGGGTCATGTAAACCCGCAAGAAACGAATGACCAGGAATTGGGGTTGATGATGGCAGGCAGCAAACGGCTCGCAAGGGAGGAGGGGTAGCATGGAATTTGTTCAGAAGCGATTCATGAAAGGTTCGACGCTGACTCCACTGGTGGCGGTTTTCCTGGGGTTGCTGGTCGGGGCAGTGATTATGCTCCTGGGCGGCTATGATCCGTTATTGGCTTACCGGGAATTGATACAGCGGGTCGTGGGCAGTACCTATCATCTCGGTGAAACCGCGGTGCGAATTACACCGCTCATCCTGACAGGCCTGTCTGTTGCTTTTGCCTTCCGTACCGGCTTGTTCAATATCGGGGCAGAAGGCCAACTGATGGTGGGGATGACGGCGGCCACCTTTATGGGCATTCAGGTCTCTTTGCCATGGTTTGCACATATTCCACTTGCAATAGGTGCCGGGGGGCTGGCCGGCGGCTTGTGGGGAGCGTTGGCCGGATGGCTGAAGGCGTCGCGAGGAGTCAACGAGGTAATTGCAACGATCATGCTGAACTGGATTGCCATCTTCGGTTCCAGTTATGTGGTTCGCAGCTTGCTGCTGGAGCCGGGTCAGCAGCGTTCCTATTATATTGAAGAGAGCGCCTCTGTCCTCATACAACCCCTTTATGAAGCCACGAGAGCCCGTCTACACTGGGGAACCGTGCTGGCTTTGCTGGCGGCATTTGTGTTCTACATCCTCCTCTGGCGTACCCGACAAGGCTATGAGCTGAGAGCGGTTGGGCATAACCAGCATGCTGCAGAATATGCGGGAATGAAGGTCGGACGAAATATTGTGAAGGCGATGTTTGTGGCAGGGGTATTTGCAGGTCTTGCCGGCGTTTTTGAGGTGCTGGGTGTATTCGGCTATCAGGTAGCGGGGAACTCATCTCCTGGCTACGGCTTTGACGGGATCGCCGTTGCCTTGCTCGGGATGAACAGGCCGTTTGGTGTCATCCTGGCTGCCATCTTGTTCGGGGTGCTCACCTATGGTGCCGGAGGGATGGAGTTTGGCGCAGATGTCCCGCCCGAAATTATCCGGGTTGTCATCGGTTCCGTGATCTTTTTTGTGGCGGCACCCGGGATTGTACAGACTATCCTGAAACGTCTGCGCATCAGACGTATGCCAAAGGAGGCGAACTGAGATGGGGACATGGACGACGCTGGGCGACCTGCTCAATATTACGTTTACGTTCTCGGCTGCCCTCATATTTGCGGCGATGGGCGGCATCTTCTCGGAGCGATCCGGTGTGGTAAATATTGCGCTTGAAGGGCTGATGGTAGCGGGGGCATTTGCGGCTGCAATCGGAGCCTATTATATGGAACAGGCGGACATGGCTGGACTGGCTCCATGGATCGGACTGTTGTGTGCGGCTGTCTTCGGTGCTGCTTTTTCCTTGATTCATGCTTTTGCGACGATTACCTACAGGGCGGATCAGGTGGTCAGCGGTGTGGTGATTAATTTCCTCGCGCTTGGTTTCTGCGTGTATATGGTTCCTCTGTTATTCGATGGCGCCGGACAGACCCGTACGCTGATACAGGGTGGATTTGAAAAGAGAGCGATTCCGGTATTATCGCAAATACCTGTCTTAGGCAAAGGGGTATTCACATCCTATCCCACGACCTATTTGGCACTCGTCTCTGTCGTGATCATGTGGTATGTGCTGTTTCGCACCCCGTTTGGACTCAGGCTGAGGGCGGTGGGGGAGCATCCGGGCGCAGCGGATACTGTCGGGGTGAAGGTGAACCGGGTCAAATATATCGGGGTGATGCTAAGCGGGATGCTGGCCGGCATTGGCGGAGCGACGATTACCCTTACGACTTCCAGCAATTTTGCCCACAACACCGTTTCAGGACAAGGCTTTATTGCCCTGGCTGCTGTTATATTTGGCAAATGGCATCCCTTCGGCGCGCTTGCAGCGGCGACCTTCTTCGGGTTCTCACAAGCACTGGGAAGCTATGTGCAGATTTACGAGTGGGCCAACCAGATTCCGCGTGAATGGATCTATATGCTGCCGTATGTACTGACTCTGATTGTGCTGGCCGGATTTGTCGGCAAATCCGTGGCACCTGCTTCCCTCGGCGAACCGTACGATCCCGGCAAGCGATAACACAAAGCAAGAGACACGAGCGTGTGCGCGTGCCTCTTGTCGAATGCTTCAGGACGGTTTGGCAAACACATGCAGGTGAGTGAGGTACTCCTGCATGAGCAACTGCAAGTGGAGCAGTCTTTTCTCCGCTGATTCGTCCCCTTCTTCCCGAAAGCCGGTAAGGATCGCCTGAATATAAGCCTCCGCCATGGGACGAACCAGCTTTTGCTGCTGACTGTAGTCGTCGAGATAAGCGGGAATAAAATAGCAGTCTGCCGCATTCATGCGGTACAAATAGGCCTCCGCTGTCCCTTTCTGCTCTTGCTCCTGATGAAAGGCTTGAAGGTCTTCAAACAATTGATTGATCGTATGCATGCCCAGTCGATAGCTTCGGCGTGAGAATTCATAGGCTTGCTCGTCAAGCTGTTTGCTTTGATACGCTTCTGTGACGTGCTGCTCCATCGTGACCAGTACGCCTGCCCATTCCTTCAGAAAGGAAAGCCAGTCCGGGATGTGCGGTGGCAATATTTGAATGCGAATCATTTCGTCAAATACAAGGTCAGGATGATCCAGCAGCGCCAGCTTGATCTGCGCGCGGAAATCATCGATTGAAATTTCCGAATCAGAGCCTGAATGTCGATCTGTCATGGTCTACCGTCTCCATTTCTGTCTGTTTGTCTCGCGTCTATGGTACGTCAACCTGTCAGATGACGTCAACCATCACCATGCATTCATCCCTGCATTTTGTAGATGCCAGCCAAAAAAGTATCGATCAGTCTTGTCAATGTGACGTCCAGATCAAGTGGCAATTTGAAGCCGCCTTGCTGCTCGAGAGAGGTAAAGCCATGTAACAGACTGCGCAGTCCTCTGACGGCATGCAGGCTGGCATCCTCGTCCAGCGCATAAGGAGTCATCAGGTTGCACATGAAATCCACCAGCCTTCGACTGATCGCCAACAGTTCCGGATGATCCATTCGCGGTGCTTCCAGAGAGGCTTCGTACAAGCCGGGTTGTGCTCTTGCGAATGCCAGATAGGCCCGACTGACAGCATGGATCGCTTCATCCTGATGCAGATCTTCCGCGGCCTGGCTCATCTGCCTGTAAAGCGCCTGCATGCCGAGCACGGAGAGTTCGGTTCGCAAGGCTTCCAGCCCACGAATATGATTGTAGAGCGATGGCGTTCTCACGTCGCAAGCTTTGGCGACAGCCGCGAGAGTGACACCAGACAAGCCATGCTCGTCTGCCAGCCTGATCGCGGTCTGAATGATCGTTTGTTGATCAAGACCCACGCGAGGGGACATACGGATTCCTCATTTCAGTTCTTATCATGATTCTAATCATTCTCTTTTCTTTTCCTTTTCTGATGTGCATGTTCTCCGTTTTCATTCCATCCATCTTTCTATTTAGCAGACAGGGCTTGTTCAGCCGTCTGGATTGCACGGGACATCGCATTTGCAGGATCAGGAAGCAGACGTCCATGCCCCACTGCCAGCAGAGCTGGCTCAAGATCCAGCAATTTCCTGGCGCTCTCTACGGCCTGTCTTTTGTTCCAGGTCGCGAATGCGGGGAAAGGAAACATGATCTTTAGCTGACCGGAAACGGCAAGGCCGCCTTGTACTTGTAATGCATCCCCGGCAATCAGTGTCCGGGTTCGGGTATCCAGAAAGGCCATGGAGCCTGGCGTATGTCCGGGAACGGAAATGGCTAGAAGGGAGCCGATGCGATCACCGTCCTGCAAGCAACGGTCTGGTCTCGTTTGAATACGGCCAGGACGTGGGATGCCGCCTTTCAGAGGAGATTTCTCCTCATCCTTTTGCAGCGTACGATCTCCAGCCAGCAGTTTGGCATCCCGTTCCGATATGTACACGGTCGCATCTGGCAGCTCGCGCTTTAGCGCATCCAATGCCCCGATATGGTCGCTATGCGCATGGGTCAGTACGATCCGTCTGATCGGTTTGCTGGCCGTTTTTAATATCGCCTTGCCACACGAAGGAAGTGCGGTATCAATCAGGGTGTAACCATCTTCCTCTTCGATCAGATAACAGTTAACTGGCATCAAATAAGGAAGAAAAGTGAGTTGAATCAGGTTGGTTTGTCGAGTGAGACGCATGCTCTAATCCCTCCAATTCTGTATAACTCTATCATGTGAGTTCAGTTTAACTAATGGCATTAGTTTTTGCAAGCGCCGCATGTTGATCTTTTTCTCCAGAGCAGAGAAACGTCGGTTCATCAACATTTTTTCATCGTCCATTGTTAAATGGTTGCAAGGTTACATCTCGATCATCGGTTGATTCATCAGTTGTATGAACATCCATAACAAAACAAAAGTCAAGCTGCAAAGCAACAGGATCAAGAGGACGATCCACTTCCCTTTACGATTAGGGCCTGGGGGTTTGCGCTTCATCTCTATGACTCCTTTCAAGTTCATTCTTTCACTTTGACTCACTTTCTCTGTCATTTTCTCACTTTCTCAGTCTTTCTCTCTCTGTCTGTCTTTCTCTGTCATTCTCTTTCTTTTATTTCTCTTGTTCTTTACTTTTTACTCGCT
This sequence comes from Marinicrinis sediminis, assembly GCF_042685085.1. Classification (NCBI taxonomy): domain Bacteria; kingdom Bacillati; phylum Bacillota; class Bacilli; order Caryophanales; family Paenibacillaceae; genus Marinicrinis; species Marinicrinis sediminis. The sequence goes on from NZ_JBHUMM010000043.1 coordinate 37,844, forward strand.
CACGGTTTCACTTTTTCGAAGAGCCATACTCTATCAATCCTTCGCTTTCTACCCCGACACGATTTCTCATGCTTCTTTATGAAAAACCGCAGCGAAGGAATCCGGTGTTCAACACGGTTCCCATCGCTGCGGTTAGAGTGATTGGTGTTGTTCGAAAACATCAGAATCAGGACTGAATTTTTTCCGGTTCCGGATAATCGATCCCTTTCGTATCCACAGTCACTTTCTTCATAACGGGCGGCTCTTGCGGTCGATCACCGGCATCTCGTGGCAGCTGGACGATCTCATCTACGACGTCAAGTCCGCTGAATACTTTGCCAAATGCTGCATAGGAGCCATCCAGATGAGGGCTATCTCCCGTCATGATGAAGAATTGAGAGCCTGCCGAGTCAGGGTGTTGGCTGCGTGCCATCGACAGTACGCCTTTAGTATGTTCGAGATTGTTTTGTTTGAACCCGTTTCCGGCAAATTCACCTTTGATGCTATAGCCCGGTCCACCCATTCCGGTTCCGTCCGGGTCACCGCCTTGAATGACGAAATTCGGAATAATCCGGTGAAAGATCAGGCCGTCATAAAAACCGTCTGCTACCAGAGAAATAAAATTGTGGACGGTGTTGGGTGCTTGATCTGGATAGAGTTCCAGCTTGATCACTTCGCCGGATGCCATCTCGATTGTGACGACGGGCAGACTGTCGTCCGATGGTTCACCGAGTTCCGCGTTTGCGGTGTCGTCATGCTGACCTTGTGTGTCGCCTGCACCGGTCTTTCCATCACCAGTGGCCTGGTTTCCTTGGCCGTTTGTGCCAGACTCAGATTCATCCTGTTCATTTTGTTCGTTTGCTTGCTCGTTTTCGCTCTGTTCATTTTGGCTGTTTGAGGCGGCCTCATTATTTTCCTTCGCTTGCCCGCACCCTGCGGCGAACAACAGCAACAGCGCGAGCATCATGATCATGCCCAGCCTCCATGACTTGTGTTGAAGCATGTTCTTCATCTTGCCATTCATCTTGCCAGTCAACCTCCTGCTCATCATTCTGTTGATTCAGACAACATTATACCTGTTTGGGCGGTCTTGTACTAGCGCCTTTCGTCCTTCTCATGAGAAGATATGTCCATTTTACCGAAGATCGACTGCCACCTTCGCGTCTACGCTCTATACTGGGCGTAACAGACGAAGGGAGAGTTTGAAATGAAAACCTATCAATCGATAATCCTCATGTTGCTTGGCGGGGTGCTGATGGCCCTGAGCAACGGCAAGTTCCTCCTAGCACCTGCTGCATGGATATTTCCTGTCCTGTTTCTGTTTGCGATTCGGGATATGCGGATGAGAACAGCATGGATGGCCTTGACGCTGATGACCGCAGTGAGCAACCAGATCAGCTTTCACGGGATGCTGCCGAGCTTGCCCGATATTCCGATGTTCGGTTACATTCCAGCGATGGCGGGGGCCCTGTATGCCATCCCGTTTATGTTGCAAAAATGGAGCTACACACGGACACAGGCTTTTGCTGCTACGCTCATTCTGCCCTGTACATACGCGCTTCTCGATGAAATGAATGTGTACGCCAATCCGTTTGGAGCATTCGGGATTCCCGGGTATTCCCAGCATGATTTTCTGGCCTTTGTACAGGTAGCCTCTGTACTGGGGGTAACTGGCCTGACCTTTATCATGCTGTGGGCTGCCTCTATATTGTACTGGTTGCATCTGAACCATTCGGCTGCAACGAGAAAAACGGTGTTTTTAATCGCGTCCGGTGTACTCGGTCTGATCATTCTCTGGGGAGGACTTCGCCTGACGCTCGATTCAGGTACAGAGACGGTCGCCGTTTCCGGTATTCATACCCTTGATCGTACTGATTCAGAGACCCTGCAAATCTTTGATATGCACCTTCAGGACCCGCATGCATTTCTTCAGGAAGCGGAGAAACGAATGGTTCAACTACTGGAATTAACCGCAGCAGAGGCACAATCGGGCGCCAAGCTCATTCACCACGCTGAAGCTTCGGTTGTACTGGATCATTCCCAGAAATCCGGCTATCTTGAACGTTTGGGCGAAGTGGCGAGGACATGGAAGGTCTATATCGTGACGGTTCCGTATGTGTTTACGCCGGACGGTGAGCCGAATGAAAATGTGTTGTACATCATCGGTCCTTCTGGTGACGTGGAACTCGAGCATTACAAATACGGGGGCAATATGATCGAAAGAACGGTTGAAGGAGACAAGCAGATTCAGTATGTCGATACGCCGTATGGACGATTGTCCGGTGTCATTTGCTGGGACAAGGATTTTCCTTCGGTCATGAGGCAAGTCGGGGAACAGGAGATCGATTTGTTGTTCATCCCGTCGGCGGACTGGAAGGAGATTGCTCCTTACCATACCTGGATCGGGCATTTCAGAGGCGTCGAGAATGGAGCAAATGTCATCACCCAGACAGTTAACGGCATGTCTGCCATGGCGGATTACAAAGGGCAAACCTGGGCCAAAATGGATCATTTCACGACGGATCACTGGGTGATGAGTGGACATATTCCGACCAGGGGAACGGATACCTTTTACACAGATTGGGGGAAATATTTCACAGGATGTATTATAATAGCCTTGATTGTTTTGATTCGTTTGATCTTTATCCAATCCAAAGACAGAATGCGTAAGGAGCAAGAATGAAACTGGGACTCGTTTGCGGCAATGACATACGCGAAGAGGTGGTGGCTCGACTCCATGCCATCGGTTTGGACGTCTTTCGCCAGGCCGATCTGTATGTCGTCGAGGATGGGTGGCATGATTCACTCACACCCTGTATCGTCTTTCATCGCGATCATCTGGACGAACTGTGCGACGTGCTTCGCTTGTTCGCTTCCAGAGCAGAAACATCCAAAATCGTGGGTCTGCGGGATGAAGAATATTATGTTCTCTCGCAGGACCATATCTTATATTTTGAAGCCGTTGATTCCCATCTCCTGTGTCATACAGCAGATGGCGTTTACCGAATGAAAGAAAGACTGTTTCAACTGGAAGAGCGTTTGCCGGGAGATCGGTTTATCAAGGTGAATCGATCCTATGTGGTCAACATTGACAATGTCTCCAAGATCATTCCCTGGTTTCATCGCAGACTGCTCTTGAAATTCAATGACTCCAAAAAAGAAGTAGAAGTCTCCAAAAATTATGTAGCCGCTTTTAAAGCGTTTCTAGGAATGAGGTAGGCCAGCGATGCGAAAATATATCATAGAGGCCATTGTACTGTCCGCTTTGATCGGGATCGTGTTGCGAGCCTCCGTGCTATTGTTCCGGGGGGAGCACCTATGGACCAATGGCGAAAGCTATCTGTTCAGTGCCTTGATCGCGATGCTCTCTTGTTCACTCTCGATTTTTATCCATGTCAAGGTACTTGCGAGCAACACGTATTCGACGAAGATGAAGATGTTTCTGTCCTCCCTGCTCATCCTGATCATATATGGCATGGGCAATGTTGCCTTTGGTGGATTTGACATCCTGTTTCGAAGGGTGTTCTATCTGTACGGTCTTGTGATTGTGGTTGTCACCCTTCCGCTCCTCTATTACCTGAATCAGAAAATTCAGCTGTACAATCAGTTTCTGGCCGTGAAAAAATCCCGTGCTCGAAAAACGGAATGACAACTTTAACAAAACTTTAGGAGGATTTGCCAACCTTGTCTCGAATGAAAGGAGAAAGAAAAGAGATGGGTGGAAAAGGGGAGGTTCTATGGGCAAACAGACAACGAATCACGCCAAAACCAGACATAATGAGCGGTCAACACACGAATCGGGAAAACAGAATGCCGCCTCGGCAGGCAAGCCATTTATGCAACTTCAAAAGCAAATGGGCAATCAGGCATTGGTTCAGATGGTTCAGCAGCACAAGCCGAACAATACAGGCTTACCGGACAACGTAAAAGCCGGAATTGAGCATTTATCGGGGATGAATATGGATCATGTGAAGGTGCATTACAATTCAGCCAAACCGGCCGCCATGCATGCACATGCGTATGCACAAGGTTCAGACATTCATGTAGCACCGGGACAAGAGAAACATCTACCACACGAAGCCTGGCATACGGTTCAGCAACAACAGGGTCGTGTAAAACCAACTACCCAACTGAACGGTGAAGCCGTCAATGATGATCCGGCTCTGGAAAAGGAAGCGGATGTCATGGGACAGAAGGCGCTGCAGGCGGTACAAAAGAAGACGCTTGACGAGAGCTGACCGCAGCATCAAGTCATCATCAACGGATCACAGACGGATAGTGATAGCTAGAGACGGATAAAGACGGATCAAAGTCTGACACAGACCGATCTGAGACTGATCTGAGACCGATTACCGATTAGAGACCACCGGTCACAGGCCTGAGACTGACCTGAGACCGGCCTGAAAACAAAGAGATCAATAAGAGATCAATATGAGATCAATCAATAGAGATCGTTTAGAGCCGTTGCCCAGAAATGTGGACAACGGCTTTTCGTATGTGACCTTGACCTTACTCGAGACCTTGACCTTACTCAATTTCGATGACGATATCCGTACAGTGATAGCCATTGCAAGGGCTTTCCAGCGTAGGACAAGCGGAAATCGCAATGATCAGATCCATCTCTGCCCGCATTTCAAGCTGATCGCCAGCCTTGGACAAAGGGCGTACTACCTGCAAAGCGCCCTGAGCAGTTTGCTGCACATTCATAAACACATTGAATGAATGATGCTGCGTAAGGGGGGCAATGCCGAATGGCTGAATCGCCTGATTAAGATTGTCATAGCAGTTCGGATGAGCGTCCCCTTTATCGTACAAGAGCTTGTACATCTCAGGTCGACAGGCCGGGTAGAGCAAATCATGCCTGCCCACATCATCGCGGATGAAGGTGAGCATCGGGCGATATTGGTTGGAATAGAGCGCGTCGCCGATTTTGGGCTGTATATGACCGAGGACGTCAATCGTCACAAGTGGGTCCAGACGTTCTTCTGTGTTGGGTGCATAAAAGGCAGTGAAATCAGCGACTTGTTCACCCGATACGTCAATCACACGAATTCGCTGATGGCGCTTTACATGAAAGGCCGCACCTGTTCGAGCGGGAATTCGCTGATGAATGGACAATGTCATCGTTTTCCCCCTTTCCTGACCAGTGCCCCGCATCGTGAGAGCAACGCGAGAGCTTGATATACATAGTGTCTCAACCTCTGCCTCATACTATGTGTGACCAGAGGGGAGGAGACATGGCATTGAAAGCATTTGTTGCCGCCAGAAGGCAAGTACAGAAGCAACAGGAAGGGGACAGCAAAGGGCTGGCCTGGTGGCAGCTGACGTTGCTTGGCATCGGATGCACCATCGGTACGGGCTATTTTCTGGCCCCTGCGATTGCCATTCAGAAGGCGGGTCCATCTGTGCTGTTAGCATTTGTCCTCGCAGCGGTAGGGACTTATTTCGTATACGATGCCCTGGCAGCGATGACCGCAGCTCATCCGGAGAAAGGTTCGTTTCGCTCCTATGCCAAACATGCCTACGGAAGATGGGCCGGATTCAGCAATGGCTGGGTGTATTGGGCATCAGAAATGCTCATTACCGGCAGTCAGCTGACCGCTTTGTCCATTTTTTCGCGATTTTGGTTCCCCGGGATGCCGATCTGGTCGTTTGCGGCGATTTATGCCGTTTTGGGCATTGGGGTGCTGCTGCTCGGAGTTAAAGGCTTTGAACGGATGGAGAACGGGTTTGCTGTTGTGAAAATAGCCGCGATCGTCATGTTTATTCTCATTGCCTCAGCTGCATGGTTCGGTTGGCTGGACACCTCATCGCAATCGGTGCAAGAAGTCATGTCGGATTGGCTGCCAAAGGGCATCTTAGGCTTGTGGGGGGCATTCATGTACGCCTTCTACGCGTTTGGCGGCATCGAAATTATGGGGCTGCTTGCGGTGGAATTGAAGGACCGGAGCGAAGCTTCCAAATCCGGCAAGGTGATGATCCTGGCGCTCATTGTCATCTACCTGGTGACGTTCAGCCTTGCCTTGTTGCTTGTGAAATGGGATCAATTTAATACGAAAAAAAGTCCGTTTATTACGGCACTGGACGGCACACATATCACCTTTATTCCCCATGTGTTTAACGGGGTGCTGATCATCGCAGGTTTTTCCACCATGCTTGCTTCCCTGTATGCAGTAACCAATATGCTGGTGACCTTGGCAGAGGAAGGGGATGCCCCGAAAGTGTTTGCCAAAAAAAGCAGGCGCAATCTCGCTTATCCCGCCTTATGGCTGACTGCGGGAGGCATGCTGGTTTCCATCACCGCTTCCTTGTTGCTGCCCAGTAATATCTTCGAATATATGACAACGGCCGCGGGGTTGATGCTGCTCTACACCTGGTTTTTTATCCTGCTGTCTGCCTGCAAGCTCATTCGCAATGGTGCCTGGGGGAAAATAAAAATCGGTTTGGGCGGCTTGCTGATCATAACCGCCATCAGCGGCACCTCACTCGATTCAACGAGTCGGGCAGGTCTCTGGGTAAGTCTCCTCTTCCTAGCACTTATCGCTATCGTGACCATCTTCATGCATCTGAAATGGCGTAAACAGGCACCTAAACCGAGTTAACCGCAAAACCGCAAAACCACAAAACGTGTCAATCGTATGCCGGAGCTATCCTGGATAACCCCTTTACTTCGTGGTAGAAGAAGAGGGATGCAGGTGTGCAAAAGGACATTTGGCCGGAGACGACTCATCCTCTCTCAGAAAATATTGCTTCCATTCATGATTGTCCGCCTGACCATACCACTTTAATGACGGATGTGCTTCGATACCGTCGTACTCGTGAAGACGTTCGCGGATCAGCTTCTTCATGTTTCTGCCGAACTTGGTGGAATCATTGATATGCTCGAATACCCAGCGCGGCTGGAAGGCAATCAGAAAATGTGAACTGGCTCGACTTCGTCGCTGCTCATGGGCCGGTGTAGCACAAAAAGCAAAATAGGGCTCTTGCTGATAGCAGAATTCCCATTTATGATTCTGCGGGTCTTGTGGAATATCCGCTGGCCATTCCGCCGAATCCAGTTCATGCACCCGGCTCAGCAAGGACCAGAACATGTGCTCATAATCGGTTACCTGGCTGGCATGCAGCAAATCTTCTGGTGTATCAAAAAAAACCACGAGCGAAGCATAGGGACCGGTTTCCCGAGAAACGGCATTGTATTGCCCCAGGCTGCAAGCGAGATCTTCTGCAGCTTCCGGCTTTCTCGGATCACGTGCGAACGCATAGCGAAGGGTATCCTGTTGAAAGGCTTGCTTGCCGGGAATGCACGGGTACAGGTCTTCCTCATCATTCAACATTTGTGCGAAGCGGCTAAAGGCATCCTGCTTCCATGTGGCGAGAGAGGTCAGTTGCGCTTTCAATTGGGCACGGTTAAATAGCCTAACCATTCTCCATTCCTCCTTTATGTACCCCATCATATTAGGAGGAGGGAAAATGGGTGACTGTCCCTGTCAAGGAAGCGAAAGCGAACAGCTAGAGAATAATCATATCCACAGCCCGATACCCGAAATACAAGCCAAACACAAGCAGGGAAATACCTGCCGCAACGGATATCCCCCTCAGAACGCCGGGCTTGAACAGATGGCTCACCGTACTCGAAATCCCCGCCATGATGACATCCCACAGTAAAATTCCCAGGAAAATCCCGCCGCTATACAGCAGCATCTGGCCCCCTCCGAACGATTGGGTCGTCTGAGCGAGAACAGAACCGTAAATGCCTAGCCAGAACAGAATATTCAGTGGGTTGGAGAGCGCCATGGCAAAGCCTGCCCAGAATGATTTTGCAGCGGATTCTTCCTTGCGGATCTCCCCCGAAACATGTGTCTGTGCGGAACGAATACTCTCTATGCCGATATAAATGAGAATAAAACAGCCGAACGACCATAGAAAAGTGCGCATGAACGGGGTACTCAGAAAATGCGCGACACCGAAATAGATCAGCAGCATAAACAAGGCATCTGCGACCATGGCACCGATGCCAACCAGCCACGCATACAAGAAACCGTGCTTGATCCCCCGATCCAGTTGTGCGGCGTTAATTGGTCCAATAGGAGCGGAAAGGGACAATCCTAATACTACATAGCTGATGAATCCATTCATTCGTCATTCATTCTCCTTCACTCATTCGAATTAGATCTTGCGCTTGCGAGTTGTCGTACAAGTTTCATTTGTAGTGTATTCATCCGACCCGCATTGTACAACTTCTTTCGCCCAAAATGGGGCGCTTTTGGGCATCGTTTCATGATTATATTTGCTAGAGCTTTGGAAGGATTTGTGCGGGCGTGGTATGATAGAGAAACGGAATTTAACAGATCGCTTAGAGAACATTTTCGGATGAGGTGAAGGAATGAAGACCAATTTTGATCAGATCATTAATCGCAAACAGACCCATTCCTACAAATGGGATCAATCGGAGAAGCTGTTTGGCGATCCGGACCTGCTGCCGCTATGGGTAGCCGATATGGATTTTGAGTGTCCGCCAGCTGTGAAGGAAGCCGTGATGAAAAGGGCTGAGCATGGCGTTTATGGCTATACGTTTCGACCGGATTCCTATTATCCTGCAATCACGTCCTGGTTTGAACGCAGACATGACTGGAAGCTGGAGGAAAGCTGGTTAACAGACAGTCCCGGTATTGTCACTTCGCTCAGTCTGGCTGTTGAGCTATTCAGCAGCCCGGGAAGTGCCGTCATTCTTCAGTCGCCCGTATATTATCCGTTCTATGACGTCATTCGCATGAATGGCCGAAAAGTAGCCAAAAATCCGCTTGTGCTTAAGGATGGACGTTACGAGATCGATTTCGAGCATTTGGAGCAGTTGATGAAGGATGGGGCCAAGCTGTTCCTGCTCTGCAGTCCGCATAACCCGGGCGGACGGGTATGGGAGAAGGAAGAATTGGCCCGAATTGGCGCCTTGTGTGAACAATATGGCGTACTGGTTGTTTCCGATGAAATTCATTGTGATCTCGTTTATGAAGGCAAGAAACATATTCCCTATGCCTCTATTTCCGAGGAAATGGCCCAGCATTCCCTGACCTGTCTGGCGCCTACCAAAACATTCAATATGCCGGGACTGCAAAGCTCCTTCATGGTCATTCCCAACCCGAAATTGAAGCGTCAATTCGAAATGCGGATCAAAACCCTCAGCATTCACATGATGAGCTATATGGCGGTCGATGCGGTTCAGGCTGCCTATAACGAGGGAGAACAGTGGCTGGATGAGCTGCTCGTGTATCTCAAGGGCAATGTTGACTATGCCATCGCTTACCTGGCAGAGCAACTGCCGCAGGTGAAGCCAATGAAACCAGACGGAACGTACCTGTTGTGGCTGGATTGCCGGGGGCTCGATCTCGACGTACCTGGACTGAAGGATCTGATGTTCAAGCAGGCGCGAGTGGCCTTCAATGAAGGATCGATGTTTGGTACAGAGGGTGAGGGCTTCCTGCGCGTCAATCTCGCTTGTCCGAGAGCAACGCTGGAAGAAGGTTTGAGACGGTTTTGCGAGGCTGCGAAAAAGCAGTAGCGCTCCGCAAGGCTCCTCAGGACTCCGCATCACTCCGCTGAAGAGTCCTCATATCGACCTGGAGCCAAATGTGGACTGATTCATTTACTTCAATGGGCCAAGCATAGAGCCCATTGAAGTTTTTTTGTGTTCGAGCCGCCTTTCATATCCTGCATGATTTCAATGTTTTAGCAATGGAATGAGCCGGTTCAGGTGAGCCATAATTGAGTTCAGGTAAGCCATCATCTGTGAAATTGAAGACTTGGTTCAGGTCACTCATGATTTGGGAATCGAAGAGGCGGCACTGATAGATTTCAGGATGAAAGGTGGAAGAGCAGAAGGTCTGATTCAGGTTTGACTGAACAGGACAGGAAGATAGTAACAGAGAAAACATATAGAATAAATAGAAAAAGAGAGAAAGCGAGAGGGAGAAACAAGGAAACAAGGAAACAAGGAAACAAGGAAACAAGGAAAAAAAGAAGATAGAAAGAGAGGAACAGGAAAAATGAGAAAAGACAGAGAACTGTGATGCAAAAAAGCAAAAAAAGCAGAAAAGCAGGAAGCAAAAAAGCAGAAGAGCAGAAGAGCAGAAGAGCAAAAGAGCAAAAGAGCAGAAGAGTAGATAAGTAGATAAGTAGATCATCATCGAAGGAGAGAAAAAAAGAGAGTAAACATGCAAAAAAAACGGAGAAATGAACAGGGGAGAAAGACAGTGAAACAGAGAAGGAAAGAAAGAGAGAGTACGTTGAAGTCGCAGAAAGGTGGAAGGCAAGTTGAACAATGAAACGAGGCAGCCATCGCTGCTCACTCCCTTGACCATCATCGGCGTGGCAAGCTTCCTGATATGCAGCCTCACAGCTGACAAAGCTTATTTGCTCATGCTATCAGCAGCGCAGCTTATATTCGTGCCGATCATGTTGCAGCTTGTAGGCGCATTACATCGTCCACAACAGATCGGTTATGCGATTGGCCTCATTTCGATACCCGCTCTGTATATTTTCACAGACAGCAGGTTGCAGGCTGGACTCGCTTTTATCTATTTATTACTAACGATGTGGGTGGCCTGGATCGGGATCAAGCGATTTCTAAAACGTGGATTTGTAAACCTGGAAGAAATCTCAATTGAGGTCGGGATGATGTATCTCAGTGTAGGGGGAATGTGGTTTTTTGCTCATGTGATTGAATTCGATACAGGCTTCAGTCCGATCATAACCTGGCTGACCGGCATTCATTTTCATTATGCCGCCTTTCTGCTTCCGGTTTCTGCCGGATTGTTGGGGCGGATGCATCGTTCGGCCTGGTACCGCTGGGTCGTACTGATTTTACTGGTGAATCCCGTTCTGGTGGCCATCGGCATCTCTGGTTGGCGGCTGATTGAAGTTGGGTCGGTATTCCTGTATATCGTGGCCATCTTCGGCTTGATCATCCTCGCCTTTCGCACGACATTTACTTCAAGGGCACAGACAGTCTCCCTGCGCCTTTCCTATGTCGCACTAGGAATCGCCATTATATTCTCTTTGCTGTATGCTTCAGGCCATGCGTTTGGCTGGTGGGAAATCACGATTCCATTTATGCTCGCTTTTCATGGACTGCTCAACTGCGTCTTTTTCGGTGGATTGAGCATCGTCGGCTGGCTTATGCATACGCCTGCTTCCAGGCACCGAGAATGGTCATTTCCGGTCAGTCAGATTAGAGGAAGGCTGGAAGCGGAAGAAAAAAGGGGAATAAAAGAAGGAATAACAGACGATTTGGGTCAGTTGGTTGATGTAACTAGGCTGTCTGCTACGATCCGGCATTTTTATGAACATACCGGACAATTTCGATTGTTTGCAACCGTGAAATGGGCCTACTGGTTCCTGCCCCTTGCCTGGTGTTTCAAGCTCTTCAGCCGCAGATGGGAACAGCTGAACCTGCCGATTACGAGAAAAGAGGTAGAGATGACTTGTGAACTGCGTGCCGTAGATCCGCTTATAGACGGTCGTGACCATCCGCGAGCGTGGATTCGGAAGGTGAATGGGAAGACTGTATTTACGGCTATCTATGATCGGCATCAAACCGGCGGTCAAGCCTATATGAACACGGCCTTGCCTCTACCCTATACATCGATGATCGGGATATTGCGTCTGAGAGAGGTGAACGGCTCTTTATGGATCACAAGCATGACTGACGACGATCCGGAGCATACAAGCCAACAAGCGGCGCACCAGGGGGATGAAGGAATTTACCTGGCCGCTGGCAAAAAGGTGTTCAAACTGCCGCTTTCTGAATTTTTCCTGATCCAGGATGCAGGTGAACACAAGCTGACGGCCGAGCATCATATGCGCATCTTTGGGTTGCCCTTCTTGCGCATTGATTACCGCATCGACAGAAAGACGCTCTCAGAATGAGCACTATAATCAGAAACCATATGAACAATTTTATCAGAAACCATACTGCATGCACCATCAGGGGGCCAAGCAAGACGGCCTTCTAATGGTGCATGTGTGATTAATCTCATAGGTTTTTGCCAAACCGTGAAGTACGATGAAAAGATGAATGTCTGAATGTGAATATTCATACATATATACATAGGCTCTATGCAAGAAATTGCAAAATTGCTATACTGGTATTTGATGGGTGTAAACGCTTCATAGAAGGAAAGGAGTGGCAGGATGTCAAAACTACCAATAACAAATGAGCTCGGATTTTTTGAGATTCGTCTTGAATCCATTGGAGGACTGGGCGCCAATCTGGCTGGGAAAATGCTGGCCGAGGCAGGTGTGGTAGGGAGCGGCTTCGATGGCGTAAGCTTTTCTTCCTATGGTTCAGAGAAAAAAGGTTCTCCAGTCAAAGCGCATATTCGCTTTTGTGAGATGAATACGCATATTCGGGATACCACCCCGATTGAAAGACCGCATATCGTGGGCGTATTTCATGAGAATCTATCAAAAACAAACAATGTGATCAGCGGCATCTATGAAGACAGCATCGTGCTCGTCAACTCAGAGAAAAATCCGGCAGAGCTGAAGGAAAAGCTGGGACTTCTGAGCGGAACGATCGCCGTGGTGGATGGCACCGGCATTGCATTGGAGGAAAAAAACCGAGTCAATATGGCCTTGCTGGGCGCTCTGTTTCGTTTGTGTGATTTTCTCGATCCTGAACATATGAAGGGCATCATTCGCAAGTCACTGGAGAAAAAATATCCGCATGCCGTTGAGCCTGCCCTTCGAACCTTTGACCGAGGCTACCAGGAGGTTGAATCGGAAACGTTTACCCTGCCGGACGGCATGGAAATGCCGAAACCAACCAGATGGGATATTCCGGTGCTGGGTTATGAGACACAGCCGATTGGCGGGATGATTACCAATCCCGGCAACAGCATTTTGAAGGACCTGAGTATATCCCGAAACGGCATGATGCCGCATTTTGATGATGACAAGTGCATTCACTGCGCCGCCTGTGATACGGCCTGCCCGGATTTTTGCTTTGTGTGGGAAGAACAGCCGGACAAGCGGGGGAGACAGCAAATGTTCCTGCAGGGAATTGACTACCAATATTGCAAGGGCTGTCTGAAATGTGTGGTCGCGTGTCCGACCGAAGCGCTCAGCAGCGAAAGAGAGACGGAAGGCTATGGAGAGGCCAACCGTGTACCGCATCGTTTCTCCCTGACTCAATCCTGAACCGATACGAATCGTAAAGAGGTGAAATAGCAGATGGCAATGGAAATCGATAAAGAAGTGGTGAAAGGGACCGTCGAACAGCGGATGGTCTATGAATCCGGTAATGAGATGGCGGCTTATGCGGCCCATCAGATCAACTATCATGTGATGGGGTATTTTCCGATCTCCCCTTCAACCGAAGTGGCGCAATTTCTCGATTTGATGAAAGCGAACGGTCAGCATGACATCAAGCTGATTCCTGCCGATGGCGAGCATGGCTCCGCAGGGATCTGTTATGGGGCTTCCACCGCTGGCGGCCGCGTGTTCAATGCTACGAGTGCCAACGGGTATCTGTACATGCTGGAGCAAATGCCGGTTCAATCCGGAACCCGCTTTCCAATGGTCATGAATCTGGTATGCCGCTCCGTATCAGGACCGCTGGATATTCACGGGGATCACTCCGATCTGTACTATGCACTGAATACCGGCTGGCCGATCCTCATGTGCCGTGATCCTCAAGCCGTGTACGATATGAACATTATGGCGATCAAGCTGGCAGAAGACCCAGAAGTGCGTCTTCCGGTCATGGTGGCCTCAGACGGTTACTTTACCTCTCACCAGAAACGTCGCGTGCAGACCTTTGCCCATCGTGAGGATGTACATACATTCATCGGGGAACAGCCTCCGGCAGGGTTTGCCCATACACTCGATCGGGAGAATCCGATCACAGTAGGACCCTATATGAATGAACCGGATTATATTAATAACTGTTACCAGCAATCGGTCGCGATGTACAAGGCTGAAGAGGTATTCGAACGGATTCGCAAGGAGTATGCGCTGCTGACAGGCAGAGATTATCCTGTACTTGACCTGTATCGGATGGAAGACGCCGAGGTAGCGGTCTTCCTGATGAACTCCTCCTCGGAAATCATCAAGGACGTCGTGGATCAACTGAGAGAAAAAGGGATAAAAGCCGGCTCTATCGCACCAAATATGATTCGTCCGTTCCCGCAAAAGCAAATTGCTGAAGCATTGAAGAATGTGAAGGCCATTACAGTCGGGGATCGTGCCGATTCCTACGGGGCATACGGCGGCAATATGACACAAGAGATCAAGGCGGCACTGTTTACACATGGCAACCGGGATACGATGGTCATCAGCCGGATATTCGGTCTGGGCGGGAAGGACTTTTACGCGGAGGACGGTCACCAGTTCTTCCAGCTTGCTTTGGATGCGGTGGCAGCTGGCAAAGTTGAGATTCCGTTTGATTATTACGGCCATACACCAGGTGATCCGGACAAGAAGCCGCAGCGCGTGCTGGAGCCGATGAAATACGAAGATCTCAATACGGGACTCATCAAAACGGAGAAAAATGAAGAAACCGGAGAACTCAAAGTACGGGTACCGCCAATTCGCCAATTGACGAAGAAGCCAAAGCGTCTGGCACCGGGTCATGGAGCTTGCCCGGGCTGTGGCATTTTCTCGGGACTTGAAGTTTTCTTCAAAGGCATTGAAGGCGATATCGTGGCCTTGTTCCATACGGGCTGCGCCATGGTGGTCACCACCGGCTTCCCTTACTCTTCTCATAAAGCGACCTACATTCACAACCTGTTCCAGAATGGTGCGGCGACGCTGTCCGGGGTGGTGGAGATGTTCTGGGAGCGCAAGCGCAGAGGCGAGCTGGATCATCTGAACCTGCAGGATGACTTTACCTTTGTCATGATTACCGGTGATGGTGGTATGGACATTGGAATGGGACCTGCGATCGGCAGTGCACTGCGCAATCATAAAATGATCATCCTGGAGTACGATAACGAAGGCTATATGAACACGGGGGCGCAACTGTCCTATTCGACACCGATCGGTCATCGCACTTCGACCTCAAATGTCGGCAAGCATCAGGGCGGAAAGCTGTTTCATCATAAAGATACGGCTCAGATCATGGCGGCGACCAATATTCCGTATGTATTTACGGGCAGTGAGTCCATCCCGCAAGACCTGCTGAAAAAAGCAGCAAAGGCCCAGTATTATGCGCAAAATGAAGGACTTGTTTATGGAAAAATATTGATTACCTGTCCATTGAACTGGCTCTCCGAGGAGCAGATTGGGCAGACACTGATTGATGAGGCCGTCAATTCTTGTTTCTTCCCGCTGTATGAGATTGAACAGGGTGTAACGAACATTACGTACAACCCGGAAGACAAGGGCAAACGGATTTCCGTCAAGGACTGGCTGAAGAATATGGGGAAAACGAAGCATTTGACGAAACCGGAATATGCTGAGGCGCTGCAAGATTTCGAACAGGAAGTGGAGCGTCGCTGGATGAGACTGAAAGCGAGACATGAAAGTGCTTATCTGTAAGCAGACCTGTTCATGAAACGTTCGAAGTGATGTTTCTCCATGCAGGAATAGAAGGTTGCAAGGGTAGGTATGCTTGCATACAGGCGTCGCTCATCCCGAGCTGGCGCCTTCTTTATCTGTGCAGCGAAGGAGGAAGGGAATGACCCGTACCGACGGAACAAGAGTGACTCAGAAGTCAACCGAGCAAATGGACGTGCAGGAGCAACAAGAAACGGCCAGTGGGCAACGGACGTCCTCATTGGCGATTACGTCACCCTGGGTACAAGCGTTGCTGACATTGGAAGAAGAGACAGCCTGCAAGCAACTGGGAGAGCAAATGACCGAAGCAGGATTTGCAGCGGTGCGAGAATGGCTGGATGATTTGCGTGTACAGCTCAAGCGATTTGAAGAACACGATATGGATCGGATGGCTGCTATTTTGCACCGTGCGCAGCTCGCATTGCCGCATCCGGAGAAAATCAGCCCCTCCTGGCAATCCATTTGGCAGGAATATACCACCATCCTGCAATCCAAAATCCAGCTACTCAAGCAGTTTCCCTCGCAGGTTCGAACCGGAGAGTGGCAAGTGCTGATGGATAATCCCTATACGCAGCAAGGGATCGTATGTTACCCTTCATTAACGTTTATGGATGCCATTTATTTGTTTGCCTATTTTCGTGCAGAGCTGCATCCTAACGAATATATTCGATTGCAGCGTATCGAGACCGTGTGGACAGAGCAGGGCGGTCATTGATCAACAGTTCAATTTTCGATCAGTCCGCGACGGCTTTTGGATGGCTTGGGGATTAGGTGGAATCTGCGTTTATACGTTTATAAATGAATGGATATTGACACACAGTGCTAGGTGCCTGTGTGTTTTTTCTTTTCTGTCCTTTTCATATATCCGTTCTCTGTTACACTGTAGGTAAACATGAACCCGAGGAAGGTGCAAAGTGAAAAGATTGCGTCATGGCTTCCGACTCTTAACCACTCGCTTTCAAATGTTTGTGGGATTCCTGGCTGTTACCATGGTTGTGGTATTCGTGACGGTTTCGGGCGTTTATATCGTGCTTTCTAACTTATTGGAGAAAAATGCAGAGAACTATATGGCTGAAATTTCCTCTCAGGTCAATGGACGACTAGAGGCCTTGTTGAATGAAGTGAATGTGTCCACCTTACAGTTGATCACAGATGAACGGATTCAGAAAATGTTGGAGAAAGATCTGGTCAAAGAAAACCTGACCTTTGAGGAAAGAGCCAATGTCAGAAATATTGTCTTAAATGCGACAGGGACATCCTTTGTCATTGATTCGATAGAAATTTATGCCCGTGACAATGTTGTCTACCCACTTGTCAGTCGGACGATTCATGATCGGCTCAGTCGCGACACGATTGAGGCGATTGAGGAACACAAGGGGGCTCTGCACTGGATTGGAAAAGACCCGGCAAATGAAGAATATCTGATCGCTGCACGTCAGATACGTCTGTATGATCGAAAGTATGCAGACGGCGGGTATCTGATCGTTCGAGTCAAACCGATCTTTCTGGAGTTTCTCAATGATGAGATTGCCAGGATGGAGGGCAGCTTCATGATCTTGTCAGATCAGCAGGGCAATCTGATATCCAACTCACGTGCCGTTGAAGATCCGACTTATCAATGGCAGGCCGATGCCGATATCCAGAAGATAAACGTAGAGGGCAGGGCCTATATGCTCGCTCAGAAGGGAGTACCAAGTACAGACTGGCAACTGAAAATGCTTATCCCCTACAAGGAAGTGAATCAAGGGACGGACATTCTGCGTTCAGCCCTGATCGGTTCGGGTGTGCTCGGTATTTTGCTGTCTGCGCTCGTTTCATTCGGCCTGGCCTCCCTGATCACCAAACCCATTCGCAATCTGATCCGTACGATGTCCCAGTGGAAGAAGGGTCAGACGCTGCTCGTGCACACAAGACCGCACGTGAATAAAGAAATCAATCACTTGTACCGCACTTACAATGGTATGGCACAACATATCAATTACTTGATCGACATGGTTTATGAAAAAGAGTTAATCAAGAGCAGAGCAGAAATCAAGGCGCTGCAATCCCAGCTGCATCCTCATTTCCTGTTCAATACGCTGGAGACCCTTTACTGGTCGCTGATTCAGAACGGGGAAGAAGAGATGGCTCATTATGTCCTGACGCTGGCTGATCTATATCGATATACGGTCAATCCGAAAGGAAACCAGGGAATGGTTACCGTTGCGGAGGAGCTACAGCATGTTGAGCGCTATCTGAGTATTATGGAACTGAGAATGAAGCGAAGAATTCGATGGCACATCGACATTCAGGTGAATGACATGGCGTTATATATCCCCAAACTAACCATACAGCCTATTGTAGAAAATGCGATTGTACATGGAATAGAGCCTCGGATAGAAGGGGGATTTCTGGAGATCCAGGTCATCGAAAAGGCGGGGGATGTATGGCTGATCATTTCCGATAACGGTCTCGGCATGCCGGGTGCCAAGCTGAGCATGCTGCAGGAGAGTCTGATGAATGCAGAGGATCGGATGGTCGGAACGAAAGGGACGGGCATCGGATTGTATACGGTCCATCAATTGATCCGTATGTGCTTCGGGATGCCGTTCGGTCTTTCTATCGAAAGCCGTGAAGGAGAAGGTACGACAGTCAAATTAAGAATACCGGGGAGAACGGGTCTATGAAACATACCATTTTAATTGTAGATGATGAGTTGATGACGAGAAAGGGCATACTGGAGACGTTGCGAAAATGGGCGGGTGGACAAGATGATATCCTGACGGCTGAACACGGGATGAGAGCGCTGGAATTGTTGCAAGCGCACAAGGTTGACCTGCTGCTGACCGACATTCGGATGCCGGGTATGGATGGTCTGGAACTGCTGGAAGAAGTACGCAAGCAAGGCAACGAAGTGACGGCCATCATGCTCACGGGATATGCAGATTTCACCTATGCCCAAACCGGTATTCGACTGGGAATTGTGGACTATTTACTGAAGCCGGTTGATCAGGCGAAGCTGATCGAAGCGGTAGAATCAGGCTTGCAGCTAGCCTCACGCAAGCATCGGGCTCGAATTAGCGAAAAACTGTATCACCCGCAGCTTGAAATATTGGACAAAAAGCAGGAGCATGGCACGTTAAATGAGAGCGTTCAAAAAGCGATCTCATATATGATTGACCATCTCTCTGAATCTCCAGGCATGAAGGAAGTAGCTGCCCAGGTTCATTTGAATCACAGTTATTTCAGTGTGCTGTTCAAGGAGGAAACAGGGTACACGTTCAGTGAGTATTACACCTCGCTGAAGCTGAAGAAGGCAAAGGAATATTTGTTGACGACCAATCTAGATATCTTTGATATTTCAGACAAGGTAGGGTATCAATCCAGCGGCTATTTCATCAAGATATTCAAACAGGCGGAAGGCATGACCCCCAAGCAATATCGGGACTACCTGAAAAAATAGCAAACGGCGCTTTAGCCATGGGCATCCTTATCGACCCCCAAGATCCCAAATCCAGCTAAAGGCAATCATCCAACCAAAGTGCTATTTTATACAATTGATCTGCGCAGATGACCCGGCAGATCCTTGATAAAATGAAAGCGTTAACACCAAAACAGTTGGAGAAGGGGGAAGTCAATTTGAAACATGTAAGAAAATCCATGATGTTGTTGGTTGTAGTCGTGCTTTCATTAACGGTCGTGCTTGGTGGCTGCGGAGGAAACAATAACGAAGCAAATCAGGGGTCAGAGAGCAACAACAAGCCGCAAAAGGAAGAATCAAAGGAAGTCAGGGAAATCACGCTTTGGAGCTTTGAAGCGAGAGACCCGCATCGCACCCTGGTAACGGCTTCAATCGATGCTTTCAATGAAACACACGAGGATATTCAGATTAATGCAGAATTCATGGACGATGAGTCCTTCAAGACCAAAATCAAAGTAGCAGTAGCCGGTAACAACATGCCGGATGTGTTTACGTACTGGAGCGGTGACCAGTTCAAGACGTTGGTTGATGCAGGGGTTCTGGGTGATATCACCAGCCAGCTGAATGCAGATGAAGCGTTCAAGAATACCATTCTCCCCGGCGGCATTGAGACCTTCACCTATGACAATAAGAGTTATGCAGTGCCACTCGCATTGAATGCCGTCATGCTTTGGTATAACATGGATATGTTTGAGCAGAGCGGACTGAATCCCCCTGCCACCTATGACGAACTTCTCCAGGCAGTAGACACCTTCAATGCCGACGGGATCACACCGATTACGGTAGCAGGCAAGGATCGCTGGCCGGTTCTCCACTGGTACTCCTATCTGGCTCAGCGTGAAGGCGGCATGGAACCGTTTGAGAAAGCAAAGACCGGAGAAACAGATTTCGCCACCGAGACTTTTGTGCAAGCGGGTGAAAAGCTGAAGGAACTGGCTACGAAGAAAAATGGATTTGTAAATGGTTTTCTGGGTCTGGATTACGGCGCGGCAGAAGCATTGTTTACGAATGAAAAAGCCGCGATGTATATGCAGGGAGACTGGGCGATTGCCGGATTTGCCAAGGATCCTGCGTTCCTAGAGAAAGTGGGATTTGTGCCATTCCCGTCGATTGAGAATGGAGTAGGCTCGTCCCAGGTGTATCATGGTGGATTCGGTTTTGGCTATGCAGCTTCGAGTGAAACGGATATCGACGCCGCATATGAAGTCATCAAATATCTGAGTAGCGCCCAGGAACGAGGCAAGATTACGGAAGCGGCAGGTACGGCCGGAGCTGTAACCGGCATGGAGCTGGATGAGAGCAAAATGAATAGCCTGGCCTATGAATATCTGCAATTTATTCAGGAAAATGCAGAAGGATTCTTCGGCTATTATGATCAACAGCTCGACCCATCCAGAGCAGAGGCCTTCCTGAATGCCACCTCCGCGATCGTCGGTAAGACAGATGCGGATATTGTGAAAGAACTGAAGACTGTCCAATAGTTGTCATCAGTCGTCCCATCAGTCGATTTGAATAGAAAGAGTGTGGTCTTGGAACGTGAATACAGCTTCTGGGACCACATTCCTTTTCAGAGGGAGAGGAGGAGCACAGATGAGAGAGAGGGGCTTGTACCGCTGGTCCAGTATGTTTGTATTTATGGGCCCGGCTATCATCATCTTCAGTCTGTTTGTCGTAATACCGATTATCATGAGTATTTTTTACAGTTTTTTTGAATGGGATGCGATCAGTCCGAGAATCTACACCGGTCTGGACAACTATGTACAGCTCATCCAGGATCCGATCGTATGGAAGGCGTTGAAAAACTCAATCCTGTTGACCGTGTTTGCCCTGATCATTCAACTCCCTGTTGGCTTGTTCCTGGCTGTTCTTCTCAGCTATGGCCTGAAGGGATCTAATTTGTTCAAAACCGTTTATTTTATACCGGTCATGTTGTCTACGGCTGTGCTGGGCATCTTGTGGGGACAGATTTATGATCCGAACTTTGGATTGCTCAATCATTTCCTCATGCAGATTGGTCTGGAGAAATGGACACAGGTGTGGCTCGGTGATCCCAATTATGCGCTCGGCTCGGTCATCACTGTCGTTGCCTGGCAGTATATCGGCTTTTATGTCGTCGTCTATTTCTCAGCGTTGCAGAATGTCCCGGACGAGGTACTGGAATCGGCGCGCATTGAAGGGGCAAGCGAGTGGAAAATTCTCTTGCAGATTCGAATTCCGCTGATCTGGCATGTCATTACCTTCACCGTGCTGAATTGTGTCGTCAATTCCCTGAAATATTTTGATCTCATCTGGATTATGACACAGGGTGGACCGAACAATGAAAGTGAGGTCATCGCCAGCTATATGATGAAAAATGCGTTTACCTTGTTTGATTACGGTTATGGAAGCACCATTTCTACCTTCCTGTTTGTGTTTGGCTTAACGGTTGCTCTGTTGCTGTCCCGATTGTTGAAACGGGAAGCGATTACGTACTAGAGAGGGGAGCGACACGATGAAGAAGTGGATTCGAAACGGTATATTTTACGTGATTTTGATTAGTCATTTGCTGATAACAGGGTATCCCTTTATATGGATGTTCATTTCATCTTTCAAAACCAACAAAGAATATTACGGAGATCCCTGGGGCCTGCCTGCCGAGTGGCAGCTGGAGAACTTTGTGAAGGCCTGGAATGAAGGGATCAATGATTTCTTGTTCAACAGTACGTATATTACCTTTTTCAGTGTGCTTGGAACGTTGTTTGTGGCGACGCTGGTGTCGTTTTATTTAGCCAGAAGACCTTTTAAAGGGTCGGGATGGCTGCTCGGATTTTTCCTGCTGGCTATGCTTATTCCCGTGCAGAGCACCTTGATTCCGCTGTACGTCATGATTACGAATCTCGGCTTATACGATACCTTTTGGGCACTGTTTTTCCCGTATATCGGGTTCGGAATGCCCGTTGCAGTCTTTTTGATTTATGGCTTTTTCAAGCAATTGCCAGGTGAGATGGAAGAGGCCGCGATGATGGATGGCTGTACGATTTACGGCGTGTTTTGGCGCATTTTCCTGCCCTTGTCCAAGCCGATACTGGCTACGGTCACCATCTTGTCCGCCTTTAGCATTTGGAATGAATTTGTATTCCCGCTCGTGATGATCTCCAGTGACAGTCTCAAACCGTTACCGCTCGGGCTGATGAAATTCCGGGGGAATTTCTCGGCGGAGTATGGCACCATGAGTGCCTCGCTCGTGATCTCCACGTTGCCGATTATTGTGCTCTATTTGTTTTTGCAAAAGCATATTACGAAAGGAGTGGCCGCTGGTGCAGTCAAAGGATAGATGCCACATCCACAATCCTGTATTGAAGGGCTTTCATCCTGATCCTTCTATTCTCCGTGTCGGAGACGATTTCTACATGGCGACATCGACGTTTGAATGGTTTCCAGGTGTTCAGCTTTATCATTCGAGAGATCTGGTTCACTGGCGTTTGCTGCCGCATCCGTTAACACGCAAAAGCCAACTGGATATGAGAGGGAACCCGAATTCAGGAGGAGTATGGGCGCCCTGTCTTTCACACGATGGAGAACGTTTTTACCTTTGTTATACCGATGTGAAAAGCTTGGCCGGTGCATTCAAAGATACACCGAATTATGTGGTCACCTCGGCATCCATCATGGGTCCGTGGTCAGAACCGATGTATCTGAACAGCAGTGGTTTTGATCCGTCTTTGTTTCATGATGACGATGGCCGCAAGTGGCTGGTGAACATGGTCTGGGATCATCGCAAGGGCAAAAATCCGTTTCACGGCATCGTGTTGCAGGAATGGTCTGCCGCTGAGGGCAAGCTGGTAGGTCCGGTTTATCCCATTTACAAAGGCTCTCCTCTGGGAGGAACAGAAGGACCCCATCTCTATAAACGAAATGATTTCTACTATCTCATGACGGCTGAGGGAGGAACGGGATATGATCATGCGGTGACCGTTGCCCGATCCCGTCACCTGTTCGGTCCATATGATACAGACCCCGATAATCCCGTCTTGACAGCGGCAGGATCACCGGAGCTGTCGCTGCAAAGAGCGGGGCATGCCAGTCTGGTTGAGACGGCTGGGGGAGAATGGTATCTGGCCCATTTGTGCGGAAGGCCCTTGCCTGGAACAAGACGATGCAATTTGGGCAGAGAAACCGCGATTCAGCGCTGTTACTAGACAGAAAGCGGCTGGCTGCGCGTGATGGATGCCGAGCATCGGCCAGAGGAGATCGTCCCTGCGCCAGATCTGGCGTCTCATCCCTTTGATCAGGGCAATACGGTAGAGCATTTCGATGAAGAGAAACTAGACCTCCATTTCAGTACGCTGCGTGAACCGATGGATGAGTCGTGGATCAGTCTCCGTGAACGCAAGGGATATGCACGTATACGAGGAAGACAATCTCTGCAATCCGGCTTTTCTCAGAGCCTGATCGCAAAACGACAGACTGCGTTCCACTGTGAGGCTGAAACAAGTGTGGAGTTTGAGCCGCATTCCTTTCAGCAGATGGCCGGTCTCGTCGTATATTACAATACTAAAAACTACTATTATCTGCATGTCACCTGGGATGAAAATGAGGGGAAATGCTTGCAAATTGCCGCGAATCTGGCGGATCGCTATGATGAAATACTTGCGGAGCCAATCCCGATCCGTCAAGCCGGTCCCGTTTATTTGAAAGCAAGCCTGGCAGAGGGTGTGCTGCAATTTGCTTATTCGATGGATGGGATTGAATGGGTGGAGATGGGTCAGTCACTTGATGCCAGCTTGTTATCTGATGAGTGTGCCACAGTCTTTCAGGACGGGTATTTTACGGACTGGGGCTTCACGGGTACTTTTATCGGGATAAGTGTACAGGATTTGACAGGAACGAAGCGACATGCCGATTTTGATTATTTTAGACTGGAGGAATGAACATGAGCTATTTCAATCACATTCAACGCATTCAATATGAGGGACGGAACTCTGACAACCCGCTTGCATTCAAGCACTACAATCCCGAGGAAGTGATCGCAGGCAAGCCGATGAAGGAACATTTGCGATTTGCGGTTTCCTATTGGCATACGATGACAGGTGGTGGTTCTGATCCATTCGGCAGTGATACAGCGCTGCGGAAGTGGGACGGGCTGACAGGACTGGATTTAGCGAAAGCAAGGGTAGAAGCAGGCTTCGAATTTTTTGACAAGATTCAAGCGCCATATTTTTGCTTCCATGATGTGGATATTGCTCCGGAAGGACGCAGATTGAAGGAATCCAATGAAAATCTGGATGTGATCGTGGGTCTGATCAAGCAGGGAATGAAAGATACAGGAGTGAAGCTGTTGTGGAATACAGCCAACCTGTTCTCGAATCCTCGTTATGTACATGGTGCTGCAACCTCTCCGAATGCGGAAGTCGTAGCCTATGCCGCCGCACAAGTGAAGAAGGGACTGGAAGTTGCGCTGGAACTGGGTGCCGAGAATTATGTATTCTGGGGCGGCCGGGAAGGATATGAAACCCTGCTTAACACCAACATGGCGTTGGAACTGGATAATCTCGCCAGGTTCTATCACATGGCTGTGTCTTATGCAGGAGAAATCGGATTCAAGGGCCAATTTTTAATAGAGCCAAAGCCGAAGGAGCCGACCAAGCATCAATACGACTTTGACAGCGCGACCACGTTGGCTTTTCTCTACAAGTATGGATTAAAGGAGCATTTCAAGCTCAATCTGGAGGCCAATCATGCCACGCTTGCCGGGCACTCCTTCGAGCATGAATTGCGCGTGGCTCGCATCAATGGGGCGCTCGGCTCGATTGATGCCAATCAGGGGGATTTGCTGCTCGGCTGGGATACCGATGAATTCCCAACGGATCTGTATGCGGTCACCTTAGCCATGTATGAAATCTTGCAAAATGGCGGGATTGGATCAGGCGGGGTCAATTTCGATGCAAAAGTGCGCAGAGGCTCCTTTGAGCCGGAAGATTTGTTCTATGCACATATTGCCGGGATGGACACGTTTGCCCGGGGTCTGAAGGCCGCCAACAAGATGAAGGAGGATCGTTTCTTCGAAGATCGGCTTCAGCAGCGGTATGCAAGCTTCGAGCAGGGAATCGGGGCAGATTTTGTTAGCGGGAAGGCAGACTTTCATAAGCTGGAGGCTCATGCGCTTCAACAGTCTGCGATTCATAATCAGTCCGGTCGTATGGAGCAAATCAAAAATTTGATCAACGACTATCTTTTTTAATGATCATTTGAATGAGAAGGATCATTTTAATAAAAGTCTGTAGTGAATAAATCGTTTGGAAGTCCATGGGTGAGGAAGGAGTCGGTCTGGAACATGCGTTATGTCATAGGTATTGATTTGGGTACAACCGCCGTAAAAGCGATTTTGGTCAATGAACAGGGAGAAGTATGCGGGGAGGCCTCCAGCCCGTTTCAAATTCTGAGAAAAGCGGCCGGGTATAGTGAACAGCGGCCGGAGGAATGGGTAACGGGTACGATGCTGGCTATTCGGCAATTGATGAATCAGACCCGAGTGAATGCATCAGACGTGAAAGGACTGAGTTTTTCCGGACAAATGCACGGGCTCGTGTTGCTTGATGAGAAGCATCAGGTTCTTCGGGACGCGATCCTCTGGAATGATACCCGAACAACAAGCGAATGTCGCTTGATTGAGGAAAGACTGGGAGAGAAATTGATAGAGATTACTCGTAATCGCGCGCTGGAAGGCTTCACGTTGCCCAAACTGCTGTGGGTACAGCAGTATGAGGCTCAGCTTTTCCGTCAAGCTTCGGTCTTTTTACTTCCCAAGGATTATGTTCGTTATCGATTGACAGGTAAATTGGGCATGGATTTGTCCGATGCGGCAGGTACATTGCTCCTGGATATCGAACAGCGCCGCTGGAGTTCGCTCATCTGCGATACCTTTCATATCCCCGAGGGGCTTTGTCCGCCGCTGCTGGAATCAGATACACAGGTAGGAAACCTGCTGCCGGACATCGCGTCGCAAGTCGGACTGTCTACAGACACCCAGGTGTTTGCTGGTGGCGCAGACAATGCCTGTGGGGCGCTGGGAGCCGGCATCCTCAAGCCGGGTGCCGTGATGTGCAGCATCGGAACTTCGGGTGTAGCGCTTTCCTACGAAACAGAAGCCGAAGACCGGTATCAGGGTGATTTGCACGTATTCAATCATGCCCAGCGTGAGGCCTATTACAGTATGGGGGTCACGCTGGCGGCTGGTCACAGCCTGAGCTGGTTCAAGGAATTGTTTGCACGTGATTTGTCTTATGAAGAATTGCTTGGCGGTATAGATGAAGTTCCGATAGGATCGAACGGACTGCTCTTTACCCCTTATCTGTCCGGAGAACGAACCCCGCATTGTGATGCCGTCATTCGCGGGAGCTGGATGGGTCTAAGTGCGGAACATGGTATAGATGAACTGGCCCGGTCTGTGCTGGAGGGAATTACTTTTTCCCTCCGTGAGTCATTGGATGGTTTCAGGGAGGCAGGGAAACCCGTCGAAACGGTGATATCCATCGGAGGCGGAGCGAAGAACAGGCATTGGCTGCAAATGCAGGCCGATATCTTTCAGACGCCTGTCAGGAAGCTGAAGGATGAACAGGGACCTGCGCTTGGAGCTGCGATGCTGGCCGCTGTCGGGCTGGGCTGGTTCGATTCCTTGCACAGCTGTGCAGAGCGTTTTGTTCATTACAGTGGCATGGTGGAGCCTGTTGCTGCGCATGTGGAAGCTTATGAGTCGCTTTATCCATTGTACAAACAGGTATATAAGCAGACCCGGATGATTCACGAGGGCTTGGCTGCATTCCGACATCGCAAAATGATAGAGTCCTGAACGTACTTCGTTTGCGAGATGAGAATTTTACGGGTCATGGGCTGAAGGATAATCTGGAGAAAGTAGCAAGATTGAAGGACATCGCACATGACTACGGCGTGACCGTCGCGCAGCTCGCGCTAGCCTATGTATGGGCTCATCCGGCTGTGTCGTCCGCGCTTGTTGGCATTCGGAAGCCTGTTCATGTGCTGGATGCGCTGCCTGCTCTGGATGTAGAACTGGATGATGCTGCCCGTTCATATATCGACCAGATCGCATCGACACCGTGAATCCATTTGCCCTTCTTTTCGGAAATCGGGAGGCTTGTGAAACGATCACGTAAGCGTGTACAATGAAGGCGAATGAATGAATCGTTTCACTATTCATTACACCGACCTGAGGAGGAAGTCAGATGAAGATCGCCATGCTCAGCTTTTGGCACGTGCACGCGAAGGACTATGCGGAGGAAGCCTTGCAGCATCCGCTTGTTGATATTGCAGCAATATGGGATGAGGATGCAGAACGGGGGAGAAGGGAAGCTGAAAAACGAGGCGTACCTTTCTATGCGTCACTGGAAGAAGTGCTTGCATTACCCGACATTGAGGGCGTCGTAATCGATACCCCTACGAATAGGCATCACGATGTGATGATTCAGGCCGCAGAGGCTGGCAAGCATATTTTTACCGAGAAGGTGCTTGCAGCGACGACGAGTGAAGCGGAAGCCATTATCGCGGCCGCGGATCGGGCTGGTGTCATCCTGATGGTGTCCATGCCGCGACTGGATCATGATTACACGTCTACGATTAAGGATGTCCTTCATGCTGGCCGCTTGGGAAAGCTGACTCAGGCAAGGGTTCGTTTTGCCCACAATGGAGCGATTGCCGAGTGGCTGCCTGAACATTTCTATGATGCCGAGGCTTGTCAGGGAGGCGCGCTGATTGATCTGGGATGTCATCCGGTCTATCTGAATCGGTTGTTCCTGGGCATGCCGCAATCTGTGCAAACGAGCTTTAATTATGTCACTGGCAGGGAAGTCGAGGATCAGGCGACCGTGTTGTTCCAGTATGATCACGGCGCTGTGGGGATTGCCGAAACCGGATTTGTGAATGCTTTTGCCCCTTTCACCATTGAAATTCATGGAACGGAAGGCAGCCTGACGCTGGGCATACCAGATGAAAAGGTACGTATCCGCACGCAGGACACAGGAGGAGAGTGGGAAGTGGTGCCGATGAAAGAAGCTCGCCCGACGACCTTTTCCCAATGGGTCACCCAGATCGATAAACGGGAAAGAGCGGACGAGAATCTGCAAATGGCGCTGGACTTGACCCGACTGATGGAAGCGGCTTATCAAGCTGAGCGAGAGAAAAAGTCTGTCCAGATCACATAGAGGCAAGAAGCAAAAAACAAAAAACAAGAAACAAGAAACGAGAATGGCACATAGAACCGGCTTGACTTTTACTCGGTCAGCCGATACACTATGTGTAATTATAGCCCGGAAGGGGACATTTTGATGTTGGTGAGCATTCTTAACTAGTGAATTGAATACGGATGCAGGAAATATGCAAGATTGCAAAAAAAGCCACGATACAATGGTTTATTTTGTAACGCGCAATTTCAGACATTCGTTCACAGGTTAAGAACAGCACAACACGTCAAAACGCCATCTTTCTCATTCGAATGATGAGCCGTGCGATGCTGAATCGCGAGGTTTCACTGTTTATTCGGCATGAGGATCAGATTAGGCAAAGAAGGACGCTTGGCTGCGTCTTTTCTTTGCCTTTTTTTGTGTCCTGAAAACAATCTGTAACTACATTGGAGGAATGAACGTGCAACCGAACACCTATACCAAACTCGAATATGATCGACTCAAACAAATCTTGCAGCAACAGACCATGAGCTATCTGGGCAAAAAGCTTGCCCTGAATCTGAAACCGATGACAGACCGGCAGCAGATTCAAACCCAGCTGCGGGAAGTAGAGGAAGCTGCCGATGTATTAAGGCACAGCAGCAGCCTGCCCCTGCCAACGATGGAAGGCGTGGAGCAAGCCTTTGAACTGCTCGGAAAAGGGTATCTGCTCACCCCTCATGACTTGACTGCGATCAGCCAATTTTTGCGAAGCAGCTCCCAGTGATCCGCATTTCTGAAGAGAAAGGAAGAAGAAGCACCACATATGGCTGCGTACGGTTATTCGATGCTGGATCTGTCGCACGTCAATGAGCAGCTGGAACTGAGCATCCATCACGGTCAGGTTGCGGATGAAGCAAGTGCGGAACTGGCCAAAATCCGTAGAAAGATGAGGATGCTGGAGGACCGAATCAAGAAAAAGCTGGATCACATAATGAAGAAAGCCCGCAGCTATATGCAGGAAGCGATCGTCAGCAAGCGTCACGACCGTTACGTCATACCAGTGAAGAAGGAGTATCACAAGAAAGTAAAAGGTGTGATTCTGGATGAATCCGCTAGCGGGTTGACTGTATTCATCGAACCGATGGAATTGCAGCCTCTTCAGACGGAGTGGGCAGAATGGTCAGCCGCAGAAGCTGTAGAGGAACAGAAAATCCTCGGACATCTTACAGCGCTGCTGGAAGAGCACCAGCCCCAGCTGCAACTGAATCTGGATATTGTCGGGCAGACAGACTTTATTTTTGCCAAGGCCAAATATGCACGCCAGATTAACGGTCGCAGGGTGCAACTGAATCAGGACGGGATGATCGTGCTGAAGCAAGCGGTGCATCCTTTCCTGACAGGAAAAGCCGTCCCGCTGGATATTCAGATGGGTCAGGACTATCACGTCCTCATCATTACCGGACCCAATACAGGCGGCAAAACCGTTTGTCTGAAGACGGTCGGTCTGCTCACACTGATGGTGCAGTCTGGTTTACTGATTCCGGCAGATGAATCCAGTTCGCTGCACATTTTTCATGAGATGTTCGTCGATATCGGGGACAATCAGGATATGGAGCAATCACTCAGCACGTTTTCCTCTCATTTGCGGAGCATTATGGAGATGCTGAAAGGGGCCCATCCCAATACGCTTATTCTCATTGACGAGATGGCTTCCGGTACAGATCCGGGAGAAGGGATCGGCTTGTCCATTGCCGTACTGGAGGAACTGTATCAATTGGGAGCGACCTTGCTGGTGACGACCCACTACAATGAGATCAAACATTACGCGAGTCGCACAGATGGATTTGAGAATGCCCGAATGGAGTTCGATACGAAGACGCTGCAACCTCGTTATGTGTTGACCATTGGGGAAGCGGGAAGCAGCTATGCCTTCGATATTGCAACCAGGCTCGGTATGCCCGAACGGATCGTCCATCGTGCCCGCAGCTATGCAAACCGTCTCCTGCAAGATCAAGGAACCGTAACCGCAGATGAGCAAGAAGATGAGTCTCCATCATTGAAACGAACGGAGAGATGGAAAGAACAGAAACGAGCGCCAAGGCCTGGACAGGGAGACCAGCCCGTTCCTTCCCGGTTCTCTGTAGGGGATCGTGTTTTTGTTCCCTACCTGAACGAATACGGAACCGTCATGCAAACGGAGAATAAACGAGGCCAGCTGACCTTGCTAGTAAGGGGGGAGGCGTTAACGGTGCTTGGGAAACGGGTGGAATTATATCTAAGTCGCGACCAGCTTTATCCGGACGATTATGATATGGACATTGTATTTGAAGATGTAGAAACCCGTAAGAAACGAAAGGTAATGAGCAAGCGACATGTAGAAGGGTTGCAAATAGAGAAGAAACCCGATCGAGAGTCGTAACCCGATGCAGGGGCCTCCAACGCGAAGGAGGTCCCTCTTTGGTATAAAAAAGGTTGGATAAAAAGCCCACTTAAATACTAATTAATGGGAATTGGCGCACCATTTTGCTACCCAAAGTTACAGAAATATACTAAAATAGGCAAAAAGACTCGCATACGACTCAGATGGAGAACTGATTTTATGATGAGACGGAAACACGACATGAATCAAACAGGCAAGCAACACTCCCTGTACGAAACGGCATTTGAGCACGCTCCGATCGGGATGGCCGTGATCGATGCTTGCGGAGTGATTCAAAAAGTGAATCAGGCGCTGTGCCAGCTGCTCGGCTATTCGGAAGAAGAACTGCCACAGCTTACTTATCAGGAACTGACGCACCCCGAGGATTTGAAAGCGGATGCGTCTATTCTTGCGGACGTGAACGACGCTTCGGACAGATCTGCTTTCCAGCTTGAGAAACGATATGTCCATAAGCAAGGCCATCCAATTTGGGTCACTCTTCATTTAAAAGTACGCAGGGATGAAGCTGGCCAGCCTGAATATTTTGTCGCCCAGATCGTGGATATGACCGAACGGAAAAAATCAGAAAAACGGCTGAGAAAAATTGAAAAACGGCATGAGATGTTTACCGAGCATGCCATGGATATCCTCGTTAGTACGACCGAAGACGGGATTGTAGAGTATATTTCGCCTGCCGTTACCAAGATCCTCGGTTATGAAGCTGAGCAAATGATCGGACAAGATTCCTTTTCCTACTTTCATCCGGAAGATGCTCCCCGGGTGAGGCGTAGAGAATATGGGCTCGAAGGGATGCATATCAGTCGAGTTCGTCATGCAGCGGGCCATTATCTATGGTTCGAGACCAAGGTGAAGCTCATCGTGGATGAAGCGGGTACGGTCACGAATGTCATTGGTGTGGGCAGAGAGATGACGGAGCGCAAGAAAACAGAAGCCGATCTGATTCGTTCCCGGGAAGAGTTGATTGAGATTTTGCAGAATCAGCTCAGTTTGACCTTCAAGCTGATTCGGGCGAGAGATACCTTTTACTTCGCCATCGTATCTGGACAAAGTGAAAAGTATTTGTGTTGCAGTCCAAGTGAGGTGCTTGGAAAGTCGCTGGAAGAAGTATTTGATGAGTCGAGCTGCACGGTTCTGAATCATTATGGAGAGCGAGCTTGGTCAGGCGAAAGGGTCTTCTTCGAGATGAAGATGAACGACCGCTATTACTATCATTCCATGAATGTACTCCAGCGACCGGACGGAGAGTCGGAGATCATCGTGTCCGTGTTGGATATTACCGAACACAAGCGTTCCGAGACGGAACTCAAACTGAGCCAAAGCAAGCTTTCCCAGGCACAGCGTATTACACGGATGGGCTTCTATGAATGGGTGGCGGAGACGAACCGGATCGTGCTTTCCGAAGAAATTCGAGATCTAATCGGAGGAACGGAGGTTCGCGAACACTCCTATACGATGGAACAACTGCTGAAACGTATCCATCCCGATGATCAGGAGCGAATCCGTCAGCGAATCGAGACTTCCCGGACGACCCGGCAATTAAATGAGGAGTACCGGGTTTTGCAAGAGGACGGACGTATCCTGCATATGCATATTACCGGAGAGCTGTTAACCGATGATGATGGTCAGCCGCAGTATATGTTCGGCACCGTGCAGGATATAACCGAGCGCAAGCAAACAGAGCTGTTGCTCAAGGAAAGTGTAAAGCGCTATCAATCATTGAAAATCCATAATCCGGACGGCGTGTTTACATTGCTCTTGAATACTGACATTCAGGAGGTCAACCCGGCCGTACTCCAATTAACCGGCTACCAGGAGCAGGAATTGATCGGACTGCCATTTGCCCAATTGCTTCACCCTGATGATCGTCCGAAGTTGAGGAAACGATTAACCGCAGCGAGGAAAGGCAGGGAATTGCGCTCCATTTCATTCCGCCTTCGTCACAAGAGTGGCTATGATGTCGAGGTGTTATCCTCCCCGGCCACCATCGTCATTGATGAGCGAGTGGTGGGTTTTTATGTCATTGTGAAGGATATGACCGAGAGCCGCAAGCATGATGAGTTAATGAAGCAGGCGGAGAAGCTGTCCCTGGCCGGTCAGCTTGCTGCTGGTATCGCCCATGAAATCCGCAATCCGCTGACTTCTGTAAAGGGTTTCATCCAGTTGATCGCCACCGCGCCTTCTGTCAAATCCCAGTATATCGATATTATTCAAACCGAGCTGGATCGCATTGAGCTCATCGTCAGTGAGTTGCTCGTGCTGGCCAAACCGCATAATCTGCAGTTTCGTGAAGATTCCATCGAGCAGATTGTCCAGGATGTGGTCACGCTGATGGCTCCGCAGGCGACGTTACATGCGATCGAAGTGAAGCATCAATGTGCTCCTGGTCTACTGGCCATCCGCTGTGATTCCAATCAATTAAAACAGGTGTTTATCAACTTTATAAAAAATGCCATTGAAGCTTGTCCGAACGGGGGATGGATTCAGATTGAGGTGCAGCAAGGAGAAGGAGGAAGCATTCACATCTCCTTTACAGATAACGGCTGCGGGATACCGGAACATATTTTGCAGAAGATGGGCGATCCATTCCTGACGACCAAAAAGACCGGAACCGGCCTCGGCTTCATGATCAGTCAAAAAATTATCGAGAACCATCAAGGTCAGCTCCACATCACGAGCAAGGAGGGGGAGGGAACGACCGTAATGGTAACCTTGCCAACCGTGCCTGCCTGAACGTGAAATTTCGAGTAAACGGGCTCTAGCGAGAACAACAGGACCCATGAGCGCCATAGACCTCTCGTGAAAGATGAAAACGCTCTAATCATGAGTTGAATTATATTTGTTATCATAATATGATCTCAATATAGCTAACAAAACAAATGATGACAAAATGCTAGGGGCTGATGTGATTGAAGCATGAGAGAGCAACGCTGGATATGGAAGAGGTATTTGCGGATGACAATATTTCCAAAAGTCAACCGTTGAACATTCTGTCCCACCTTTATGCCGGACACACGAGGAAGCTGGTCTGGTCTTCTTTTTTCTATGTGATCAAGAGTTCGCCAACCTGGGTGATGCCCATTATTACAGCGAACATTATTAACATTGCCGTGAACCCGGGGGAGCATCAAGCTTTTGAGCTGTGGCTGAATCTGGGTGTGCTAGTGATCCTGCTGCTGCAAAATATTCCGACCAATGCGCTTTATATGAAATTTATGAGCAAAGCGATTCGACATGTGGAAGCCGGGCTACGCAGTACACTCGTACGCAAGCTTCAGCATTTGTCGATCTCCTTTCACAGTGATCTGCGGTCGGGCAAGATGCAATCCAAGGTGCTCAGGGACGTGGAAGCGATTGAGTTTTTGTCCAAGCAAATGATGATTTCTGTCCTGCCCGCTGCCTTCAACGTGATCATCGCGATAATCCTGACCAGTTATCACAGTTGGACCGTCATGTTGTTTTTTGTGGTGACGATCCCGATTTCCCTCGTGCTGGTGTCTTTTTTTCGAAAAAAAATGCGGTTGTCCAATCATGAATTCCGGCGTGAAGTCGAGGAGATGTCTGGCAAGATGTCCGAGATGGTGGAGATGATTCCGGTTACTCGTGCCCACGGACTGGAAAAGGTTGAAATTGACAAAATGGATGATGCCTTGTACCACATTAAGGAGAAAGGCCACAGACTGGATATGCTTGAGGCCTATTTCGGGGCTTCGAACTGGGTCACGTTTCAACTGGTGCAGGCAGGCTGTCTGATCTTCACGGCTTATTTGGCGTATACAGGCAAGATTCCCGCAGGCGATATCGTCATGTACCAAGGTTTTTTCAATATGATTCTAGGCTCTGTAACCGGATTGATCAACATTTACCCGCAAATGGCCAAAGGGTTCGAATCCATTCATTCCGTCACCGAGGTGCTGATGTCCAAAGACATCGAGTCATACCAGGGGAAAAAAAAGTGCAGCCAGCTCACCGGGAAAATTTCGTTCGAGCACGTGCATTTTACATATCAGTCTGGTCATACCCACGTTTTGAATGACTTTCACCTTGATGTGCGTCCAGGCGAAAGCGTCGCTTTTGTTGGAGCGTCCGGTGCAGGTAAATCAACGGTATTAAATATGATTCTGGGGTTTCATCAACCGACAAGCGGTCAGATCAGAGTAGACAATATTCCGCTCAGTGAACTGGACATGCAGAGCTATCGACAGCATATTTCCATGGTACCTCAGCATACGTTGCTATTCTCGGGCACGATTCGGGACAACATCACGTATGGTTTGCCGACTGTAAGTGAGGACAGATTGAAGCAGGTCATCGACATGGCCAATCTGCACGAGGTGATCGAGAAGCTTCCCCACGGACTGGACACCCTGGTCGGCGAGCACGGGGGCAAGCTGTCAGGCGGTCAGCGGCAACGTATCGCCATCGCGAGGGCGCTGATCAGAGAGCCCAAGCTGATCATCCTCGATGAAGCTACATCGGCCCTGGACAATGTATCTGAACGCCATGTTCAGCGAGCGATGCAGGAATTGATCAAGGGCAGAACCACGTTTATCGTCGCCCACCGATTGTCTACCATTCGTGATGTCGATCGCATCGTGGTGATGGAACAGGGACGCTGTGTGGAGATGGGAAGTTATGAAGAGCTGATGGCAAGAAGAGGGGCATTTTATGCGCTTCATCTGGCGAATCAGGGAATTGGATGAGTGGAAGCCTGGGCAGTCCGATCAGGTCGATGCCGAGTGAGGTGTAGGTAACTGAACGGACTGCCGCCAATTGAGATGTCGGAAACTGAACAGGCCGGGCAACGGCAAATGCACGATTAGGGCAGCAGGGTAAAACGGAGCGTCTGCTCGATTTGCTGCTGGAACATTTGCTGCATGGTCGGGGTATAGGTGGCATAGTTAATCGAGATTGTAGGGATCGACCAGTTGGAGATCAATTCAATCTCCAGGCTTCGTTGGGCTTTCAAATAGTCGTATACCCCCTGCTCTTCAGCCAGTTTGTGGGCCTGTCCATATGCCTGGCGGGTACACTGGTGCACGAACTGGTTCCACCAGCTATCAGAGCGTTCGGATCGGGCTTGCTGCAGGACAGTGCGCGGATCTTCCTGATGAAAATATATCAGGTTAGGCTGATGCGGTTGCATGATTTGGGTCATGGCCAGAATGTAGTCCTTGATTTGCGTGGTGGACTGATTGTGCCGGGCGAGCAAGAATGAAATGGGATGATGCAACAGACACCCTTCAAATATGTAGATAGTGCGCGAATGCAACGCATGTTTGCTAAATGATTGCCACCGTTCCAGCATGATGCGGCAATATTGTTCAGGAGACAGATAATTGGCATCATGCTGACTTAGAAACGCCATACAGGTTTCAGGAAAATCATGGTGAATATGGGATATTAACCCATAAGGGATCAGGCGGTGTCCGCTTGCATCCGATTGTACGAACGTTTGCAGCAGCGGCAACTGTTCGGGAAACCGCTGCGCCAGCATGTGCCATTGTGCATCATGGAGAACCGCGGTATAGGTGAGATCGACAGGATGATTGAGATTCCCTTCAAGATAGAGCTCTGTTAATTGACCATACTGCATCAGGATGGTAGACAACCATCTGGCTGTCGTGGTTTTTCCAGAACCGGGAATGCCTTCGATAAACCAAATTTTTGGTATATTCATGCTGTCACCTCTCTCTATCTTCCATACGTAAATTGATGTTTCGCTTACATTTCGTCAATCAGGTTGAAAATTCCTCTAATTTTGGATTTTTGATCATCTTCCATCGCATGACACCATTTCTCGATTATCCCCCGTCATTTTTGAGCTCACAGCTTAGCCTGTGATCGGGCCAGGTACAGGAGTCGCCGTCACTCCTGTATCTGGCTTTTTTTTATCTGTTTCTCCAAGTCATTCAGAGCGATGATGGCCTCTTCAAATGTCGGATAGAGTTGGAGGGCTGCTTCATAGCTTTCCAGCGCCTCTTTCTGCTGCCCCAGCTTCTCATAGGCCAGCCCGCGATAATAATAGGCTTGAAAGCTTCCGAGACCGTGCTGACACAAGTATTGCAAATGATCATCACCCAGCTCCAGACAAAGGTCAAAGACCTCGATCGCTTTCTTTACCTGATCCGTATACAGATAGATGACCGCTCGGTAAAATTGCAAGTCTACATAATCCGGGTACAGCTGCACGGCCTTTTCAATTCCGCTGCTCGCCCCATCGAAGCTGGCTGTGCTGACAAGGATCGAATATTTCAGCTTGTAGACCAGGGAAGGCGGTGTTTGGCCCTGCATAATAAATCGCAGGATGGATTGATTGATATGGGTGAAAGACGCGGCAAAATCTTTGACCCGATAATATTCGGAAGCCAAATGGTAATAAAGCCATCCATCATCCGGACGCTGCTGTAGTTGCTCTTCGAGCAGTTTTACATTTCGCTCATGCTTTTGCTTCGACGCTACGATTTGATCCAGATAACCGTAATGATACAGTTTGACAGGCAGCGTTCCCACTACGTCCTTGACTTCATCCGGTTTGTAGCGGCTGGACAGATCGAGCATCTCATGAATCGCTCCGGTGAAGGAGAGGTTCATATGATTGCGGAAGATGCGCGGATGCGCCATCCTGAACGTCTTGTAAGGGTTTCGTTCCTTGCCAAAATAATTAATGAGCTCGACGGACAGCACATCCTTCTGACTACTGCCTAGCATCGGTTTGATCAGGGGCGTCGTCTCTGTATCCAATTCCTCATCGGCGTCCATCCACAATATCCAGTCGGAGGAAGCTTCCCTGATCCCGGCATTGCGTGCCTCTGCGAAATGATGGGTCCATGGAAAGTCAATGACACGGGCGTTGAAGGACGAAGCAATATCGACGGTCCGATCCGTAGAACCCGTATCTACGATAATCATCTCATCGACTACCTCTGCAGCACTTTGCAAACATTGCTCCAGCATTCTCTCTTCATTTTTCACAATCATACAAAGAGACAGGCTTGGCTGAGTCATGCATACACCTCTATTTATGGAATCACAATCGATCTATCCTATGCCCTGCCATTTCGGTATGTGTATGATAGATTCCAATTTCTGTTTGAAATGGAACGACTGACAGGCTGGTGACATACATTGTGTTGATGAATTCAAGAGAGAAGGTATGCGAGATGAAGGTGAGCGACAAAAAGTCCCTTCTGCTGGAAGGTCCCCTGCATTCGGACAGCAGCTTTGCCCATGTCAATCGGGAGCTCTGGAAGCGGTTGGTCGGTCAGGCTCACATCGAAGCTTCTTACGTTCACCAGATTCGGCAGGACGAACCCATGGGGGACCGCCATTTCGATCTCGTGCTTCAGCATCAGTGGCCTCCCCGTCTTCAGCGCAGTCACGCAAGAAGCAAATGGATGGTGATGCAGCCCTGGGAATTCGGATCGATGCCCAGAGACTGGTACATCCCTTTTAAATATGAAGCCGATGAGGTGTGGGTCTACAGCCGATATAACCGGGATTGTTATATACAGGACGGAATTCCGGCAAAGAAAATCAAGACGATGCCGCTTGGCTTCGATGAAACGATCTTCCATCCCGCCCCAGAGTCAGGAAGCGAGCCCTTTACCTTCTTGTTTGTCGGGGGCAGTATTCCGAGAAAAGGGATTGATCTCGTCCTGCAAGCCTACTGCAAGGCGTTCCAACCATCCGATGATGTCCGCCTGATTATTAAAGATTGGGGAACAAACAGCTTCTACAAAGGCATCCACCTGGGACCGCAAATCCAAGCTCTAGCGGCCCAATCTACCGTTCCCCCCATCGTCTACCGGGATGGAAGATTGACAGCGCCGGAGTT
Organism: Marinicrinis sediminis; assembly: GCF_042685085.1. Classification (NCBI taxonomy): domain Bacteria; kingdom Bacillati; phylum Bacillota; class Bacilli; order Caryophanales; family Paenibacillaceae; genus Marinicrinis; species Marinicrinis sediminis. The sequence goes on from NZ_JBHUMM010000043.1 coordinate 76,264, forward strand.
GGCCAGTCTGTATCGACGCGCTCACTGTCTTGTTCATCCCTACCGTGGAGAGGGATTCGGTCTGCCACTTGTGGAAGCGATGGCTTGCGGAATACCGGTTATCGTGCCGGATCGCGGGCCCAGTGTGGATATGATGACTGCAGAGATGGGCTACCTGATTTCCAGCAAACTGGAAGAGATGGAGAACGCACCGTTCGGGCATCTGGAGACGATCTCTCGTCCGGTATGGATTCAACCCGATCTGGATCATCTGATCGAACAGATGCGCCATGTCGTTGCACACCGGGAAGAGGCCAGGGATAAAGGGGTGAAGGCAGCCGCGCATATGCAGGCGCATTTTACATGGTCCCGCTGTGTGGACCGCATGGCGGAGTCGATGCTGGAGGAGTCTTCGCAGCCCGCTGTCTCAAACCGTTCGGCTGAAAATGCGCTCTCAGTGGAACTGAGCGAGATTGAACAGGCCATTCAGCAGACCTCGTCGTTCCAGCTCGATCTCGCCCAGAAACTGGTGGCACTCCATACCCGTTTTCCCGAGGTTAAGGAAATGACGATTCGCACGGGACTGTATTACCTTGATCATGAACGATATGATCAGGCGCTGGTCTTTTTTGAACGGGCCAAGGCGGCTTTGAAACGGGAAGATCCCTTGATGTCCTCCGTCCAGCTCTGTCTGGTCAACAGTCATATTCGCAGCGGAGACATGCAGCGGGCGATTCAGATTATGGAAGAACTGGGACAACAAGATGCAGCTTATCGCAAAGTATTGTATCCCTATCTGCTGGAGGGAGTGCAGCAATTGTCTCGTCAAATGGCTGACATGCTCGGACAACTGGGTCAGATTCATGAGGAGAATCGCCACTGGCTGCAGGCGAACGAATGTTACACACGGGCAGTGGAAGTTTGCCCGAGTCGAAATAACAAGTGGCAGACGGTGAAAGATGAGTTGCAAGTGAAATGGTCGGATCTGCAGCAGGAGGTGAAGGAGTTGTTGCGGCTCCAGCAAGATTCACCGTCACCTGCTTCTGTCACAACCCTGGACGTACACTGGCTGAGTCCGTCTGTTCAGGAGAAAGTGGAGGGTTTCTCCAGTTATGCAAAATGGCCGGAACTGTTTCCGCTGACAGGTACGATCACAGCCGTTGATGCAGGAGAACTGGATCAGCAGGTTCAGAAGCCATCTAGTGAAAGAACGTGCACGGGATGGATCATCTATGTGCCAGCTCACAAACTTAACCCGATTCCCTTCCTGACTTTGTGTCAGCAGCTCCGATCTGCCGGACAGACCCTTCTGCTCTGCTACGAGGAGCCCTCGCACACTTCCCTGGAAATGCTGCTGATGATCCTGAAACATGAGGGATGGATCAGGAAGGAGGATTACAGCGCAGAAAATCACGGATACATGTGCTGGCTTCCGAAGGCATTGCCTGTTCTGTGGCAGAGTCCGCTCTACAATCAGACCGGCTACGCCAGTGAGCAACAGCATTTTATGCAATCACTGCGGACGTACCCGATTGCCATCGAGGTGCAGCCCATGGATACCGTGCCCGAACGACAGGCACAGCGAGTACCGCTTATTCACTTGTCGGGTCAGGCACAAAGCGATGGAGAGTCAAAGCCACTGATCCATATCCAGGCAGCACCCGCTCAATTGTTTACGATCCCGCGAGCGCCCATTTCGATTGCCCGGACGATGTTTGAGACCGACCGCATACCTGAAGACTGGGTACGTATCTTGTCCTCATTTTCAGAGGTGTGGGTCCCTTCTGCCTTTAACGTGGAAACATTCGAGCGATCTGGTCTCAATGGAAACAGCCTGCACATCATTCCGGGTACGCTGGACGACCAGATTTATGCACGGCGTCCAGAGCTTGCCCCGTTTCCGCTACAGGACGCGAGATCCTTCGTGTTTCTGTCCGTATTCGACTGGAGCATCCGCAAAGGATGGGATGTTCTGCTTCGAGCCTATTTTACGGCCTTTGACGATCAGGATGATGTCACCCTGGTCTTGAAGGTGAGCAAGGTGAATGAGCCGAGGGCAAAGCTGGACGTCGTGATCGATGAGCTGAAGAAGAAGATGGGCAAACAGAATCTGCCGGCTGTGAAGGTGATCGATCAGTCCTTGTCGGATGAGGAGATGCTCGGCTTGTATGTGTCTGCGGATGCCTTTGTGCTACCGACGCGCGGGGAAGGCTGGGGAAGGCCTTTCATGGAGGCGATGGCGATGGAGCTTCCGGTAATCGGAACACGCTGGAGCGGGCATCTGGCCTTCATGAATGACACCAACAGCTACTTGATTGAGACTGAACGTCTGACTGAGGTCGATCCTTCCATGCCACGCCATTTTTATGGACACCGCTGGGCTGAGCCGAGTGCAGAACATCTCTCCAGATTGATGAAGGACATATACGCCCGTCCTGAGCAGGCAGCGAAGATTGGAAAAGTAGCGAGAGCCTCCCTGTTTCCTCGCTTCTCTAAACAGCGTGTCGGTGCACAGATTTATCAACGGTTTTGTCATTTGCTTCAGAGGAGTATCAGCATGAATCAGGAGAGTGGAACATGAATGCGAACGCCGTGTACATCGGAGATCATACCGTACTGGCCCGACTGAAGTACGGGCCGAAAATTTACGTGGATACGAGAGAAATCAGTATGTCAGGTCATCTGATTTTGGATGGCTACTGGGAGGATTGGGTGACGAAAACGTTTCTCTCCATCGTCCAGCCAGGCATGACCGTCATCGACGTAGGGGCCAATTGCGGATATTATGCGCTCCTCGCGTCACAGGTCGTTGGACTGAAGGGCCGCGTACATGCCGTGGAGCCGAACCCGTTTTTTCATGCCAATCTGAGGCGAAGCAAGCTGATCAATGGCTTTTATCATATGGACATTCATCCCTATGCAATCAGTCAGCAGGAGGGACAGATGTCCTTGTATATACCAGAGGATCTGCTGGCTTCCGCCAGTCTTCACAAAGAGTGCCTGACCGGTATGGGAATGGTAGAACGAATTCGAGAGGTATCTGTTCAGACGAAACCGCTCACGGCCTTGCTGCCTGACCTTCAGGCGGATGTGATCAAAGTGGATATTGAGGGAGCAGAGCCGCACATTCTGACCGATTTGATCGCTGTACTGGAACGCTCGAATACCTGCCAGCTGATCCTGGAGTTTAATCCGCATGCCTGGGCAAAACAGGGATTTGACGCATTTGAGACGTTGCGCATTTTTGAGCAACTGCAATATCAGTTGCATGTGATCGAGCATGACGGAAGTGTGACGGCCCTCGGCCTGAATGATTTGATGCACAAAACAAATGCGCACAGTCATTTTGATTTGTTGATCCGTAAATGAGACGGGAAGTCATGAGAGGGAGGATGGAGCCAATGAAGGAAAGTACCGCCTTGATTACGGGCATTACCGGACAGGATGGTGCCTATTTGGCCCAGCTGCTGTTGCAAAAAGGATATACCGTTTACGGTTTGCTGCCACAGCGAAGCACCTCGCATCGCTGGAGACTGGATGAACTGGGCATCACGGAAGAAGTGGCGTTCGTTCACGGTGATGTAACAGACCTGACTTCACTGGTGAAGATTTTAAAGGAGGTGCAGCCGAAGGAAGTTTACAACCTGGCTGCTCAAAGTTTTGTAGGCATCTCCTGGCAGCAGCCTGTGCACACATGCCAGGTGACGGGTACAGGCGTGCTGAATATACTGGAAGCCATACGGATCGCACAGGTTGACTGCCGGTTCTATCAGGCTTCTTCGAGTGAAATGTACGGCCGTGTGCAGGAGCCTGTGCAGACGGAGAGAACGCCCTTTTACCCCCGTAGTCCATATGGTGTAGCGAAATGCTTCGGTCACTGGCTCACGGTCAATTACCGGGAGAGCTATGGGCTCCATGCGAGCAGCGGCATTCTGTTCAATCATGAATCCCCGCTCAGAGGACTCGATTTTGTCACTCGCAAGATCACGCACAGTGTCGCCAACATCGTCAATGGCGAACAAGATCAGCTGAGACTTGGGAATCTGGAATCGCGAAGAGACTGGGGATTCGCCGGAGATTACGTGGAGGCGATGTGGCGCATGCTTCAGCAAAAGGAAGCGGATGATTATGTGATCGCGACCGGACGCACCGTAACCGTCCGTGAATTTTGCAAGCAGGCGTTCGATTATGTCGGGCTGGATTATGAGAATTATGTGGTCATTGATCCGCAATTCTATCGTCCTGCGGAAGTGGACGTCCTGATCGGATCGCCGCAAAAAGCGAAGAAGAAGCTCGGCTGGACGCCTCAGGTAAAGCTGGAACAACTGGTGGCGATGATGATGGAGGCCGATCTGCGGCGAATCAGGGAAGGGAAGCGGTCATGAGGCTGGTGCTGCTGGCAGGCGGGAGCGGGAAACGGCTATGGCCTCTGTCCACGCCGATGCGACCCAAGCAATTTATTCCCATTTTTCAGGATGCGCAAGGAGAGAGAGAGTCACTGGTTCAGCGTACCTTACGTCTGTCAGCTTCCGTATTCTCAGACTCCGTGTCCATTGTGACCAGTGAAGCATTGTGGCCTGCGATGAGACGCCATGTCGAAGAGCGAAGTGTTCACCCCGTCCAATGGATGGTCGAGCCGGAGGCCCGGGATACGTATCCGGCCGTCTTGCTGGCCTGTGCATCCATCATGGAGCAACAGTCTGATCAGGACGAACTGATCTGTTGCTGTCCCATCGATTTATGGATTGAGCAGCCGTTCTTCGAAAGCTTGCTGGACTTTGAACGACAGTTTGAACCCAAGAGACATCAGCTTGGTCTCATCAGCATTCCCGCAGCCCGTCCATCCACCAAATTTGGCTATATGCTCATGGAAGAACCGGATGCAGCAGCCACCGAGGGGAAGCTGTTGACCGTCAGTCGGTTTGTGGAGAAACCGGACAGTGCGGGAGCCTCAGCTCTGATCAAACAGGGAGCTTGCTGGAACAGCGGGGCGTTTGTCATTCATCCCGCCTGGGTTCGCTCGCATTTTCAGCAGATCGGGTTGTCCATAAAGGAATCATCGGTGAGAGAAGCCTATACCACGCTGCGCAAAACAAGCTTTGACAAGGAAGTGCTGCACCGGGCGGAGAGAATCGGGGTGAAAGTATTCGAGGGAACATGGAGTGATCTGGGGACATGGGACAGCATCAATCAGTGGCTGGAACAGCCGGAATCGGAACAGGTGCTTACCTGGAAGTGTGAGGATACCTCGGTGATTAATACGACCGATCTGCCGGTTGTGGCGATTGGACTTGCACATCTTCAGATTGTCTTGACACAGGAAGGCTTGCTGATTACGGCCAAAGATCAGGCTGACGAGATCAAAAAGGTTCAGGAGGCCAACGATAAATAGGCACCTGCCCTGTACGTGCAAGCGTGGTCCTGAATAAAGTATAGGGATAATCAAACGGAAAGAGGTGATCACATGTCAATGCCTACAATTCCCAACATTACACCTACCATTTCCGTAACGGTAGGGCAAACGATCCCACTTTTGCTATCCTCCATCGCACTGGAAGAATTGGCGTTAGCACATATTATGAACGCGGAAGCGGAGAAGATACAGTTTGTACTGGGAACCCTGACACCTACGACATCTACGTTAACGCCTAGTGCGGTAACGATTTCCAATCTGCTACTCGTTGATCAGAGCGTCAGAAGAACCCTGCAGAACGTCATTAAGAAAGAAATGCTGCTCCAGTTCAAATTCGAGAATGTGCTGGATCTCATACAGGTGACACCTGGAGGGTTCATTATTGGTACGTAATGCCCCGTATCTCCCTTCGGCGCATTGATATGTGCAGCCATCACGTACGCCAGCAGGCAAGCCGTTCAGCTCAGCTGGCGGCTTGTTCTGCATATCCGTCTGAACCGCGGTCTGTATGTACGGTTCACCTAATGGAAGGTTCAGTTTGAATAGCGATTCTGGTCTGGTCCGATCCGCTTGCTCTGCCCATGCAGCCATACGCGCTGACCACGCCCGTTTGGCGGCGCTTTGACTGGCACGTCGCTCAAGACCTGGATGTAAAATAGCGCCCTCATCTGACTCAGGTTCAGCTTGAGCTCGGGAATGAGGGCGTATTGTTTCTCTGTTTGCTCCAGACTTGTTTTCATACTGCGGGCTAGCGCAATATTTTCCGTTTTGGCGCCTGCGAGTCGGTAAATCAGCGATATTTTTTCCATATGAAACAATAATGTGCCTAACAGGTGCAAGGTCAGCTTCATCGTTCGGATACATTCAGATTGTGCTCTGTCGGCAGGAATTGGCCTTGAAGCCTGATACATACGGATCAGGGCTACCTGAAGACTTTTCTGGCTGGACAGGCGCTTTTCCATTGCTAGGCAGAGGGTCGAGATACATACATCCAGCTTTCGAAGGGGACGGTCACTCATCTTCGTGCTCTTCAAATATAAGATTGAATTCGTCGACGACACTTTCCAGCTTTTTGAGCAGCAGCCATTCCTTCATGACGATCGTATCGACGAATTTTCGTACGGATTGATTGAAGCCGATAATTTCCTCCGTAGTCGGATAGAGGGGGAACTCCAGGTCCTTGCCTACAAAGGCCTGAATTTTTTCGGCCTCCGCGTTGAGAAGGTGCGATATACTGATCTCTTCCAAAGCAATCGACTCTAGCAGGTCAATGTATACTTCTTTGATTGAGGGCCTGAACTTATTCTCTGGAATCTCTGGCATACTCATGTCTTAAACCTCCCCAGCTTTGTTAGTACTGTATATATGCCTCGTCAGGTGTGAATATGAGTGGGAGATCGAGATTCCAGGGGATGACAAGCACACAGGCAGACTGCCGTCAGCAAGCATATGTTAAGTAGGAAATCAGGATTACCAAGCGATATCCTGAATCAGGAGGTGAGGAGATGGTTGTCGTCACCCGGTTCAATACGACAACGAACGGTGCCTTGACCATTACCGGAAATACATTGGGTCTCAGCAAGCAATTAAATACGAATTTTCAGGGAGACCAGGATGCGATCGGGGCACTGGCTACGCAAAATCTGGCGAGCCAGGTGAATGACTTCCCCCCTGGCACGACCTTGAATTTTACAGAGGATGGCGCGACAGCCATTCTGAATATTCCGGCAGGCAGCACCGTGCTGTATGCAGAACTGATCTGGTCCGGCAGCTTCAATGTGTCCGGTCAGGACCTCAGTGCCTTTATCAACGATAATGTTTCTGTCAATTCACCAGCCGGACTGTTCTCCGTTGCCTTCGATCCCGCAACGGCCGCCACGATCTTCAATACGTTTTATGTGCGCTCTGCAGATGTGACGGCGATTGTGCAGGCTGCTGGCGCAGGTTCCTATACGGTCGGAAACATCGTCGGCACGACGAGTGCATCGGACAACACGACAAATGCGGCAGGTTGGACGCTTATCGTCGCCTATGAGAATCCTTCGGTCGATATTCGGGACCTGACCATCTTCGTGGCGAGTGAATTTGTCAGCATCGGAAGCGGAAGTGCTCCGGCTACCATATCCGGATTTTTTACTCCCCCTACCGGACCGGTTAATGGACGCCTGATCGTGAGTGCGCTGGAAGGGGATTCCAACCGGGTGGGAGACCAGTTGCTGTTCGGTCCTACAGTCGGTACACTCGCTCCGGTGAGCGGTCCCAATAACCCGATTGATAACTTCTTCGCTTCGCAGATCAATAATGATCTTGGCCTGCTGGATACATCGGGAACGTTCGGAAATCTCAATCAGCCACTCGGTGTCAATGCAGACGGTCGAAGACAAGGTTATGACATCACCAATATTGATGTTTCTTCCTCGCTGAACAACGCACAGACCTCAGCGGTCATTCAGGGAACGACGGCAGGTGATGCTTACCTGATCAATGGGCTCGGCTTGCAAGTAGACATTAACGCCCCGAACTTTGAAGCGGAGAAGACCGCCAACACAGAAGGAGCGGGTGTCGGGGATGTCATTACGTATCAAGTGGTGGTGACCAATACCGGGCAAGCTGACGCCGAACTGGTGGTCATGCTCGATCCGCCGCCAGAGGGAACCGTATTTGTTGAGAACAGCATTTTGGTAGACGGCGTGCCCCAGCCCGGAGCGGATATTAGCAATCTCAATCTGGGTACGATTGCCGCCGGTCAGACTGTCGTCATCCAATATCAATTCCTGGTTGTGTCCAAGCCGGAATCAGGCGAATTTACCAACCAAGCCTTTTTCGAATTCGAGTTTCAGAGCGAACCGGGCGGCCCCGTCATTGATGGTTCAGGTGCATCCAACGAGCTGACAATTGCGCTGCAGCCATCCAATCTGGAAAAGGCGGTATCAGCCAACCTCGCCGCCATTGCCTTGCAGGAACTGGCGCTTGCCCATCTGATGAACGCAGAGGGAGAGAAGATACAGGCCGTGCTGGGGGTAGGGGGAACCGTGACCCCGAGTGTAGTGGAGCTGCCGCAGTTGATTTCTGTCAATGACAGTGTGGCGCAGATGCTGGAGACGATTAATATGAAAGAAATGATCTTGCTTCAGCAGCTTCAGGATCTGGTTGGCATTGTGCAGGCATCGCCTGAGTTATTCTGTTAACGCGAAGGCGTGTCAGGGCAGGCAACTACGCATTCAGGTCATTTGCCCTGGCACGAAACAGAACGCTTCGCGTATACTATCTTGAACGTCAAAAGGAAAAGTCGTTTGATGAAGAATCGGAGAAAAAGGAGTCGATTCGGAGAACGTACTTTTCCTGGACATTTTGTTAATTGACCGATATAATCATACTATGTTAGCGCTTACATATCTCTTTGTGACAAAGCGAAACCGGTTTCTTTTCTGTGCCTGATGATGAAACGAATTGAGAGGGGATGAATCATGAAGAAGAAACACGTATCCGTCATGCTGATCTGGGTGATTGTATTGGCGCTCGTCCTGCCCATGATGGAGTCAAACAAGGTGTCCGCTGCCTCCATTACGATCCTGGAGCCGCAGACTGGCTGGCATGCCAATCAGTTTGTGACCGTACGAGCGAGTGTAAGCGGCAGCGATGTTACCCAGGTGGAAGTGTATTATGCGACAGGTAGTTCGTCGTATCCGCCTACTCCCGTTGCCGTTCAGCAAGCGATAACAGGCAGAAACGATTATTTCTTTTCGATCGATCTTGGCAGCTATGCCAACACAACTAGCGGCAAACTGAGAGTCGTCGCCAAAAATGCGTCCAATCAAAGTGTCGCCACTGCGGAAGTGACACAGCTGAAGAAAACAAATCTCAGTACGTCTCTGGGATCGCTGAAGGACGGGGCCGTTGTATTGAAGAGTGGCAGTACAACGACCGGCACCCGATTTGTCCTGTGGTCCAAACATGCCACCAAGGCACAGGTTTGGATATACGGCAACAGTGATACCGGAACCGATGCGCCGGTCAAAGTCATGGAACTGATTAAACAAAATGGAACCGTGAATGAGGGTGCTTACTGGGTTGCGGATGTGATGAATGACGGTTCGACCGTCTATGGTCAAGGTTTGCATTATGGTGTACGGGTGTGGGGACCGAACTGGCCTTATAACAGCCAGTGGAGACCGGGTACGGGCTACGGTTTTGTGCAGGATGTAGACAGCGCAGGCAATCGGTATAATCCGAACAAACTGCTGCTCGATCCCTATGCCAAAGCCATGAGCAAAGATCCGGACTGGTCCAATGATATCTTCAAGACCGGGTCTGCCAATCGCAACCGTGATTCCGCGGGCATGATGGGAAAAGGAATTGTGTATGATCCGAGCACATATAACTGGGGCAGCGATCAACCGTTGCAGACCCCGATGAAGGACAGCATCATTTATGAAACCCATGTCAGAGGATTTACCCAGCATGCCAGTTCCGGCGTCGCCAACAAGGGGACGTACAAGGGCGTGACGCAGAAGGTTGGACATCTGAATGACCTGGGGATTACAGCAGTAGAATTTCTGCCGGTTCATGAGACGATTAACGGTTATAACGACCGTAATCCGAACAACAATGACTGGGACAATTACTGGGGTTATTCAACCGTCAGTTTCTTTGCACCGGATCGCCGCTATTCGTCTGATCAGTCCGCCACAGGCCCGATCAATGAATTCAAGGATATGGTGAAAACCCTGCATGCCAACGGCAAGGAAGTGATCCTGGATGTTGTATACAATCATACAGCGGAAGGCAAGACAGGGGCGAACAACAACGAAGCGTTGTTGCTCAGTTTTAAGGGAATTGACAATCAGGTGTACTATTCTCTGACTGCTGACCGGCAAAATTATATGGACAATACCTGCTGTGGAAACTTCAATGTGGCGCACCCGAAAGTGACACAGTTTGTGATCGACTCGCTCAAATATTGGGCGGAAGAAATGCATGTGGACGGATTCCGCTACGATCTGGCTTCCGTTCTCGGCAATACGATTCAACATGGCGGATTTCATTACAGCAAGCAAGCATCGCTGCTGAATCGCATTTATCAGGAGTTGCCAAATTCCAAACACATTGCAGAGCCGTGGGCGATCGGCGGGAATTCCTATCAGCCCGGCAATTTCCCTGGCTCCATTGATGCAGGGCAGAATGCCTGGAGTGAATGGAATGACAAGTTCAGAGATACGATGCGCAGACTGGTGAGAGGGGACGATGGGCAGGTTCCGGATCTCGCAACCCGGGTAGCGGGTAGCAGTGACTTGTTCGGAGACGATGGTCGAAGACCTTACAGCAGCGTGAACAAGATCACGGCCCATGATGGCTTCACGCTGAATGATCTGGTGAGCTACAATGTGAAAAACAACAACCAGGCCTATCCATATGGCCCCTCCGATGGCGGAACGGACAACAATATCAGCTGGGATACGGGTGGAAATGAAACCTTGCGCAGACAGCAAATCCGCAATTTCGGCACACATCTGATGTTGTCTGCTGGAACGCCGATGCTGCTGGGCGGTGATGAGATGAGGCGTACCCAGCTAGGCAACAATAATGCCTACAATCTGGATACCGTCGCTTCCTGGTATGACTGGAATCTGATGAGCAGCAACCAGAGAACCTATCAGTTCTTCAAAGGCATTATCCAGTTGCGCAAGGATCATCCCGCGTTCCGCAGAGGAAGCTTCTACACCGGAACAGATCATAACAGCGACGGCATCTCCGATATTCAGTGGCATGGTGTCAATTACCGCTCTCCGGACTGGACGACAGGCAGCCGCACGCTGGCATGGCGCATTGACGGAGCGAAGGCTGAGACCGGAGCCAGCGTCAACGACAATGATTTCTATATCGCTGCCAACCATTATTGGGGGGCGTTGACCTTCCAGCTTCCTCCAAACCATCCGGGGAAAAAGTGGTATCGCGTGATCGATACGGCTAGCTGGGCAGAAAATGCCGCTACCATCAGTAACAACGTAGATCAGCCGGGTCAGGAGGATCAGATGACAGATGGCACGTGGACGAATACGTGGGCAACCTCATTTGCCGGCAACAGCAGCTATCAATATCTGGTGAACCCGCGCAGCATGGTGGTGTTCATCGAGAAATAAAAAACACGAACATTAGGAAATGATCATACAGAAAGTAATCGAATTACATTATAAACACGAACAATAACTATTGACACCCTTCCTATTATTCATGTATGATGCAAAAGGGTTCACCAATTCCGTATTTTTCACAATCGATGAGGATCATTCGTATAACCCTGCGAATAGGGCGCAGGGGTTTCTACAAGGAACCGTAACATTCCTGGCTACGAATGGATATGCACACGTATATCCATTTGTAGCCTTTTTGTTTGGAATGGAATGGCCAGTCCCCTGAGCTGCTGACTGTCAAGCAGATACAGTAAGCAGCTTGCCTGAATACATGAAAACGGGAGTGTGGATGAAATGAATCATTATGATTTTATCGTTGTAGGTGCCGGGCCTGCAGGAATTTTTGCTTGCTATGAAATGTCGTTGTTGAACCCTGAAGCAAAGGTGCTTCTAATTGATAAAGGTCATGATATCTATCATCGAAGATGTCCCATTCTAGAAGAGAAAATTGAGCTTTGTCCGCCGCCAGCGGGGAAGAAAGAATTTGCCGGTTGCTTGCCAGCCTGTTCGATCACAGCCGGATTCGGCGGCGCAGGTGCATACAGTGACGGGAAATTCAACATTACAACCGAATTTGGTGGATGGATGACCGATTACATGGCTCCTTCCAAAGTGCTGGAGCTCATTCAATATGTCGATGCCATCAACCTGAAGCATGGCGCAACCGAATCCATTACCGATCCGACTACCGAGCAAGTCAGAGATATTGAGCAGCGTGGCTATGCAGCCGGATTAAAGCTGCTTCGTGCAGAAGTAAGACATCTGGGTACGGAACAAAATCTGGAAATTCTAACCTCCATTTATGAATACCTCAAGGATCGCATAGAGATGCAGTTCAAGGCAGAGGTGGAGGATCTCGTTACAGAAAAAATCAACGGTCAGCATGTTGTCAAAGGCATTGCTCTCAAGAACGGTCAAGTCTGCAACAGTGACAAGATTATGATCGCACCGGGAAGAGACGGTTCCAAATGGCTGACGGAAGTATTGAAGAAGAGAAGATTGAAAATGTATAACAATCAGGTGGACGTAGGGGTGCGGGTTGAAACTTCTGATGTGGTCATGAGGGAGATCAACGAGCATCTATATGAAGGGAAGTTTATTTTCAATACATCCGTTGGAACGAGGGTGCGAACGTTTTGCAGCAATCCTTCCGGTCACGTTGTTGTCGAGAACCACAGTGGGGTTATGGCAGCTAACGGTCATTCTTACAAAGACCCCAAGCTTGGCTCTCAAAATACGAATTTTGCCCTGCTCGTATCCCATACGTTTACTGAGCCGTTCAACAAACCGAACGAATATGCCCGGGAGATCTGCCAGCGCGCCAATGATTTGTCTGGCGGCGGTGTCATTGTTCAGAAGTATGGGGACATCAAGCGAGGAAGAAGATCCACAGAGCAGCGGATAAAAGAAGGGTTTCTGGAACCAACCCTCCCTGAAGCGGTACCGGGGGATCTTGGATTGGTGCTGCCGTACAATACCATGATCAGTCTGGTGGAAATGGTCGAGGCGCTCGATCAGGTCACACCGGGCATTGCTTCAGAGCATACGCTGTTTTACGGTGTGGAGGCAAAGTTTTACTCGGCCCGTCCCAAGCTCTCTGATACGTTTGAAACCGAGATCGCTGGCCTGTATTGTGGCGGAGATGGTGCTGGTGTAACGAGAGGACTGGCACAAGCAGGCGCTGCGGGGGTATGGATTGCCCGAAATGTGCTGGAAACGTTGAATACCAGATGTTAAACACCGAATGTTAAGCACCAGATGTTGAATACCGGATCATGAAGCTAACAGGTGACTGCAGCCATAAAAATCTCATGTCATCATCCTGAATTGACAGTTTTTTCATGGTCATCATTCTTTTTTCCTATATAATCAGGTAGGGTAGTTATACGATTAGATGATCAGGAGGACGATTCTCATGGATTTCAAGAAACTGGACATGGGTGGAAAATTGATTTTGGGCTCGGCTGTAGTCGCCATTTTATCGCTCTTTTTTGCATGGGCGGAGTTTATCATTTCGGTTGACGGCTTTCAGCAGGATGCCTATTTGTTTCTCATTGTTTTCATCTATCCGGTTGTGGCAGTAGTCCGCAACAAACCGCTAAACAAGGTGATCGGGTATGTCTGTGCAGCAGCAGGGGTTTTGCTGGGACTGTGGTACATAAATTCCAAGGCAACGGTGATGGGAGAGAGCATAGCCGCTTCGGGTCCGTATGTCTTTATCATTGCTTCTGCCCTGCTTGCGTTCGGAGTATGGAAGCATCGCAAGGCTGTTTAATATCCTGCATGCAGGAAACTGATGGCAACCATTCATCGAGAGCAGCCAATCAGAGACAGCAACCAATGAGAAACAGCAGTCTTCATTATCGAAGGCTGCTGTTTTTTTTCGGTCGAAAAATAGAGTAGGATATTCGACCGCAGGTGTCGAATGTAGGGGAAGAACGACGAATAAGATCAATTGTAAGCTGACATACAGAACCTGAGCGTAAAACAAGCTACAATAGACTGAATCTCTTAATTTGAAGGAGTGCATGGACATGGAACACCTAGAAGAGAACAGACGAAAAATTGAGCGGGCAGAGCACACTATGAAGGAGCAGCAGCATCTCGTTCAAAGTCTTGTGGAGCAAACTGATGACATTGCATACCGGGCCAAGGAAATGTTTATCCATGTGGAGAATATTACGAGCTTGTCCGAGAAGGCGGATGCGTCTACCGTAACTGGAGATGAGCGAATTAGTCGCGTTGTGGATCAGATGAATCAGATCAATGACCGCGCCTCGGAGATTATGTCCAAGATGGATACGCTATCCCGGTTGTCCAAGGATATATTGAAGGTGGTTGGCGTTCTGGAGGAAATTGCAGATCAGACCAAGCTGCTTTCCCTCAATGCAGCGATTGAGGCGGCCCGTGCCGGTGAGGAAGGCAAGGGATTTGGCGTTGTCGCTTCGGAAGTTCGCAAGCTGGCTGAAAACAGCGGCAAATCAGTCAAAGAAGTCGAGGACATCGTACAGCGTATTACGAAGGAAATATCCGGGTTGGTAAAGGATACGGCAGCCGGATTAGCGGACACGGAAAAAGGTAGAGATGAGGTAGAGGAAGCCCGAACCAGTTTCCATCATATTCGCAGTACCGTTCATCAGCTGAAGTTGGAAAACAAAGAGCTGCAGGTTCAAGCGACAGATATGAGTGAAGTCAGCGGGGAAATCAAGAAGCTGTCGAACCCGATTGCTGAGAATCGCATTCACATCTCTGAAGGGCTCAGCGCGGCAGTTGCCTTGATCGAAGCGGAGAAAGTGAAGGCTGAACGAGCATAGCGGCATGAGCGATGTGCTGAGCTTGGTCGTTGTCTATGTCCTGATTGGAGCAGCCTTGCGCCTGGAGTCAACCTGGCAACTATCCAGGTATTATATCTCTCCGCCACTGCTTGCAGGTGCAGCAGGCTCTCTGCTTTTGCTGACAACAGATCCCTGGCTGTTTGAGTGGGCTCCGTCTGAGTCATTCACAACGGGATTGGTAACTTGCTTCCTGTTTACCATCGGATTTCAGATGGGTCGGATGTACACACTTCGGTATTATGGTCGCCTGTTCACCATTTTGTTCCTGTCGGTTCTTCTTTTGCTCGGGCTGGAGGGAATGGTTTGGATGCTGTTTCATGACGGCCTACATCAACAGTTGCTTGGGACGAGTACCTTTGCATGGAATCCGGAATGGATGGAACGCTTCAGAGACAGCTTTCCCGGACAGCCTGTATTGTCTGGTTATGAGTTTATCTCACTTTGGATGGTCTTTATGCTCACTCCGATTGTATTAAGGCTGATGAGCCCCTTTCACAGTAAGCCACCTTCGGCATCGGCTCCTGCTGTGCAATGGACTCGTTGGAATATGGGTGTGGCAGGGGGCGTGGTGCTGATTTCCTGGCTCTCCATGGAACTGAAATCGATGTGGTTCATGCACTCCTTATACATATTTGAGTTTGTCATTTCCATGACGATCGGCTGGGTGTGCGGGCTGGTCTATCGCTATCGGCTATCTGGCAAGCTGCAGGCTGGACAGTCTCAGCGTTTGCTGCTCACCATTAAAGGAATGGGAACCTTGTCGCTGTACGGATTTATCGTGACGATGCTGATGCTGTCCGCAGGGGTTCTGCGCCAGGAAGGCGAGCTGTGGATGGTGTCTCTGCTGCTGCTGAAGGGCTTGATCATCTCCCTGCTCATCATCTGGATTGCCAGGAAAACCGTGCGACGACCTGCACAATTCGTATGGCTGGGTGCTTGCTGGGCCTTTGTCCTCAGTGCGCCAGTTGCTTGCATGAATGTGATGCGCACGATTGTAGAACGCGACGGAGAAGCGAATGAAGTGCTGCTGGTTGTCCCGCCTGTTATCTTGTGGCTGGTCAATTATCCGCATGAGTGGATATTCCGCTGGATATATGGTTGAAGATGTATGTTTGAGTGGTTGACCCTTGCTGTCTGAGCAAGGGTTATTTTCGTTGGATTGTCCACTATTCTCAATAAGGATGTCCACTTTGATTCTAAACGAAGTTTTGCTATGATATGTGTGGATTACTTACGTTGATCAGTCTGAAAGGAGTTCCATCATGCAAACAAGTGAAACGATACATCCAGACAAAGTGTTGCAAGATCAGGCAGACCAGAAGGTGCAGCGAACCGTTGGAACCGTGAAGCAAGCCGATAAAATCAAACCGCATACATACTTGCTGAAGGGGGAGCATGCCGATGTCATGCTGCAATTTCATCAACATGCGGTCATTCGTGTTCAGCTCGTATTCGGGAAGGAACCGCAATGGTTTACCACACCTGCTATCGTCAAGGAAGCGAGTGAAATGCGAGGTACGGAAACCGAACTGTCCGAAAGTGATACGCAATTTCTGATTCGTTGCGGCAGCCTGACCGCTGTAATTGAAAAAGCTGAATATGCGCTTAGCGTATTCAAGGAAAAAGATGGTGAGAGTGAGATCGTATACGGCCCGGCCCAGTTCCGCTGGGAACATGAAAAGACGCCGACGTTGTATCATCCCAAAAACGAAATGTCTCATTTTTACGGATTAGGCGAAAAAACAGGCTTCCTTGATAAAAAGGAAGAAAAATATACGATGTGGAACATGGATGTCTATGATCCGCATGTGCCATCCATTGAGAATTTGTACGTGTCCATTCCTTTTCTCGTTCATTTTGAATACAATCGCCCGGTTTGCGGGACATTCCTCGATAATCCAGGTAAAAGTGTATTCGATATGCGCAGTTACAAGGAGCATTATGCCATTGAGATCGAGTCGGGTGTCCTGGATACGTATCTCATATGTGCAGACAGCCTGAAGGACATGATCACGCAATACACCGCATTGACAGGTCGCATGCCGATGCCGCCGAAGTGGTCCATTGGCTATCATCAGTCTCGTTACAGCTACATGAACCAAGAAGAAGTGCTGGAAATTGCCCGTACGTTCAAGGCAAAAAATATCCCGCTTGATGTCATTCACCTGGATATTCATTACATGGACGAGTATCGGGTATTTACATGGGACAAGACCCGTTTCCCTGACCCGAAGAAGATGATGGAGGAACTGGAGGAAATGGGCGTCAAGATCGTCACGATCGTCGATCCGGGTGTGAAGAAAGACCCGAACTATCCGGTCTATCAGGAAGGCATTGAGCAGGATCTGTTCTGCAGAAATCTGGAGGGCGATCTGTTCCTTGGCGATGTCTGGCCGGGGACAAGTGCATTCCCGGACTTTACCTCTCCGCGGGTTCGCGAGTGGTGGGGAAACAAGCATGCAGGCCTGTTGGCTGATGGTGTAAGCGGCATCTGGAATGATATGAATGAACCGTCTGTTTTCCACAACGACTCGAAGACGATGGATATGGATGTCGTTCATGAATATGATGGCAACCGTCGCACGCATAAAGAAATTCACAACCTGTATGGGTATTACATGTCCAAAGGGACCTTTGACGGCATGAAGGAACAAATGGAGGGCAAGCGGCCATTTGTACTCACCCGATCGGCCTATGCGGGCGTACAGCGCTTCGCAGCTGTATGGACCGGAGACAATCGCAGCTTCTGGGAACATCTGCAGCTGTCCATCCCGATGGTCCTGAATCTGGGGATGTCAGGGGTAGCCTTTACAGGTCCGGATATCGGCGGGTTCGCACATGCAACCAATGCAGAACTGTTGACGAGATGGACGCAAGTCGGCGCGCTCTTCCCGTTCTGTCGAAATCACAGTGCCATTGATACGCCGTACCAGGAGCCGTGGCGATTTGGTGAAGAGGTCGAAGCGATATGCAAAACCTATATTGATCTTCGTTACCAGCTGCTGCCGTACATGTATACATTGTTCCAGGAAGCGAGCCAGACTGGACTGCCTGTGATGCGCCCGCTTCTCCTGGAGTTTGAACAGGACGAGCAGGTATTCAACCTGTGCGACCAATTCATGCTCGGTTCCAGTCTGATGACTGCGCCGATTCTGCGTCCTAGCACAGAGCATCGGACCGTCTATTTGCCAGCCGGAGAATGGATTGACTTCTGGACAGGAGAGCGATTCAGCGGCGGACAGCACATCATGGTGCATGCGCCATTGTCCAAGCTTCCACTTTTTGTGAAAGCCGGTTCCATCATCCCGATGAAAGTGGATGGCAAGTTGCAGCTTCAGGTGTATGGTCTGAACGGAGAAGGCCGTTATCAGGGTCGTCTATATGAAGACGATGGTCAGACCTATGCGTACGAGCAAGGGAAATGCCAGGAAGTGAACGTGACCGCACAGGAAAGTGGTTCAACGCTTCAGCTCGCCTTTGAGCAGGTTCAATCCGGTTACCAGCAACCAGATGCCCTGCTGCAGGTCGTGGTCCGATTTACAGATAGCAAACCGCTGTCCGTTGCCGGATTGTCTGAGCTTGCTGCTGAAGATGTGCCGCTTAATCGCGAAGGCTGGTTCTTTGATGAGCAGAATCACGATCTGGTCATCCAGATGAAACAGCTGCCTGATTCCCTGCAAGTGCATAAATAAATACAGGATGACTTCATCCGATCAGCATGATCAAATACGAACGTGCCAAATAAGAGCGTCACGATTCCGAACGTATCGGCATACATGATCTAAAACAGAAGCCGCCACCTGTTCTCTCACTGAGAACGGGTGGCGGCTTGTTGTGTATCCGGTTTTGCGTCATACGCTGCGTCACGTGCAGCTAGAAGCCCATCTCTGTATTGACGTATACGTACGGGTCTTCAGGTGCAGTGATTTTGCGAATAGCCGTCGATTGAAGCGATAGAATCTCCACTTCGTTCAATGTGGTGGTGGACAGTGTACCTTCTACTTCCACCCATTCGTCCGTTTCCCAGCGAGAGGTTCTCGGACCCTCCACCAGAATACCGAACGGAGTCGAATCTGCTGAACAGCACTGGACGGCGAATCGGGCGACCGCCATCTGATCAGGTGTAAAGATTTCTTCTCTCAGTATAAATCCGGAAATGACCAGGGGTTTCCCGATAAAATCTTCCTTGAACATATCGAGTACGGTAAGTGCTTCCAGATAGCTCTCCGGTTCAATCTGAATGACAGGCTGCTCATACAGTGTTCTCGCATATTTAGCGTAGGCCGCATATTCCGGCTCGGCCTGCTCGAAGGAAGGGATGGAATTCTCTTCAGCTTCATATTTGTCCGTGTCTGCTGGAGGGATTGTTGTGCTGTCTGTTCCAGCAGGTGCAGGTTCTGAATTCGTCTCATTCGGATCGACAGTATCATCGATAGTCTCTGTTTCTGAAAGGGACTTTTCCGATATTTCCGCTGCCAGTCCATTGGTTTTCCCTTGATACTGAATCCCCTTCTTTAACGCGAGAGCGCTGTCCATTTGGGAAGACGGGGTCAGGAAGATCAATCCGATCGGTACCAGAAAGAGGAACAGGACAATCAGGCGTTTCACTCCCCACCTGGATGAAGTGTCAGCATGATCATGATCATGCTGACATCCACAGTTCAGTTGATCAGGGTCATGCGCATGGTCATGCGTACCATGGCCAGGGGATCGCTGCAAAAAAGCTACGATCATAAGCAGGGCAGCAAACACATAGAGCACCAGACAGGCCAATTTGACGAGCAAGGTCATTCTGGGCGCAATATACAGGTTCAATTGACCGGATTCCGTCAAATAAAAGATAATCCAGGCATAACTGCCCAGCAGTAGGCCTTTAAGAAAGGTCTGCATTCTGGTTGTATTCGTACTCATTAGATCATGACTCCTTCATAGATCGAATACCCGAGACTAAGTAATAGCACCAGGATGGTCACACTTGCGATCAGCATCCATACATAGCGGGCACGGAAGACTGAGAACAGCATAAACGTGTTTTTAATATCCAGCATCGGCCCGAATACGAGAAAAGCGAGTAGAGCAGATGGCTCGAAGCTGCTGGTGAAGGTGGCCGCAATAAAGGCATCCGAATTGGAACACAGGGACAGCACAAACGCAAATGCCATCATAAACAGCGGCTGATAGGCGAAGAAATCACTCCAGGAAACAAGCTTTGCCGTTCCAATCCCCGTCTGTATCAGAGCGGTCATCAAGGCTCCGAACAGCACGTATTTCAGCATGTGGATCAATTCGTCCGCACTGTGGAGGAAAGCACTTTTCAATTTGGCACCCATCGAAGGAGCTCGCAGGGCACCATGAGAATGTGAATGTGAATGTGAATGTGAATGTGAATGTGAATGGTCATGAACATGGACAACGGACTCAGCAGCAGATGCATGCAGGGTAGCAGGCCTGCCTGCGGTCCCGTAGGTTTTCAATAGTTGTTTGGAACTGACACGGATAAACAGGGACGCCGCCAGTACAGCGACGAGGAATCCGCCAATGATCCGTCCCCACACGATTTCTGGATGAAAGGGAAAAGCGGTATAGGTGGCACCAATGACAATCGGGTTAATGATGGGACCAGCCAGAATAAAGGCGATGCCACTATAGACCGGCATCCCTTTCTTGATCAGTCTGCGTACGACCGGAATCATGCCGCACTCACACAGCGGAAAGAGCAGGCCCAGCAAGGAAGCACATACGATTCCGATCAAGGTGTGCTTGGGCAGAATACGCGCGATGGTTTCATCGGAGACGAATACTTGCAGCAGACCGGATATGATCACGCCCAGCAACAAAAAGGGCATGGCTTCCAGGACGATGCTTACCCATACAATTTTCGTGTTTTGAATAAAAGACATACTCATAACGCCAGACCGCACCCCTTAAAAGTAATGATTACGAATAAATGATAACATAGTCTCTGAAAATGTCTATCCTTTTTCATTTTTCTCTATTTCTATTTGATGTGTATGTCAGGTGTGGAATGAGGCTCGGCATGAATCGAATGATCAGGGACCGTCACCGGTTGATCACCTATGTAATACCGCAGCGATTTGGTGTTGGACGTAGGTACGGATTCAATCCTCGTTCCATCTGCATCCAGGTACGTTTCCACTTCCCGATAGATCTCAATCAGAAAGGATTCATCGTACCGTTCTTCGACCTTCACCCATTCCAGATGAACCTGAACAGCTTCAGGTCTGTCAGGCGCATCGTAAGCGTAGGCAGGCTGTATATCCGTAGAGTGATGAAGTTGACGGGCAGAATGGAAATGTCCGCCAGGAGAAAAAAGCTCATAGAGCAACCATCCATTTAATAGAATAACAAACATGACCGCATAAAAGAAGCGGCTGCGAAAACCATTCACAAGAGACGGCACAGATCGGAATTTGATAGACATGACGGTTCCTCCTCAAACAAAATACGTGACCGATAAAACATTATATGTGGGTTGTCCGTCAATCTTGCCTCCAACCTTTCGAACTCGAATCATGGGGCTTCCGGCGATATTTTGGTATAATAGTCGAATGACCATTCCAAGAAGGAGATTTCAGCATGAAGCCATTGCGTACGTATTCACAATTCGTCAAACCGTATTGGTTGCTTATATCCATTACGCTGATGATTGGATTTATTAAATTTGCGATTCCCCTGACCTTGCCGCTCATCCTGAAATATGTCGTGGATGATTTGCTGATGTCAGATATGAGCAGGGAGGCCAAGCTGGAGCAGCTGACCTGGATCGTCATTGGAGGACTGGCCCTGTTTGTCATCGTGCGCAGCCCCATTGAATATTTGCGACAATATTTCGCACAACTCGTAACGAGCAAGATTTTGTATGACATCCGCAGTGCGCTTTATGAGCATATTCAGAAATTATCCATCCGCTTCTACCAAAATCGCAAGGTAGGCGAGATCATTTCCAGATTCATTAATGACGTGGAGCAAACCAAAAGTCTGGTTGAGATCGGCATGATGAACATTTGGCTCGATCTGTTCACACTGTCTGTCGCCCTCGGTATTATGTTTTATTTCAATGCCCCGTTAACCCTGGTGGCGATCGCTGTATTCCCTCTGTATGGCATTGCGGTGAAAATTTTGTACAAACGACTGAAACAGCTCACCAAAAATCGTTCCCAGGCGCTTGCGGAGATGCAGGCCTACTTGCATGAACGGATTCAAGGTATCCCGATTATCCGCAGTTTTACACTGGAACGGCATGAGCGTGAACGGTTTCGCGAACGCAACCATCACTTTCTGGACAAGGCGTTGGCCCATACAAGATGGAATGCGCTGACTTTTTCTGTCATTAACACGCTGACGGACATTGCACCTCTGGCGGTCATAGGATATGGTGGGTATCTGGTGATTGAAGAGAGTCTGACGCTGGGGGCATTTGTCGCTTTTTTCGGATATTTGGAACGCCTATACAGTCCGCTCCGCAGGTTGGTCAATTCTTCGACCGTCCTGACTCAGGCGATGGCTTCACTGGAGCGGGTGGTGGAGTTTATGAACGAACGCTATGATATCTCGGATCGAGACCAGGCGAAGGAACTTTCCCAGGTGAAAGGGAAGGTGGAATTTCGGGATGTATCCTTCCGCTATCAGTCTGATTCGGATGAAGTGCTCAAGCAGATCAATCTTACGATAGAGCCAGGTCAGAAAATCGCGCTGGTCGGGATGAGCGGAGGGGGCAAATCCTCTCTCGTCTCCCTCATTCCAAGGTTTTACGATGTGTCCGAAGGGGCGATTTATCTGGACGATGAGGACATTCGAAATGTGACGGTACGCAGTCTGCGCAAGCAGATCGGCATGGTGCTGCAGGATAACATCCTGTTCAGTGGCTCGATCAAGGAGAATATTCTGCTCGGACGTCCAGATGCGACCGATGAAGAGGTGACAGCAGCAGCGATCGCGGCCAATGCTCACCGCTTTATTACTGAATTTGCACGAGGCTATGAGACCGAGATTGGAGAACGGGGTGTGAAACTGTCCGGTGGACAAAAGCAGCGGCTGGCTATCGCCCGGGTTTTTCTGAAGAATCCGCAGCTGATCATTCTCGATGAAGCCACCTCTGCGCTCGATCTGGAATCTGAACAGCAGATTCAGCAGTCGCTGGAGCGTCTGACGGCCGGACGAACGACCCTGATTGTCGCCCATCGTCTGTCCACCATAACCCATGTGGATCAGGTCGTATTGATCGAAAACGGGAGAATTGTCGAACAAGGCTCGCATGAGGAACTGATGAGACGAAACGGCAATTACGCTCGTCTGTTCAATGTACAGAATCTCGGATGGCAATCTACGATTTAAATGAAAGAACAGTGGAAAATATTAACTTAAAAAAATAATCTAAAATACACCATAAATAGCAATTAAACCACGAATGATTTATTGAATCTATTTGTGGTTTTTATTATGAAAAAATAACAAAGGAGGAAAAAAATATTGTTTAAATTATACAAGAGTAGTGTAGTGCTCACTAGTGTTATATTGATGTTACTTGTACCATCTTATGCTGAAGGAACTGAAAAATTAATCGTAGAACAGAACCAAAAAAATAGACTGATTGAAGAATCTGAAATAAAGGACATGAAAGAGAATGTGGAAGAGATATTTAAAATTGTAGCAGAGAACAAAGCTGTAGAATATTTAGATTATAATATGGAGTTATATGAAAAAAGTGCATTTGATAAGTTTGTTCCAAATGGAGCTAATTTAGAAGAAGCGTTGTTAACAAATAATGGTTTGATGGCTTTGTCCCTTGACTATAAGATAGGTAATCAACGTGTTCAAGATGTTTACTTTGAGGATGGTAAAGTGAGTAAGACAAAATCAAATTTATCTAGTTCTTTGATTGAAACGAACTTTAATAATGAAAGAACAGAACGATTTAACGGGAAGGATGTAATTATAAAGAAAAGAAGTAAAGAGGAAATACAACATATTAATAATCTAATTAAAAACAGAGATATGAGCAAATTAAATGAATTAGATAATACAAAAGTAGATAATATTAAAGGTAAGACTTTCATTACAATCAGTGAAGATACTGTTGATCAGAAGCAAAGTATTGCATCTCAATCGATAACTAATGTGTATCCTTCTCCGAATGATCCACAATTTTTAAAATATAATGCAAAACAAGTTTATGGAACAAGCTTTTTTTCAACTCCGCTACAAAATCGAGGATACGACGGATCTAATTATGTAAGGGTCTATGAGACATTAGATTATTTTCAAGAAGTAAATTCGACAGTGAAATATTTTACAACTAGCAATAAAATAGGGGCTGTTTCTGCTTTTTGGGATGTATCTCGTGGTACTGCCATTAGCTGGTTGGGTTGGTTTGGTATAGGTTATAGTATATATGATTATTTAGATGCTTCGATTTACGCTGTAAAGACAGCAGAATTTGATTTTGAGGGAGGTAAAGAAGCAACTGTTTATGATCCCACTAATTATCATACAAATGTAGAAGCAATTGAATACTGGGATACCGGTAGAGTAACACTTGGATGGAATTATGACAGTACAAATGGGTATAATTCAGCTAATTGGTATCATAATGGGCTTTCAAGTGCATTAGAAATGCAAAATAGCGTTGTTGGCAGCAATGCAGTCCATAATTACAATAATTCAATTAACAATTGGGGATCATGGAATTGGGGAGTGGGTCAATTAGGTTACTAATATAGGGGGGGCATAATATGAGTAAAAAAAAAATGACGGCTATAGGGACTGGATTTCTATTGCTGTTAGGTCTCATCGCAGGATATATATATATCATGTCGAATGACGATCAAGGAACGGAGTTGGATGAAGGTGTCATTCAGCGGGTGGATATATCTAAGGAAAAAAAGCAAGTCGATGATATTTTCACTCTTGTCGACACACATGCACCAATTGAACAATTGGATTACGACATGAAAAAATATCAAACATCCTTGTTCCAGTCTTTCGTTCCGGAAGATGTTGAGATCATGGAAGCCTTGTTAACTGAAAAAGAGATTAGGGGATTTTCACTTGATTATCGTCATCAAGGAAATCGTGTCAGTGTTGTTTATTTTGAAGATGGCAAGGTGAGTAAAACTATCAGCAATGGACTGACAGCAGAAATCAATTTCAATAACGAACAAACCGAGCGACTAGATTTTACCACGCCTTAGAACCGGAAGCCGGTATCACTTTATCTTACAAATAAACATCTGCAGATCTGGTTGCGAATTATTAGGAATGAACGAAAATATAGCCACGGATCATGGGACATTCCATCATCCGTGGCTTTCTTCGGTGCGTCCAGCCTTGGCGATAAATAGGTGGAAAACTCCATTAGAGGCTTGGCAATAGAATTGTTAGCTGAAGACAAGGGTGTCGGTCACGAGCCCGAATCTGTATGAAACCTAAGAGGTAAGTATTTGATTAGTTATGTAATAAATTCATTTAAATGAGATACTATAGTTTTAATACGCCGAGTAGGTCGTAGCCGAATTCGGCCCTCTAGTTTACGGACGCACAATGTATCGATTGAGCTATTGGCTTACGGTACTGGATAATCCTAACGAGTCCAAGCACAGTATGGATCATGCCAATTGGCTTTAGGATGTAAAGAAAATCGTCATTTCCAGTACGATGGACAAGGGTGAAATTGAACAACACAATGCTGATCAGGGACAATATCGCGGAGGAAATCAAGGCACTCAAGGAACAGCCATGCAAGAATATTGTCATCTTTAGCAGTTCAGGAGCGGTGAAGACGCTGCTACAGCTCAGCCTGATTGACGAATTCCTTCTGACGATTTATCCGGTCTTTTTGGGCGTCGGAAATCAGTTTTTGAGTCTTGCGATATGAAAATCAAGCATAAAGGCCAGCAGAATCCTCAAGGTAGGCGTCATATAGATCCGTTACCATCGGTAAAGTAGTTGCATCATATATCTATACGGTTTCTTGTGATATCGTGATTCATAGTAAGCATACAGACCTCTAGCCAGGGGTGAAACGTTGAGCATGTGGTCCTGAGGATCACAAAATATCAATGATACCCGAAATTAGTGTTGAACCATTGATGAAGTTAATATAACAAAGCGAGTTCAGAGAAAAGGCCATCCGTAAAGGATGGCCTTAAATACTTGTCATTACTGACAATTCAGTGAGTAGGAATGTAAATAGAGGTCAGTCCCTGTCGTCGTATTTGTTTGGTGCTTTTTCACATTTCATTATGATATAATTTTTGGTAATCGCGGATCATAAATGATAGGAACGCAACAAAAGATATCTCAGAATATTTCGAAAACATAAAATCTTGATCTATTCAGTTAAATTTGGGGTGAAAAGAGATTCATCCCTCAGAAGGAGGCCTCAATGAACGAAACAGGACTTGAAGATGCACTGGAGCTTCAGTTATTTGACAAATTGAAGCCGGAATTAACATCGTTTTGCTATAGAATGCTGGGATCGATGGATGACGCAGATGATGCTGTTCAGGAAACGTACATTCGTGTTTGGCAAAGGGGGGATTCCTTCAGACAGGAATCTTCCTACAAAACATGGGTATATCGTATTGCTTCAAATCTATGTCTGGACAAGCTCAGACAAGCTAAACGCCGCACTCGTCCCGTTGATTATTCACATCCTGCTGCCTCCATTATCGTACCCACCGAAACATTGCCAGACTCATCCTGGATATGGCCAGCCCCCGCATTTTCGGAAGATCCGGAAGAAATACTGATCCGCAAAGAAACCCTTCAACTCTGTTTTATTACCCTATTGCAAGTATTGCCTCCACTTCAACGAGCGGTTCTCCTTTTGAAGGACGTATTTGAGTGGTCCTCCAAACAGATTGCAGAAACGCTAGGGAAATCGCCATCAGCTGTGAACAGCGCTCTGCAAAGGGCCAGAGAAACAATGAATCGGGCAAAGCTCCGCTCTGAAGAATACAGCTTAATGGATGTCCAGCCTGATCAAGAGCTTCTCTCCAGGTATGTGGAAGTGTTTGAACAATTTGATATTCAAGCGTTGGTTGCATTGTTTCATGAAGATGGTTGTATGTCGATGCCGCCTTTCCCTATGTGGATACAGGGCAAGGAAGATTTGTTCACGTTTTTTTCGTTAACGCGCTGGCATTGTGACGGATCACGGTTTGTGCCAACTTCGGTCAATGGCGGTTACCCTGCTTTTGCGCAATATGTGCCAAGCAGCGACAAAACTTGTTTAGTTCCTTGGGGAATTCACGTCATCGTCATGAAAGAGAAGAAAATCTATCACATTCAAAATTTTATCAACACAAAATTATTTTCCCGATTTGGCCTTCCTGAACAATTAGACCGATGAATATGGCCATCGTCTGTCGTCTACATATATGAGAAACAAAAATATATCAATCGAATGAGGTGGCTGCAAAATGGAAACCCATAATCAAACATCGAGAGTAACGATACAGGCCGTCATACAAGCGCCAGTAGAAAAAGTATGGACGTATTGGACTGAACCGGAACACATCACGAAGTGGAATCAGGCTTCGGAGACATGGTACTCGCCAAAATCGGAAAATGATTTGCGGGTGGGCGGCAAGTTTGTAACAAGGATGGAAGCGAAGGACGGGAGCGTGGGCTTCGATTTCAGCGGGATTTACGATGTAGTAAAGCAGCATGAGGAAATTTCATACACGTTGGAAGATGGGAGGAAAGTGGATATTACTTTCACGATTCAAGGAGATGAAACGAAGGTCGTTGAGATTTTTGATGCTGACAGTTCCCATTCTATAGAAATGCAGCAAGTGGGCTGGCAAGCGATTTTGGACAACTTCAAGCGATATACAGAAGAGGTTGCATAACCAATTCAAATGATGAGGTGATTGAAATGGCGTTAACCTCCACATATATTTTTGTAAACTTACATGTAAAAGATATCAAAAAAACGATGGCATTTTTCACGGGACTCGGCTTTGAATTCAATATGCAGTTCACAGACGAAGAAAAAGCGGCTTGCCTTGTGATTGGTGACAATAAGTATGCCATGTTGCACACAGAGGAATCCTTTATGACTTATTCGAAAAAACAAATCGTCGACACGGACACGTATGCGCAGGTGATGGTTGCGTTGTCAGCTGAGAGTCGCGAAAAAGTAGATGAAATTGTCAACAAAGCGATATCCCTTGGTGGAAAATGGTTTACCGATCCGCAAGATCACGGTTTTATGTATCAATGGGGCTTTCAGGACCTGGATGGCCACATTTGGGAAATTGCATACATGGACATGAATGCGTTTGAAGAACAAGCTCAAGCGTGAGTTCATGCTCCATCGTGATCGTGCCTGACAATATCATTGGATGTTTATGAATATAGCTGGTATAGCGAACCGTAAGCCTTGGGCGATTGACACCAAGGCTTATTTTTATTGACCACTCGTTCTAATTGAAGACTGTGATTTGACATTTTACTACTCGGTCATATTTAGTTTGATTTGAAGCAGTCAATTAGGTGGTTAGTTATTTCAAATAATTTGCGTGTTCCATCCATTAAATAGATGGTTTGGTTCTAGATGGGTTATGGTGTTTATAATGAATGATGGAAATGGATACAGGGTCCATACGGATTTTCATATAGGAGGCATACAATGAGGAAAAGGAAAGTGACGGTTATCGGAACGGGGTTTCTATTGCTGTTAGGTCTCATCGCAGGATATGGATATATGATGACAGATCATGATCCAGAATCGGAGCTGGACGAAGGTGTCATACAGCGGGTGGATATATCCAGAGAAAAGAAGCAAGTCGATGATATTTTTGCGATTGTCGACGAACATACACCCATTGAACAATTGGATGACGACATGAAAAAATATGAAACCTCCTTGTTCCAGTCTTTTGTACCGGAAGATGTTGAGATCATGGAAGCCTTGTTAACTGAAAAGGAGATCAGGGGATTTTCCCTTGATTATCGTCATCAAGGAAATCGTGTCAGTGTTGTTTATTTTGAAGATGGCAAGGTAAGCAAAACGATCAGCAACGGACAGACAGCCGAATCCAATTTTAATAACGAACAAACGGAGCGAGTGGACTTTACCAAGCCTTAACACCTTGTAGCGGGAACCACTTCACTTTACAAGTGATCACATACAGTTCAGACAGATCGTAGTGTTCTTTTAAGAGAACGTTTACAATGAAATGTTCTTTATAAAAAACAAAAACGTGAGTATGAAAGAGTTACAGGCAGGAATTAGGCTATTTTTGTTCGTTAAAAAGAATTTTTGCATGAATTTGAGATTTTCCATCCGTGGGTAGTATTCGCTATACTCAGACATATAGTTCGTTATAAAGAACAAAACGACAACGCTGCAATCAAAAATATGGAGAAAAAGAGGGTAGTTATGGAGCTGAAAAAATATTTCGACACGATGAAGAAAAGATGGTGGCTGATTGTACTGTTTGTGCTTGTATCCTGTACGACCACATTTGTTTTCAGCACGTATTACGTACAGCCCGTCTATGAAGCCTCTACCAAACTGCTGGTCAACCAGACGGAGGATACCGGTGAACTGCCGCTGGATGTGAATACGTTAAATATGAACATTCTGCTGATTAATACATACAAGGAAATTGTAAGAAGTCCGGCGGTCATGGATGAGGTTGTCGCCCAGTATCCAGCGTTGAACCTGACCACCGAGGATTTGATTGAACGTGTGCGCGTAGACTCAGAGAGCCAGACACAGGTCATGACCTTGTCCGTGCAGGACCCTTCCTATGATGTCGCGGCGCAAATCGTCAATGCCGTATCCGTCGTCTTCCAATCCAAGATCGAGACAATTATGAACCTGAAAAATGTAGAGATATTATTCGATGCCCGGCCGAAAAGCGACCCTGCACCGGTCAATATGAGCCCGATGATCAGTCTGATTCTCAGCTTTATCCTGTCCCTGTGTGCCGGAATCGGGATGACGTTCCTGCTGGAGTATTTGGATGAAAGTGTACACAGTGAGGAGGATCTGGAAGCCCAGTTTCAAATCCCGACCCTGGGCATGATCCGCAAGCTCAAACGAAAAGACTTCATCTATGGAAATGGTGAGGCCACAGTCAAAAACAAAGGAGGAGAACCGACCTATGTCACGGCAAAATCATAAGTACAAGATGATTACGGATATCAATCCCCGTTCTCCTGTATCCGAAGCGTACAAAATGCTACGCACCCACATTCAGTATTCAATGAAGCAGCAGCACGCCAAGTCGATTTTGGTTACCTCTTCCATAGCCGGAGAGGGCAAGACTCTGACGGCCGTCAATTTGGCGGGGGTATATGCGCTGGAGGAGAAGAAAGTGATCGTGCTGGATGCTGATTTGCGCAAGCCGACGATGCACCATTATTTTTACCCTTCACGATCCAGCTCGCAGAATGGTATCGGGCTGAGCGAGGTGTTGATGGACCAGTTTGATCTGGCAGAGGGAATCAGTCAGACCCATATCCCGAATCTGCATTTCCTGCAGGCCGGGCAAATTCCGCATCATCCGTCAGAGCTGCTCTCTTCGTCGAAAATGGATCAGGTCCTTTCCAGACTGTACCAGATGTACGATGTCATTATCATCGATTCACCACCTCTGCTCGCCGTCGCAGATGCGCAAATCGCAGCGACAAAGGTGGACGGGGTCGTCCTGGTCGTGCAAGCCGGAAAGGTAAAGAAATCACAGCTCAGCAAAGCAAAGTCAACACTGGAGCTTGTAAAGGCGAACTTGCTCGGAGCCGTACTGAACCAGAAAAACAAAAAGGAAGCCGAGTCCTATTATGATCGGCATCAGCCGCAATCGGTGTTCTCTAAATAGAACAATTGCTTCCCTATAAAAGAAAGGTAAAGTCTGCTGCACCTTTATCACTGCAGGCACTCGATCATACTGTGGGCTGAATCAGCCTTAGACGCCAGTCGTCAGTGGTGTGATGTGAGGGCGGGTTGGATGCCCGATATTAAATATCTATTTTCGGAGAAGAGGTCGGGGTGTTAAACGTGAATGTTACCGAACAAACCAGAGAACGTGAGTTGGTATCGAGGCAAAAGCGCTATTATGATTTCAGTCTGAGTTCGTCTGAGCTGAGGATGAGAGAGAAGCGCAAGGAAAAACGGAGTTACAGAGTATGGAAGCGGATGACGGACATTGGCTTGTCCACCGCCGGGCTCATTATCCTGTTCCCGCTATTTGTCGTCATTGCGATTCTCATCAAATGGGATGATCCCAAAGGCGCTGTGTTATTCAAACAAGTTCGAATCGGTAAAAACGGGAAAACTTTTTTCATTTATAAATTTCGCACCATGATCAGCAATGCAGAATCGATGCTGGAGCAATTGAAAGACAAAAACGAGGTCAGCGGAGCGATGTTTAAGATGAAAAAAGATCCGCGTGTGACAAGAGTGGGTCGAGTGCTTCGCAAGACAAGCCTGGATGAGCTTCCGCAGCTCATCAATGTATGGCGCGGGGAGATGAGTATGGTCGGACCGAGGCCGCCATTGCCCAATGAGGTTGCGACGTATACAGCCTATGAGAAAAGAAGGTTGTCCATCACACCGGGCTGCACGGGCTTGTGGCAGGTCAATGGCCGCAACAGTGTAGGCTTTGAGGAAATGGTTGCCATGGATTTGACGTATATTCAGCAGAGAAGCATCTGGATGGATATCAAGATTATGTTCAAAACCTTTCGCGTCCTGTTTGGCTCGAAGGATGCCTATTAAACCAAAACGAAAAATGAATTGGGTGAACGCAAGTATGACGGTTACACAGAAGCATCGTCCTCTTATTTCGGTCATTATCTGTACATACAATCGGGCGAGCCTGCTTTCGGAAACCTTGATGGCACTGCCGGAACTGCATCGGATGGATCAGGCAGAGGTCATTGTAGTAGACAATCAGTCCACCGATCATACAGCCGCCGTAGTCGCACAGTTTCAACAGCACTGGCCGGCTTCCTGCACGCTTCGTTATGTTCGCGAGCGAGAACAGGGTCTCTCCCATGCCAGAAACCGCGGCATTGAGGAAGCAAGCGGCGATTGGATCGCTTTTCTGGACGATGATGCCATCCCGGAACGAAACTGGCTGCAGATGATGGTGCAGGCCTTTGAGCGTTATCCCGATGCCGAGGGCATAGGAGGCAAGATCCGTCCTCGATTCGAAACGGCTCGTCCAGACTGGCTCATCCATGAACTGGAGCTTCCTTATACCATCGTGGATCTGGGTGATGAGGAAAAGAAGTATCCGAAGCATCTGTTTCCATTTGGTGCGAACATGGTTCTGAAAAGGGAAGTGGTGGAGCGGATTCGCTTCCCCGTTCATCTCGGGAGAAAGGGCAACAGTCTGCTGTCCGGGGAAGAATCATGGCTATTCCAGCGCATCCAGGATGAGGGAGGTGCCCTCTATTATATTCCCGGACTCGTCGTCGATCATTTTATCCCGGAGGAGCGCCTGACCAAGGAATGGATTCGAAAACGGTATTACTACCAGGGCGTTAGTCACGGGTTGGCATCCGCCAAACGGATGCAGAAGCTGCGGCTTCTCCTGGTGCTAGGATTGAAGCTGGGGTATGTGGCGGCAGATTCGCTGCGGGCGAGGGAGGATGGCAGAAGGCTGCTGAATCGATGCAGGCTGGACAGCATACAAGGCACGTGGCGGACCTTGACGATGAAAGGGGATCCCGGATGATACACCGCGGGATGATACACCGGGGCATGATCGACCGGGGAATGAAGATCACTGCGCAGACCGGAAGAGAGATGGCCTGGCTGGGCTGGTCTTCATGGAAGCTGCCAGTTGGTTCCGTCCTGCTGGGCATGCTGATCGGAACGGCGGTCTGGCTCTCCCCATTTCTGGCTGCTGCGCTCGTGCTAGGGATACCGCTGGCCTTATATGCACTCGTTCAACCCGAGCAAACGAGTCTGCTGCTGCTTGTGTTTACCGCCATCTCTATTCAATACGTGTTCGATGCTGTATTCATGGGCATGGACCTGCTCTCTCTGTACAAGCTGTGTGTACTGGCCTTGTTGTTGCCCTATGTGTGCAAGGCGGGTATTCATCACGGGTTGACGGCACCGCTTGCCGCCTTTGTCGCATTGCTGCTGATCTCGCTCTTGTTGTCCCGTCCTGATGCAGTGACAGCGATGTCCAACTCACCCGTCAAAGCCTTTATCGGGCTGGCCGTACCCTTCTTCATTCTAATCGTTCGCTGGAACCGGGAAACCGCGCACAAGCATATTCAACTGATTTGTCTGCTGCCCCTGATCAGTGTGCTGGCTGGAGGTGTACTCCATCTGGCCGGACTTCATGAGTTGTATGTGATTGAATTTACTGGCGCTTTTCGATTGTCTGGTGCCAATATTTCCGCTCATCTGGCTATGCTTGCCTTTGTGGGCATGATTGTAGCTGTGATTGAAATGAAACGAAACCCGGTGAAAGCTCGCTGGTTTCTTTTTTTTGCAGGGCTTAATTTTGCGATATTGCTGGCGACAGGCACAAGAGGCCCCATACTGGCTTCGGTTGCCGTCATTCTCTATACCGTTTGGGATCTGTGCAAGCAGTTTCTGAAAGGAAAAGCGTACTATCTCATTCCGATTGGCCTGCTGACGCTCGTCATCGCAACTGCATCTTTTCTGCAATGGGAAAACATGAAAAAACGTTCCTTCGAGCGTTCTACAGCTGAGGGAATTGACTTGTCAGGCCGTTCGGAGGCATGGAGTTATTTTATCGCCAAGGGTGAGGATACCCCCTGGTTTGGAAAAGGACTCGGCGCCGTGCTGTACGCGAATGACGGCACGATATTTGAGGGTTTCGTGGTGCCGCACAACGAATACATTCGCTTCTATTATGATACCGGGCTCTTCGGGGCTGGTTTACTGTTTGTGAGCATTCTGGTGATGCTCGGCTGGAGCCTGAGGCATGCCCCTCCTGTCGTTCGCCCTTACCTGGTCGCTTTTTTTCTCGGGTTCCTGATTTATTCCTTTTCCGACAATACCATGTCTACCCTTCAGTTCACCTTGCCGTTCTGTTGGTATTTGAATGCACTCGCGAATGTGGCGGAGCCATGAAAACAGGGACAGGGAGAAGGAGAGGGTTAAGAAGATAGTTTAAGAAGAGAGTTAAGGAGAGGGTTAAGGAGAGGGTTAAGAATAGGGTTAAGAAGAGAGTTAAGGAGAGAGTTAAGAATAGGGTTAAGAAGAGATGTGAGAACTTGAAATCCATTCAGCTTTTTGGTGTGACCTTTCAGAACTATACGTTCTCCGATTTGCTTGCCTTTATGGATAAGCAGATTCAGGCAGGTGATTCCGCGTATGTGGTCACCTGCAATGTCGATCATCTGATGAAACTGCGAGACAATGAGGCATTTCAGCAAGCTTATGAAGGTGCTGCGGTCATCGTGGCAGATGGCATGCCCGTCATATGGGCGTCCAGACTGCTCGGAAAGCCGCTTAGGCAGAAGGTATCCGGCTCTGATCTGTTCAATCAGCTGGGTTCCAGCATCGCGGACAGAGGCTACCGGCTGTATTTTCTGGGGGCTGGTGAGCACATAGCGTCACGGGCGGCAGCGAAGCTGCAGGAAACCTACCCCGGGATACAGATTGTAGGATGCTATTCCCCACCTCCCAGATTTGAGTACAGTCAGGCTGAGACAGACAAGATGATTCAATACATACGAGCGGCCAAACCGGATATCGTGCTGGTCGGTGTCGGGGCACCGAAACAGGAAATCTGGATGTCCCGTCATTTTCAAGCCTATGGGGCCCCGGTTTCGATCGGCGTTGGGGCCACCTTTGATTTTATTGCGGGTCATCGGCGAAGAGCGCCACTCTGGATGCAGAGAAACGGACTGGAATGGCTGTGGAGACTTC
The DNA here is from genome assembly GCF_042685085.1 of Marinicrinis sediminis. Lineage (NCBI taxonomy): Bacteria > Bacillati > Bacillota > Bacilli > Caryophanales > Paenibacillaceae > Marinicrinis > Marinicrinis sediminis. The sequence continues at coordinate 111,079 of NZ_JBHUMM010000043.1, forward strand.
TCCAGGAGCCCAGGCGACTCTGGCGCAGGTACCTGGTGGAGGACATCGGGTTCATCCCGATGGTATGGAAGGAATGGAGATTAAAGAGAAAGGAAGAAAAGAAGTATGGTCGATAGACCGAAAGTATCCGTCATTATTCCGGTCTACAACGGAGAACGCTACCTGGTGGAAACGGTGGAAAGTGTGCGTCAGCAAACGTACGGGGATATCGAGTGCATTTGTGTACTGGATGGCTCAACGGACAGCAGTGAATCGTTGCTTGCCGAATACGGAGAAGCGATACGAATGGTCAAGCAGCACAATCAGGGCGTTTCCAGTGCGAGAAATCGCGGGTTAATAGAAGCTTCAGGTGAATATGTCCTGTTTCTCGATCAAGATGACATCCTGCAGCCTCGATGCATCGAACTGATGATGTCTGTCATGACAGCTCGTCAGCCGATAGCCGTTGCCGTCGGTGGCTGGATCATGAATGGAGATGGACACCACGTACGCCGTATGTACCGATTCCGCAGGCCGAGCTTCAAGCTGCCGCATCTGATGAAACGCAATCAAATCTGTACCCCGTCGCAGTTGTTGCTCAAACGAAGCACCCTGGTCGCCCTGAACGGATTTGACACCCGCTTGCAGGGCAGCGGAGCAGATGATTGGGATCTGCTGCTCCGACTGGCTCGTCAAGGTGTACAGGAAGAGCAGGGAAATATTGCCTATGTGGATGAACCCCTGATCGGCTACCGCGTGCATGATCACAATCAGAGCAGACAAATTCGACGCATGCTGGAAAGTGAGCTTTCCGTTGTGGACAAACTGGGCTCACACTCCCGGCATATCGGCATGTGGAAAAGCTATCGCTACCTCTCTTATGCCTATAAGCAGATCATTGTGAGTGGAGATGCCCGTGAAGCGCGGGATTCATTGAAAACAGCCTTGCAGCTTCATAAAGGGCTGCTCATTCAGCCCAGATTCTACGTGTACAGCTTGTACATCATGGTTAAATCCTTGCGATAACCTTGAGATAAATAAAAGGAGTGGAGACATGAAAGGCATTATTTTGGCAGGAGGTACGGGTTCCAGGCTGTACCCGCTTACGAAAGTGACGAACAAGCACTTGCTACCCGTAGGGGAATATCCGATGATTTATCACGCCATCTACAAAATGAAGGAGGCAGAGATTACGGATATTCTCATCGTCACCGGCAAGCATCATATGGGTGATGTGGTGAATTTGCTCGGGAGCGGTCAGGATTTTGGTCTCAAATTCACGTACAAAGTTCAGGATGCAGCGGGAGGCATCGCCCAGGCACTCGGTCTGGCTGAGGATTTCGCCTTCGGAGAGTCGGTGGTGGTATTGCTTGGGGACAATATTTTCTCCGATTCCATCCTTCCATATGTGGAGACTTATCAGCGTCAGCAGGAAGGTGCCATGCTCATTCTGAAAAGTGTGGATGATCCGGAGCGCTATGGTGTTGCAGAAGTGCACGGTAATCAAATTGTGTCGATTGAAGAGAAGCCGGAGCGACCCAAGTCTTCTCTGGCCGTGACAGGACTCTATTTTTATGATGCAGCGGTATTTGACCTGATCCGGCAGCTTAAGCCTTCCAGGCGGGGCGAGCTGGAGATTACGGATGTCAACAATGCGTATATCGCACGTGAGAGCTGCACATATGAACAGATGCGGGGCTGGTGGACTGATGCCGGAACCCATCAATCTCTGCAAAAGGCCAATGAGCTGATCTTCCGGGAGCAGAAGCAGCTTGCCCTGGCGTCCAGCGGAACATAACGAGGGAGGGAGAGAACACGGTGAAGATAGAGACACTGAGCATCGAAGGGCTCTGCGTCATTGAGCCTGCGCTCCACCTGGACGCCAGAGGGTTCTTCATGGAGAGCTATCATGCGGACAAATGGCAGGAGGCCGGCATGACCGGACGCTTTATTCAGGACAATCACTCCTATTCCGAACGAGCAGGCACCTTGCGGGGGTTGCATTTTCAGTCAGAACCCTATGCGCAGACCAAGCTCGTACGCGTTATTTCCGGTGCCATTTATGATGTGGCCGTCGATTTGCGTCCAGATTCCAGGACGTACGGAAAGTGGGAAGGCATCGTACTCTCCGCGCAGAATCGCAAGCAGCTGCTGATTCCCAAAGGCTTCGCACATGGATTCTGCACACTGAGCGATCATACGGAGGTGTTGTACAAGGTGGATGCCTATTACGCACCTGAATCAGACAGCGGGATATTATGGAATGATGAGGAGCTTGGCATAGACTGGCCCTGCACCAATCCCATCCTCTCCAGCAAAGATCAGCAGCTGCCACCTTTAAGCCAGGTGAAGCAGGCTGCAAGGAAGGAGTGCAAGGTATGAACGTACTGGTAACCGGTGGCGCCGGATTTATCGGCAGTCATTTTATTCGGCATCTGCTGCACAAGCAGCAGGGGGACATGGTGGTCAACCTGGATGCATTGACGTATGCAGCTGATATGAGAAATTTGGCGGATATCGAGGAAAACTATCATTATCAATTTATTCAGGGCAATATCGAGAATCGGGAGCTTGTCTATCATCTGATGCGAACCTATGAGATTGACGTCATCGTCAATTTTGCTGCGGAAACACACGTGGATCGCAGCATCACCCAACCGGATGTTTTTATTGGAACCAATGTGCTGGGTACTCAGGTACTTCTGGATGCGGCGCTGCACTTCGGGGCAAGCCGGTTTGTCCAAATCTCGACGGATGAGGTCTATGGATCGCTGGGCGAAGCGGGCTATTTTACCGAGACGTCTCCGCTCGCTCCGTCCAGTCCTTATTCTTCCTCTAAAGCAGGCGCTGATCTGCTCGTTCTTGCCTACCACCGCACATTCGGACTTCCGGTCAATATTACGCGCTGTTCGAACAACTATGGCCCGCACCAGCACCCGGAGAAGCTGATTCCCCGGATGATTACAAGAGCGATGCAAAACAAGCGGCTTCCGGTCTACGGGAAGGGAGAGAATGTACGGGACTGGCTCCATGTGAAGGATCATGCAGAGGCGGTGCTTCGTGTTCTGCAGCAAGGAAAGAGCGGAGAAGTCTACAATATTGGCGGACACAATGAGTGGAACAACCTGAGTCTCGTGAAGCTGTTGCTGGAACTGCTGGGCAAGGATGAGCAATTGGTTGAGTATGTCCAGGATCGACCTGGTCATGATCTGCGTTATGCGATTGATGCGAGCAAAATTCAACAGGAGCTGGACTGGAAACCGACTCGTTCGTTCCAGGAAGGACTGATTGAGACGATTGAATGGTATATGGAGCGATATGCCAAGCTGGACGTGGGGGAACGAACGCAAATCGCCCAGGTGCTGCAATGAAAGTGCTGATTACAGGTGGCAATGGTCAGCTGGCCAGAGAGATGACGGAGGTGTTGCAGACGGAGCATCTTGTCCGGTCACTGGACAGCAGTCAGCTGGATGTGACGAACAAGGGACAGGTTTGGAACGAACTGATTTCCTGGAACCCGGAGGTCATCATCCATGCCGCAGCCTATACGCAGGTCGATCTGGCTGAATCCAATCCGCAGCAGGCATTTGAAGTCAATGCGCTCGGCACCCGATACATAGCGGAAATCGGAGAGATGCTCGGTGCCAAATTCGTTTATATCAGTACCGACTATGTGTTTGACGGCTCCAAAGCTTCCTATTATGAAGAACACGATTCTCCGCTCCCGATCAATACATACGGCTGGAGCAAACGTCTGGGAGAAGTAGAGGCACTCCAGTCTTGCAGTCGAAGCTTTGTGATTCGTACGTCCTGGCTGTTTGGCATACACGGACGGAATTTTGTACAGAAAATTCTCGATCTGGCTACTCGTCAAAGGGAACTAAGTATTGTGCATGATCAGATTGGCTCGCCGACCCACACCCTGGATCTGGCCAGAGCTATCGCATTTCTCATGCATACAGAACGCTATGGCATTTATCATTTTGCCAGTCTGGGTCATTGCAGCTGGTATGAGCTGGCTGAAAAAGCGCTGCATTTGAAAAAAAGCACCACGACCTGTCTGCCCTGCATGAGCAACGAATATCCCACGGTGGCAGCCAGACCGAAAAATACGCCGCTAAGCAGCATCAAGCTGCAACAGCTTGGATTTGGTCCGATTCCCCACTGGGAAATCGCATTGCAGGCCTATCTGGAACGAATGGAGCAAGCATCCCGTTTGCCGCAAACCTGAGGAGATGAACATATTGGAGGAGGAGTTGCATTGAAAAAAGTCAAAAAGGCCATTATTCCAGCCGCCGGGTTAGGGACACGATTTCTGCCTGCCACGAAAGCCATGCCCAAGGAAATGCTTCCGATTATTGATAAGCCGACCATCCAGTATATCGTAGAAGAAGCCATCGATTCCGGCATTGAGGATATTATCATTGTAACGGGGAAAGGCAAGAGAGCGATTGAGGATCATTTTGACCATGCCTTTGAGCTGGAGCACAAACTGCTGCAAAGCGGCAAGCTTCACCTGCTGGATGAAGTACAGCGGGCTGCACACGTAGATCTCCATTTTATTCGGCAAAAAGAGCCGAAAGGATTGGGGCATGCTGTCTGGTGCGCACGTCGCTTTATTGGCAATGAACCATTTGCTGTTCTGCTAGGTGATGACATTGTGCAAGGGCAAACACCTTGCCTGCGGCAGTTGATGGAGCAGTATGAGCAGCATCATGCTTCGATTATCGGGGTTCAGCAGGTTCCGGATCATCAGACAAACCGGTACGGGATTGTCGATTTTGAAGATCGGATGGATCGTTTGTACAGTGTCAAGCAATTTATTGAGAAGCCGCCACTCGGAACCGCTCCTTCCAATCTGGCCATTATGGGTCGCTATGTGCTGGAGCCAGAAATCTTCGACTATCTGTCCATGCAGGAAAAGGGCGCAGGGGGAGAAATTCAGCTGACAGATGCCATTCAGAAGCTGAATGAAGAGAAGCAGGTTCATGCGTATGAATTCGAGGGCAATCGCTATGACGTGGGTGAGAAGCTGGGCTTCATCCTGACGACACTTGAATTTGCACTGCGAAATGAAGATTTGAAGCAACCGCTCCGGGAAGCGATGGTTGACATGCTCAGCCAGTTGTCTCCTGAGCCGCTCACGACATAAACCAGGATGTCGGCAGAACAGACACTTTGGCGACATTCATGGCCGCATGCGCTGCGGCTGAGATTGCTCTCGATGATCGTGATCCTCGTTAGTCTCGGCTGTGTCATCTGTCCGCTCATGATCGGGTGGGGCAGTGCCAAAATGGAAATCGGAACGGGGTTGCAGCTGCTTGGTTTGACCATTCTCGTATTCCCGGGAGCCGTGCTTGCCTTCTCCCATTCAAAATGGTATGTCCCCTATGCGCTGATGATCTGGGCGATCACTCCTGAAGTGAGAAGAGTGATGGACTGGTCAGTCGATACGTACCACCCTATGTCCTATATCAGTATTGCACCGCTGCTGGTCATGTGCTATGGCAGTCTGATACTCATCAAGGAATGGCGCAAATTGCAACGACATGTACAGCACGTATTTATGCTGCTAGTCGTTGTATTGGTCTACGGGGTGGCATTGGGGCTGAGTGCGCCGTTTCCTGCCCTGTTTGCCCTCCTTAATTACGCAGCTCCGCTGCTGTTGCTGCCTTACATGCATATCACCAAACCGAATGCGAGTGAAAAGCGGCTGTGGATACAACTGTACGGGCTGCTGGCTATCGGGGTGTCCATCTACGGCATCATGCAGTATATCTATGCGCCTGCCTGGGATGTCTTCTGGATGGAGCATGCCGATATGGGTTCAATCGGAAAGCCGGAACCATTTGAAATTCGGGTCTTCTCTACTTTGAACTCTCCCGGGCCCGCTGCGTCCTTTCTGACTGGCGCCCTGTTTCCGATGCTGGTGGAACGGAAGTGGCGGCCACTTGGCTGGGCGGGTGTGCTCATTGTGCTGGCCGGTCTTGGTCTGACTCTCGTACGTTCAAGCTGGCTGGCTCTGATCGTGATGATCCTGGTGTATGCCTGCCTCAGCCCCCTCCGCAAAAAGGTGCGGCTGTTGTCGGCGCTTTTCGTTATCATCATGCTCATGATGATCGGGGCTCCACTCCTGCCGGGCTCTGAGGGAGTTACGGAGCGTGTCGCAACACTCGGAGATATCGAGTCTGATCATTCGTATATGGAAAGGATGGATTTTGCACGTGAACTTGTTCCGCTCATCAAGCACGATCCGTTGGGCAGAGGACTGGGTACGACAGGAACCGGAACGAAGCTGGCGAATGGAGGCGAGCTTGGCGAGTTTGGGGTATTTGACAATGGCTGGGGTGCGTTGCTCCTGACTTTTGGCGTACCAGGAACGCTGGTTTGGACTGGCTGCTTGCTGTTTCTGCTATGGAAAAGCATGCAGATAAGGACAGGGGTGGAACCGACACGCACCCCTTATGCCATGATGAGTGCGGCGATGATCGCGGCCGCCATCGTCACCTTGATGTTTGAGAACAGTCTGACGGGTCTTACTGCCTTGTATACGTGGTTTTATATTGGATTAGGAGAACATACATGAAGACATTGCGAATACGTCGGTTATGGAGCTGGCCGAGCCTTCATAGTGAGTTGGCCCATACGCTGCGAACTACAGCAGCCAGCGTGTTCATTCTCGCTGTGAATGTGATTACGGGTATGATTACGGCGCGCGTGCTAGGTCCGGACGGCAGAGGGGATCAGGCCGCGATGCTGATCTGGTCACAGTTTTTACCGTTTGTCCTGACATTCGGGCTGCCGACCGCACTGCTGTTTCGTATGAAAACGAAGCCTGAACAGGCCTCAGCATGGTATGGAAGCGCGGTTTGTCTCGCTGCGGTCATCGGATTGCTGGCGATCGGAATCGGCTGGTGGTTTATTCCCGCCTGGCTCGATGGCTATGATGATCAGGTGGTGCGCTTTGCCTGCTGGTCCATGCTGCAAGCGCCTGTGGTTATGCTACTGCTGATGAATAATGCGGTGCTGCAAGCCATTGGAGATTTCAAGAGTTTCAATCAGATGCGTTATTTGCCCCCGATCTTCACTTTGCTGCTGCTATGCGGACTTTGGGGCATCGGACAACTTACCGCGGTGACTACGGTACTGGCCTACTTGCTGCCGACCGTTCCGCTGGTCTGCTGGATGACGGTCCTGATCATCCATCGAATAGGGATTTCATTTCACGAGCCGCTGGTGCAGATCAGGCGGCTTTTTCATTATGGGCTGCGCTCCTACGGGATTGATCTGCTCACCAATGTTAGCAATCATCTGGACAAGGTGATTCTGGTTCTGTATTTATCACCGGTGGAGCTTGGCCTGTATGTGGTGGCGGTCAGCCTGTCCAGAATGGCACAGATCCTCTATTCATCTGTCATCGTAGTGCTGTTGCCAAAGGTGTCGGGACAGAAGCAGGAGGAGGTGCTGCGCTGGACCGGAAGAGCTTTTCGCATCACAACGATGCTGTCGGTGATAGGTGCGGGCATGGCCATGTGGATCGCACCGTGGCTGTTGCAGCTGCTGTACGGTGACGCGTTTCTCTCCTCTGTTCCTCTGTTTCGACTGCTTGTCATGGAAGTCGTCATTGGAGGAGGCGTTCTTGTGCTGGCACAGGGGTTCATGGCACTGGATCGACCCGGCAGCGTGGCGATCCTGCAAGGCATCGGTCTTGGCCTGACGCTTCCGCTCATCATGCTGCTGGTGCCCACCTATGGCATGATGGGCGCCGGATGGGCTGTATTGATCGCCACCTGTGTTCGATTTGTGGGCATATGCATTCAATACCCGCTATTGTTGGGTGCCAGACCGCCTGCCTGGTGGTTCTACCGAGACGACTGGCGCTTTCTGCTTAGCAGATGGAACAGGCGAGCACAGGCCGCATCAGCAAATGAGCCGAGCACCCACGCCGATTTCGTACATCAAGAAAGCACCCGCGCCGAATCGACTGGCGATCGCCAAGATATTCGCAGGGCATCGCCTGAACCAAATGAACGCGGCCCATCGAAATGGAAGTGACAGCCTGGGACCAAGTGGAACCAGGCGCTTCCAGTGAAATTGTGATAGGGAGCCATCATCTGTGAAATAGCGAGTTTGATAGAAGGACAGTTTATGGAATTGAAAGTGAGACAGACAGAAGGATAGACAGTGAATAGAGAGTGAAATAAAGCTTGAATAGAGCGTGAAATACAAAGTGAGTTAAACAGGCGGAAAGAGAGGGAGGTGAATCGATTGTCCGTTTGCAAGCTTTCGGTGGTGATGATAACGAAGAATGAGCAGGAACGGATTGCGCAGGCGATTCAGTCGTGTCAATCCATTGCCGATGAAATCGTCATTCTGGATAGCGGGAGTACCGATCAGACCGTTACCATAGCCGGCAAGCTGGGATGCGAGGTGGTGTTCCACCCGTGGGAAGGCTTTGCGAAACAGCGAAATGTCGGTGCGGATCATGCTATGCATGACTGGATTTTTGTTATCGATGCGGATGAGTGGCTGGATGAGACGCTTCAGCAGGCGATAAAGGACTGGAAAGCACAGCCGCACGATCCCAAGCTCGTCTATTCGGTGTACCGGATCGGCAATTTCCTGGGCTCCTGGCTTCATCGGGGTGAACGACTTCTCAGACTGTATCATAAACGGCATCATCAGTTTACCGAGACACCTGTGCATGAAGTCATTGACGCGGCCAAATCGGAAATTCGCACGCTGGAAGGGGTACTGATGCATGACGGCTTCCGCAGTATTCAGGATCATGTCAGGCGCTTCAATATGTACACCGACCTGGATGCCCGAAAAGCCCATGACAGTAAAGGGAAATTCCGCACGCATCGTCTGTTGTGGAGACCCCCCGCCAAATTCATTCAGAAATATGTGATGCATAAGCTCTTTATGAGCGGACTGGCCGGCCTCAGTGTGTCGATCTTCTGGGCCTATTATGAATTTTTGAAACAACTGAAATGGTATGAGCTGGAGTGGCAACGAAAACAGGAACGACGTACATCACTGCTTCCACCTGCCAGCTCGGTCATTCCCTCTGTGCGAAAAGGGATGGAGGAGTAATGGCATTGGCTTTATGGCATTGGCATCATGGAACTGGAGTTAGGGAAAGGAAGTGTCTGGAATGACAATCAGCAGACCCCGCATTCTCGTGATTGGCATGGGATGGCCGGACGAGCAGCCGGGAGGTCTCAATACATATGTTCGGTCTATCGTTCGAACGTTAAAGGGCTCATGTGATGTGCATGTTCTCGTTTGCGGGCACACGTTGCCGGTAGAGGATGGCGTGGCGTTTGCCGGGCCTGTCTCGTCCAAGCGATCCTTGCTGCAGCGGCAGTTTGACTTTCGCAAGCTGGCAGCCCGGGAAATGAGCGTGCATGCCTTTGATTTGGTCTATGTCCATTTCGCCCCTTATGCCGTTGGGCCTATGCTGGAGGCGAGAAAGCGACAGATTCCGGTTGTGTTCGGGTTTCATGGACCATGGGCCGAGGAAATGAAGGTCGAGAAACAGGGAATTGTGCAATCTGTCAAAACGGCGACAGCCCGTACCATGGAGAAGAGAGCGTATCGAATGGCTGATCATTTTATTGTATTGAGCGAAGCTTTCGCCCACATCCTGCACCGAAGCTATCGGATTCCGCACGAACGCATCCATGTGATTCCCGGCGGGGCCGATCACCGCTTTCAAGTGGCTGAGGATCGTGATCAGGTTCGCGACAGTCTGGGCATCCCGAAGGATCGGCTGGTTGTGCTTACGATTCGCAGGCTGGTGAATCGAATGGGACTGATTCCGCTGGTAAAAGCCTGGAGACAGGTGGTTGATCGATATCCGGATGCCATTCTGTATATCGGGGGGAAGGGTCCGCTCTATGAAGAACTGCTGCAAGAGATCGCCGCGCTTGGACTGGAGGATCACGTCAGATTGCTCGGATATATCGAGGATGAACGATTGCCTCTCTATTACCGGGCAGCGGATCTGTTCGTCGTCCCTTCCAGGACGCTGGAAGGTTTCGGATTGATCACCGTCGAGGCGCTGGCTTCAGGGATTCCGGTTGCCGCAACGCCGATAGGCGGGAGCAAGGAAATCATAGAGAAGTGGGACGCAAGGTTTTTGTTCAAGGGAATCCATGAAGGCCAAATGGCAGAAGGCTTGCTGGCGCTGCTGGAAGATCGGGAATCGTGGCCAAGTCAGCAGGCCTGCAGATCCTATTTCGAGCAACATTATACGTGGGAGCAGGCAGGGAAACAGATCTATCAATTATTTGAGCAGGTGTGGAGGCAGAAGGAGGAACAGGCATGCATCGGGTAACGGTAGCCTATCTGGATCATACCGCGAGGTGGAGCGGCGGGGAGATTGCGTTGTTTCATCTACTTAGCCATATGAAGGAGGGGGTTCAACCGCTCGTCATTCTTGCTGAAGAGGGGCCGCTGGCCGATCGGATGAGAAGCAGGGGGATTGAGGTACGGATCGTTCCGTTGAGTGAAAAAGTTCGCAGTCGGGGTCGTCATCAATTTGGACTGAGCCTGTTGACTTCGGCCATTGCATTGCTTCGCTATGGTCGAAAAGTCGGGTCTATTCTGAAGGAGGAACAAGTGCAGCTTGTGCATACCAATTCGCTCAAATCTGCCTTGTATGGCGTCATTGCTGCAAAAATAGCGCGAGTGCCCCTTGTCTGGCACATTCGGGATCAGATTTCTTCCCCCTATCTGAAGCCGCCTGTAGCAAAAACCATCAGACTGCTGGCGCGAATCTGTCCCAAAGGCATCATCGCCAATTCCGTCTCTACGCTGGAGACCCTGAAGCTTCCCAAACAGCGCAAAGCGAAAACGGCGGTCGTCTATTCCTGCTTTGCGGGCCGAATGGATCAGCAAACCAAAGTAGCGCGCACATCTCGTCTGTTCCACGTGCTGCTTGCGGGCAGACTGGCGGAATGGAAGGGCCAGCATGTCTTTATCGAGGCTGCCGCTCTCTTGAAAGAGCAGTATGCGATTCATTTCTGGATTGCGGGAGATGCGTTGTTTGGAGAACAAGCTTACAAGCGCCAACTGGAAATGAAGATTCGATCCCACGGTTTAACGAATGTTTCGATGCTCGGACATGTGGAACAGATGAAAGAGTTGATGGAATCCGCCGATTTGCTCGTTCATACGTCCATTACACCAGAGCCGTTCGGGCAGGTCATCGTAGAAGGGATGGCCTGTGGTCTGCCAGTAGTCGCTTCCAATGCGGGAGGACCGCGAGAAATCGTCGTTCACGGCGAGACGGGACTGTTGATAGAGCCGAATCAGCCGGAGATTCTGGCAGAGGCGATCAGCTGGATGGTTCAGAATCCGAAGCCGAGGCAGCTGATGGGCGAGCGTGGCAGAGAGCGGGTCGTCCAGCAGTTTACGATGGAGCAGTCCGTACATAAAGTAAACGATTTGTACCACTCATTACTATGGGGATCAACGGCCAAAGCTGCCGAGTAAGGATGATGAAGCGATGAAAGTAGCGATCGTACATGATTATCTCATTCAGATGGGGGGAGCGGAACGAGTCGTGGAGGTGCTGCACAGCATGTTTCCCCAGGCTCCGATTTATACAACCGCGGCTGTCGAACAGTCGAAATTGCTGCCCGGCCTGCAAAAGGCAGAGATTCGAACGACCTGGATGCAGCGCATTCCGAGGATGGATCGCCATTACAAGCGCATGCTCCCGTTTTATCCGGTCGCCATCCATCAATTTGATTTGCAGGAATTTGACGTGGTCATCAGTTCCAGCAGTGCGTTTGTGAAAGGAATTAAAGTGCCCTCCCATGTGTTTCATTTATGTTATTGCCATACGCCGATGCGGTTTGCCTGGGATTTTGACCATTACATGGAGCGGGAGGCGGGGTCCTGGCTGTTTAAGCATATGCTGCGGGGGTATATGGGCTATCTGCGCAAATGGGATCAGCGAACTTCGGCACATGTGGATCAGTTTGTGGCCAATTCCAATGCGGTCAAGGAACGAATCAAACGATGCTATCACCGGGACGCCGATGTCATTTTCCCTCCTGTGGAGACATCGAGGTTTCACATTTCCGGGAAGATTGAGCCGTTCTATCTGATGGTGACGCGTCTGGTCAGCTACAAACGCATTGACCTGGCGATTGATACGTTCAATCGAATCGGTTTGCCCCTGCGCATTGTCGGCGGTGGGCCTGATTTGCTGCGGCTGAAGAAGATGGCGAAGCCGAACATACAATTTCTGGGCCGGCTGTCGGACGAAGAGGTCAATCGCCTCATGTCCACGTGCAAGGCTTTTATTTTTCCGGGTGAGGAGGATTTCGGGATTACACCGCTCGAGGTGAATGCAGCGGGCAGACCGGTCATTGCCTACGAAGCCGGCGGCGCACTGGATACGATCCGACCTGAGCTGAACGGGATTTATTTTCGGGAGCAAACGCCAGAATCTCTTGCTCGTGCAGTCAAGGCGCTGGAGTGGAGGGAATGGGATTCGAATGCGATTCGTCAGCATGCCCGATCCTTTGATGTGGAGAGTTTTAAATATCATTTTCAGCATTATTTGGTTCAAAAATGGAGTGAGTTCAAGGAAAGGACGCAATTGGTGATCTAAATGGTACAAATTGGACTCCGGCTGTTCAGACAAATTACGTTGGCGAACACGTCCGTCACTGCATCGATGCAAACCCTGCTCATGAATATGGGCGTCGTTCTGTTAAATATGCTTACCGGGATGCTAATTGCGCGAGGTCTGGGTGCGGATGGGCGAGGGGTGCATGCCGCAATCCTGCTCTGGCCGCAGTTTCTGGCTTTTTTGCTAAACATGGGGATTCACTCTGCTGCCTTATACGAGTCGAAGCGGCAGCAGCCGGGCAAGGATCTATTCACCGGAGCGCTTCTGTTGTCCAGTGGTGCGAGCTGTGCCGCCATGGGCATCGGTTATGTTCTGTTGCCGATGATCCTTCACCATTACGATAGTGCGACGATTCGCTATGCCCAGTATATGCTGTTTGTGATTCCGATGCTTCATTTATCCTTTCTCGTGCAGGCGATGCTGAGAAGCATGAACCGTTTTGGCTTATACAATCTGACGCGTATCAGTGTGCCGCTCCTGACCGCAATCGGTCTGGGTCTATGCCTGTGGCTGGATGCCTTTCGACCGTCTTATACGGTACTGTCCTATTTTCTCCCTTATGCGCCCATCTTTCTCTATCTCGGCTACCGCATGTACAGACAGCTCCCGGGCACGTTGCGCGGGCTGCGCGCCTCCATACGCAAGCTGACGTCTTACGGCATGCGTTGCAGCGGTCATGAGATGCTCGGTACGGCATCCCTGTATGCAGACCAGTTGCTGGTCGCTTTTCTGCTCTCTCCTTCCGCACTGGGGCTGTATGTGGTGGCGGTCAGTCTGGCACGTATGGTCAATATTTTCTCCAATTCTATCATCATGGTGCTGTTTCCCAAGGCATCCGGGCTAGCCAAAGCGGAAGTGGTGAGGATGACCTTGACAGCTTTTCGGCTCAATGTGCTGGTGATGCTGGTCGGAGGAAGTGTTATTATCCTGCTTGCTCCCTGGTTTTTATCGCTGCTGTACGGCGCAGATTTCGCAGGTGCCGTCACGGTGTTCAGGCTGCTGGTGCTGGAAGTGATGCTCACGGAATCCGGCATGGTGCTGGCCCAGGCATTTATGGCGCTGAATTTGCCGGGAAGGGTGTCCTGGCTGCAGGCGATCGGGTTTGGCACTTCGCTGCCGTTAATGTGGTGGTGGATACAGGGGTACGGCATTCACGGTGCAGCGCTTGGACTGCTGTGTGCGGCCGTTGTGAAATGGCTGTATCTGATCGTGCAGTATCGGCGCTGTTTTGGCGTCGGTTTGAAGCAATACGGGTTTCAGAAGGAAGATTATGTGGCCGTCAAAAGGCTGCTTCGTAAATATCGAGTGAAAGGTGTGTCCTCATGAAGCTGGTATTACTGTCAGGCGGATCTGGCAAGAGACTATGGCCCTTATCCAATGATTGCCGATCCAAACAATTTTTAAAGGTATTGAAGCATCCCGAGAAAGCGATCCAGGAGTCGATGGTGCAACGTGTATGGCGACAGCTCACACAATCGGGTCTGAGCGGGGATGCGTATATCGCAACGAGTAAATCCCAGCAGGAGATGCTGCAAAGTCAGCTCGGCATGGAGGTACCGCTCATTGTAGAACCTGAACGGAGAGATACGTTTCCCGCAATCGCACTGGCGGCGGTATATCTGTATTCGATGGAGGCCGTTCCGCTGGATGAAGTGGTGGTTGTGCTGCCTGTAGACCCGTTTGTCGATCAGCCGTTTTTTGAAAAGCTGAAGGAGCTGGAGCAAGCGGTGCGGTCTGAGCAGGCCGAATTGACCCTGATGGGCGTAAGACCCACGCACCCTTCCGAAAAATACGGGTACATTGTACCGGAGGCCGGCGTGGTTGATCAGCAAAATCCACTCGTTTCAGCTGATTGCGCTTCTTCTGTATGCCGTGTGCACCGATTCCAGGAGAAACCGAGCGAGTCGCAGGCAATAGAGCTGATCGGGCAAAAAGCGCTTTGGAACTGTGGTGTCTTTGCCTTTCGGATGAATACGTTTATTCAGATGCTGATGCAACGAGGATTGCCCATTCAATATGAAGCGATGGTCAAGCAATACAGCCGCATGAAAAAAATCAGCTTTGATTATGAAGTGGTGGAGAAGACGTCGAACATTGCCGTGATTCCTTATGAAGGCAGATGGAAAGATCTGGGCACCTGGAATACGTTGACCGAGGAGATGAACGATCCGGTTATGGGCAAGGGCATCCTTTCGGAAGATGCCAGGAATACGCATCTGATCAATGAGCTGGATATTCCCGTCACGATCATTGGGCTGTCCAATGTCGTTGTGGCGACCAGTCCGGACGGGATTCTGGTGACGGACAAAACCCAAAGTCCGCGAATCAAGGAGGTGTTGCCGTCCCATTCCACCAGACCGATGTATGAGGAACGGCGCTGGGGCAGCTATCGTGTCATTGATTATTCGAAGCTTGAAGGAGAGGGTGAGGTGCTGACGAAGCGAATTCGTATCGCTGCCGGGCACAATCTCAGTTATCAGTGGCATGAAAAACGCAGTGAGGTGTGGACGATATTGTCTGGAAGAGGACGCTGCATCTTGGATGGTGAGCTGAAGGAAGTAAGGGGTGGAGATGTCATCGTCATACCGGTAGGAGCGAAGCATTCGATCCGTGCGCTGGAAGAATTGGAGATCATCGAGGTTCAGCGCGGCAGTGAGTTGATTGAAGAGGATATTGTGCGTGAAAGTCTACACTGGGAAGAGATCATGGCGCTGGGGAGCAGAAAGGGTGATTTCACGCATGCGATTGGAGAATAAGTCTGTTGTGCGCATTGGCATCGTAGGGACAGGCTTTATTTCAAAAGGATTTGTCCGTCAGCTTATGCGACAGCACCGAGTGAAGGTGACCGGGGTACTGACCCGGACAGATCCGGCCTATCGAACCGATTATCCCCTTCAGCATCTGCTTGTGCAAGATGCAGATGCATTTCTGGAGCACGTCGATCTGGTAGTGGAATGCAGCGGGGATGTCATCCATGGTACGCAAGTCATACTGAAGGCGATGAACCAGCAGTTGCCGGTCATTACGCTGAATGCAGAGTTACAGGTAACGACAGGCAGTTATCTGGCCTCGAAGGGATTTCTGACAGAGGCGGAGGGAGATCAGCCAGGATGTCTAGCCGCGCTGAGAGAGAATGCGGTCATGATGGGGTTTGAGCCATTGGTGTATGGCAATATCAAGGGGTTTCTCAATCATCATCCTACCTATGAGGATATGCTGTACTGGTCGAAAAAGCAGGGAATCAGTTTGCCGAAGCAGATTTCTTTCACTGATGGCACCAAGGTGCAGATCGAGCAGACGCTGGTGGCCAACGGGCTGGGAGCGACGATTGCCAAAAAAGGGCTGATTGGTCCCAGAGCCTTGACCTCGCAGATTGGCGGGCCATCTCTGGCGGAGCTCGCTGAAAAGCTGAAGTCTCCGATCAGTGATTACATATTGTCACCAGAATCTCCAGCGGGTGTGTTTATTACTGGGACGCATCAGAGCAGCGAGCAAGATTGCCTGCGCTATTACAAAATGGGGGAAGGTCCCTACTATACGTTGCAGTCTAATTATCACCTCTGTCATCTGGAGATGATGAAGACGGTCGATCGGGTGATGCGCGGGGATGGCATTCTGCTTAACAACGGGGTATTGCCGAAGGTCAGTACGGCGGCGATTGCCAAGACCGCCCTGAAGAAAGGAAGCCGTATCATGCAAGGAATCGGGGGCTTTGAGCTGCGGGGGGAAGCGGTGCTAATTGAAGAGGCTCCCGATTATATTCCAATCGGGCTCATTCAGCATGGCGTGATGATGCGGCATGTAGACCCCGGTCAAATCATCACATGGGAAGATATCGAGCTTCCGCATTCATTGGCGATGGAAGCCTGGAATCATACGCTGCAACATGTACGATGTGCAGCATCTGCATAAGGGGTGTAGGGGAATGATGCAAGTCTGCAAAATGGGAAATATCAAGGTGACCGTTTCTTCTTCGGGTGATATCCAGCAAACCGTGACGGAGGCTGTGAGGCAACGGAAAAAAGAACGCTATTATTTTGTCAACGCTCACTGCTTTAATATCTCGCAGCGTGATGAAACCTATCGTCACTGTCTGAACGAGGCAGAGTATGTGCTGAATGATGGCATCGGCATGGAGATTGGCAGCAAGCTGTTCGGGATTCGGTTCATGGAGAATTTGAATGGTACGGACCTGATGCCAAGGCTGCTTGGACATTTTGCAGACTGCGACATTTCGGTGTTTTTGCTTGGCGGACAGCAGGGAGTGGCGGAGGCTGCAGCTTCCAGCTTGAAAAAGAGGTATCCCAACTTGCGTGTGGCCGGGTATCTTCACGGTTATTATTCCGATCAGAACTGGGTGGTCGAACAGATTAACCGGGCAAGTCCGGATGTCGTCATTGTGGCCATGGGCGTACCCATTCAGGAGAAATGGATTGACAGGCACTTTGACCGGATTGATGCACGCGCTTTTTTTGCAGTCGGGGCCTACCTGGATTTCGAATCTGACCGGATTAAAAGGGCGCCACGCTGGATGCGTCTCCTTCGTTTTGAATGGCTGTTTCGACTGTGGCTGGAGCCTCGCAGGATGTGGAAAAGGTATCTGATTGGAAACGGATTGTTTCTGTATCATGTGTTGAAGCTTCGCTTACTAAAAAACAGAGGATCGTGATGAGATGCGAGCGAAAAAGTTGTACGGGGTTCAATTCAGACTGATACTCACGACGCTGCTGCTGGTTGCAGTGTTAATCGGATTGTATCGATGGATTGCGGAGGCAGCGCCGGCCCCGATATCACCAGTTAATTCGCAGGCGACTCCGGAAGCCAGGGAAGTGCTGAAGATGCTGTACGAGATACAGGGAAACCGCATTTTGGCAGGTCAGCATGATTATCTGGAAGTACCGGATGTCTATACAGAAGATATTGCAGAGGCCACGGGCACCTATCCGATCCTGCACGGCTACGAGCTCGGGGCCATTATGGGTCAGAGCTCGCGTGAAGTGCATGAGCAGCGGTTGGGGGTGATCAATTCGGCAATCAACTGGCATAAGCAGGGCGGACTTGTCACCATGACCTATCATGCCCCGTTTCCCGGGATGGCCTACGAATGGCAGTATGTGAAAAGGCCCACGACTCAGCAGGAATTTGACCAGATGCTGACGCCAGGGACCTCCCTGCATGTCTCACTGCTGAAACAGCTGGATGAAGTGGCGTATTATCTCAAAAAGCTGAGGGATGCGAATGTTCCGGTACTGTGGCGCCCTTACCATGAAATGAATGGCGAGTGGTTCTGGTGGGGGGAAAAGAAACGGTTCAAAGCGCTGTGGGCATTGATGTATACACGATTTACGGAGAAGCACAAGCTGCACAATTTGCTGTGGGTATGGAGTGCCAATGCGCCGAATCGCTGGTCTGCTCCTCTTCAGCCTTTTGCTGTTTCACAAGATCAGGTGGATGTCTACGGACTGGATATCTATGATCGCGACTATCAGCATGCCTATGATGAGCAAATTCGCAATTTGGCAGGCTCTAAGCCGGTCGCAATCACGGAAAGCGGTGAGCATCCGTTGCCGATTCTCGGGAACGACGGCATTCGCAATGACTATGTTTGGTTCATGACGTGGGGCAAAAAACTGCATGAATCCAATGAGAAAGCAGATACGCTTCGCCTGTACAGGCATGCGTCTGTTGAAACCCTGGATGGCGTAACCCAAGGGAGCTCCCGGGAAGTGAACGGGAATCGATGAATCGGATGAGACGAAGGAAGAAGGCAGGAAAAGGCTGGCTTCTGCTCGGGTTGTTCTTGCTCGCCCTTGTCATCGTGGTCTTCTGGTATGTACGAGACCAGTCAGGAGACCGGGAACTTGTTTGGCGAATTGGGATGCAGGACGGGAGCGCTGCAGAATTTGGCAAAGAGGTGAAGGCAACCGATATTCGGACCGTTAACGTCGATCAGCTCCTGAAACTGGAAGACGATCTAGCCTGGGCCACCATACCCAGCGGACTAAGTCGTTCTATAAATGCTGATTTAGAAGTCAGTTTCGCACTGAACGAGCCTTCACCACATGGATATCGTTTTCGGATAGGAATTGTGCAGGCGCCAAGCAGTATCCCGCAGCTGGCTGTATTCATGAACGGACAGTTTGCGGGTATGCTGCAAATTGCAGGGACGGCAGATGTTTCAGGAGCTGACCGCTTTGCGAATGAATATGAATTGGATCTGTCAACCGATTTGATCCGTGACGGAAACAATACCCTGAGGCTGGAGATCGTTCGCTGCTTGTACTGTTCAGACGCAGAAGATGATGCGTTGTGGATCGAATGGGATATGATGGAACTGCTGTCCTGGCGGGTACAAATGAAGGAATCGGTTCATAGCCGCACGGTTCGGATGGGAACGATGATCAACGATCAGCAGTTTTTCTTCAATGAGCAGGCGGTCAAGGTGCTACCAGCGGTGACAGAATGGCTGGGAATTGCATACAGCCGCAATGTATTGAGAGCCGGCTGTCCCTCGAATGTTGCAGGGTCATGCTCGCATATGGAAGCCTATTATCGAACGATGGCCGAGTTGAATCTGGAGGCTGTCGCCATGCATCTGTACACAGGAGATCTTTTACTGAACGAGGGAGACGGCACGCTTTCGGATACAGCTGCGGGACAGCTTCGTCAATATCTGGAGCAGTACGGGAATTATGTGCATTATTATGAGGTAGACAATGAGCCCGGACTCTTCAACCGATCCAAGCAGGTCAACCTGGCGATCGCAAATTGGATGGATGATCATGCCCGCAAGCTGGCTCCTCATCTGGAAGTCGTTTCGCCCGGCTGGGCGTACTGGCCGACTTATGCCGAGAAGCCTTGTCGAGAAGGAGCCAACAATGATCCGCCACGCTGCGGAGAACCGGATGGCTGGGCAGGAGATGCGGGGCACCGAAAAGACATAGAGGAACGAACCGATTGGACAAATGGGCATGCCTATGGTCGATCCTATATGGACGCCAAGGGCGGTAGTCTGATCGAGAATATGCGCTCGGTAGGACGTGATCTGTCCGGTTTGCGCAAGCCGATGATGGTAACGGAATTCGGCACGTCAGATACACATACAGACCCGGAGGTGTACGGGGCGACCCAGCCTCATGCTGCAGCGTTCGACCGGATCGTACGTGCCCATATCGGATTTGCGGATGTGTTCATTCAGCATGCCGCTTTTTATGATGCCTTCGCCCTGTTTGAACAGCAAGACAGTCATATCCCGGATGTATCCGAACTACGTATGCATCATACGGTGGAAATGGAAGAGCCGCGCGCAGCGATTTTCAGACGATATGCGCTGGCCTATGCCACACACGGAAAACCATTGTTGGTGGAGAGGATGAACAAGGAAGAAACCCGTGACCGGAAAATGTATGTGCGCGCTGTGGACACGTCGGAGCTGGCGCCGCTGCCGGGATCGGGAGGGTCGAGCAGGAAGCTGCTGATACAGGGGGTGAATTTCGAAGAATCTCCCCAGCGTATGCAGGTCAGGGTGCATCTGCCCGATCCTGGCCTATATATCGGCAAGAAAGTTGGAGCCGACCATCGATACGAGGAGGCCATGGAGGATGTTGTCATAGATGCTGGACAGGGCACCGCTGAATTCGTAATGGAACTGGGCGGTGGTGCTGCCGTGCAATGGATTCTGGAGAAATCATCGTTACAGCGTTAGCTCTTGCCAGCTTGCTCCCCAGTCAAGGGATCGTTCCAGCTTGCCCTCTTTTTCCCGAATCCACACATTTCCGAGCAGAAGCTGATTCGACCAGTCTTCACGGAACAGGGACTGCCCGATATTGATCTTGGATTGAACGAGCATACTGCCGCCTGAGACGCCTTTACCTTGTATGCTGCCTCCATATCCACAGTTTAGCTCCTGGATTGAGGCCAGCGAGTAGGCTTTGTCGATGACGATCAAGGCAGGACTGGAGTAATTGCCATTCGCCTGAAACCGTTCAAAGTTAATGCGAGACTGATTCATGTGTGAGTTTTTCAATACACCGATGGCAGGATGGGAGGGATCATTTGGCTGCATACCCACTCCTTTAAATGTGGCCTTGACAGTATCGTAGCACCGAATGGCCCAGCAATGCTTGAAGCCTTCAATATCGACACCCTCCACGGAAAAGTTGCCGACCCCCCCTGTGCGGCCCGATATGTAGTCTTTGCCCAGGGTGATGACACCGCGCAGGTCATCATCCTGGGATTCATACCAGCCCGCGCTCATCTGACCTCCCCAGAACTGAAAGCCACCGCTGTCATTGGAGACATGTACGGCTGCAATGTTGCCGATGAACCAGCAATTGTAGAACTGGATATCGTTGCCGCTCTCCACTCCGGTGCGGAGGTTGACCCCGACATTCACACCTGCCCAGGTACGAGCCATGAAGAAGGAAGAGCCGTAGCAGTTGTGAATGAGGTCAAAGCCGATATCGTAATGATCGACGTAGACGTTTTTGACTTCGAAATGCCGCATAGCATTAATTTTGACAGCGGCCTTGAACCCTGTCGGTCTCGGTTTGGTGCCCTGGATGGACAGATTTTTGATATATCCGCTCGGCCTGACGCCGCTCGGCTGATCGTCTCCGATCAGAATGCCATCCGACTTGCTGCTGTCATCCATGATCAGCTTGGTGGTCGCGGCTCCTGAGCCGATTATCATGACCTGCTTGCCATTGGCATACAGCGTTGAAGAAAGGCGGTAGGTGCCTGGAGGAATGTAGAGTGGCTTGCCCAGCTTGATGGAGGCCTGGATGGCTTCATTCAGGGCGGAAGTGCTGTCAAATCCCTGCTGTTCCTCCAGAGGGGTTGCACCAAAAGTACGGGCATTCAGCATGACCTGTTGACGGTCTCCGGCTTCCAGGAGGGCCTGCAACAGCTGCACGATTTCGTTGATGGCATCTACAAGGCTGTTCTTTTGCTCGGTCCTCAACTGCTCCGGGTTGCCAATCTCGAGGGACAGCTGCTGCAATTGCTGCTTGATCTCGGCATAGGTAGGCTTATCCGGGCCGGGTGGATCGGAGGTCTTGGATGGCGTCAGATACATGGACGGGATGATTTCCTTCGATTGGGATGGACTGGACCAGCGCAAATAAACGCGGGCATCTCCGGTATTATCGAAATATTCGAGTTTGATAGGGACCCAGACGTTGGCCTGCAGGCGAATGATTCCCTTTCCTTCCTGTATGCTCTGATTCTGCCAGCGATCGTAGATGAGCTGATCATCCACCCATAATCGGACGCCGTCATCGCTGGCCACGTAGAAGGTGTAGATTTCGGAATAACGGGGTAGCAGGCTGCCCGTCCAGCGTACAGAAAATTGGTCACTGCCCATGCTGTGATGAGGGGAGCGCTGCTTCCAGTCAAAGCGGATGATGGGGTCCACTCTGGAAAAAGCGAGGTCGGTAAAGGTTAAATCCCGGTAGTAGGCACCGCGCAATCCATGTGAAGCTGAAAAGGCCTTCCACTCCTGCAAGTGCCGGGTAGAAGGATGAGCATAGACGGCCTGGATCGTCTCATTTGAATTGGCTTCTTCCACCAGTTTTCCCCAGCCCATGAACCATTTCCATGCGGGTTGAGTGGCTGTGATGGATTCAGGTGACGGGAGTTTGTCACATTCCCCAATCGCAATCGGTTTGCCTTGTGCATAAGACTGAATATGATCGTAGTGACTTTGCAGAAATTCTCCGTTGTATATATCGAGACCGTACATGTCGATCTGATAGGACGCAGGCAGATCGGTCGGCTGTTCTGTGGTATAGGCGTTTGGGGCATGCGGACACCACATCCAGAGCAAATTGCCCAGACGATGTGTTTTCGTAAACCGTTTAAACATGATATCCCACAAAGCTGCAAAGGCACGCTGCTTGCCCCACCAGAACCAGCCGCCATTCATTTCGTGAAATGGACGCCAGACGAGGGAGATGCTCTTCTCCTGCAACTTGCTGAACAGGAGGGCAATATGATCCAGCTCTTTGATGAAGCTCGCATGAAGGTTTGTCCCGGATGTGATGACTTGCTCAAACTCCTGATGCGAGGTTTGTCGTTGAACCTGACTCCACTCGTTCGCACTTCCCGGAAAAGGCATATGCCAGGTGAACAAGGGAATGCCGCCATTTTCACCCCACGCCAGGGCGGCCTGTATGACCTGATTGCGTTGACTGTCCAGAAGTTGAGGACTTTGACCGGTAATGCCGCCCAGCTCGAAACCATGCACGACTGGCCAGTGCCCTGTACGATCCTGAATGTGCTGCACATATTTATTGGGGTCTTCCAAATAGTCATGCTGACCGGTCAGCAACTGGCTGGATTGCTGAATGCGTACATACATGGCGACACTTTCCGGTGTCGCATCAGGTGAAACCGGATAAAAGGACATCTTCGTTCGCCTCCCGCTTGAATAGTAATACAGTATATGCGTTTCCAGTCGGGATAAGTAAATGGATCGTGCAAAAACGAATGGAATGACTGTAAAGGATCATGGAAAGGGATGAAAAAGATGCACGTCAGATGGAAAAGAGCAGGTCTGATCATCGGAGTTACACTTGGATGCTTTCTGTTGGCTGCGGCCGGTTGGGGATTGTATCTGTATCAGGAGGTAAAAGAAACCTCCAGTCAGATCTATGAACCTTTGGAGAGAATCCCGCTTACGGCAGCGGATGCTTCGTTATTCGGCGAAGCTTCTGTGTCTGAATGGGAGCGGGAACGTCCGGGTATCGAACGGTTATTGAACACGGTGTCGATGCATTCCGAGGGAGAAGATACACAAGACATCGAAGAGAGAACCATGCGCATGAATATGACTGCGGTAGATGAGGAGGCTTTTACCGTTTTGTTAATGGGGGTTGACGAACGGGGCAAGGATCGTGGACGATCGGATGCGCTCATCCTGATGGCGGTTCATCCCCGTAAGGAAGCCATTACCATGATTCACATTCCGCGCGACACGCGGACACGCATTGCTGGCACGGAGATGGAGGACAAAATTAATCATGCGTATGCCTTTGGCGGGACCTCACTGGCTGTTGCGACGGTGGAAGGCTTTCTCGGCATTCCGGTAGATTATTATATTAGGATCAACATGGAGGGATTTGAAGAACTGGTCGATCTGTTCGGCGGCGTAGAGGTAGATAATGCCTGGCGATTTGAGTATGAAGGCATCACCTTTGCACAAGGCAAGCTGCACCTGGACGGCAAGGAGGCTCTTGCCTATTCACGGATGCGAAAGTTGGACCCCAGGGGGGATCTAGGCCGAAACGCCAGGCAGAAACAGATTCTGTCGGCCCTGCTGGAGGAAGGCAAGAGCATGCAAAGCTTGCTGAAAGCACAGGATATGCTGAATGTGGTGGAGCAGAATGTGAAGACCAATCTGACTTTTGAGGATATGAAGCAGCTGTTTGCCTATCGAACCCGGTTTACGCGGCTGGAAAGTGATGAGATTCAGGGGAGCGGGAAAATGTACAATCGCATTTACTATTACGTCGTCTCTGACAAGGAACGCAGGCGCATCCACGATTTCCTGCTGCTGAAATTAAGTTGAGGCTCTGGTTCCCAAACGGGCAGACACGGCATACAATAGCATCAAAATGGGTGCAGGTCCGGATCATTCGGATGAATGGATAACCGAAGGAGGATGCAGAGTGATGGAGAAAAGATTGGAAGCGGCATCGCGATGTTTGGAGGAAAGGTATCCCCATGCCAGTTTCGCCGTGATGGGTGGCAGCTCGGCATCGGGTTTGGCAGGTGCATCATCTGACCTTGATCTGGTGATCGTGGATTCCAGTGAACCGTATCCTTTTCGGCAATCCTTCTGGTTTGAGGGCTACCCGGTTGAAGCGTTTATTGTGACGTCCCGAAGCTATACGCGTTTCTTTGAGGAGGCGGTGCAGAGTGGGCTGCCGACTATTTTGAGACTGCTCGGAGATGGCATCGTGATTAAGCCGAATTCACAATTTACACGGATGACCACGATGGCGAAAAAGTTGCTGGATGAGGGGCCAGAACCTTGTTCACTTGCAGAGCTGGATGAGTATCGATACGAGATTACGGAGCAGCTTACGGATTTTGAATCGATTTCTGATCCCGGTGAAGCACTGTTTATCCTGCTGAAAATGAGCGATCTGGTGCAGAAGATGCAACTGAGAGCGAACAGACAATGGCTGGGGGAAGGAAAGTGGGCCGCCAGAGCCTTGAAAGCCTATCAGCCGCAGCAATTTGATCAATATGTAAAGGCCATTGCCGCCTTTGTCGCGGAAGGGGATAAATCGGTCTGGGTTGATTATGTGGAAGCCGTTTTGCAGGAATGCGGAGGCCGATTTTTTGAAGGATATTATTCGGTTTACTACGAGTAGCGTGCAGCAACAAGAATGAACCTCAGATAAAGCGTACCAGACATAAAGCATCAGGCATAGAGCAATAGACATAGATGACTAGAAAAAAGAGCAGCTTATTTGGCCAGCTGCTCTAACTGTTGATACCGTTCCTCGGGCTGCAGCAAAGGGCAGCTCGAGCATTTTTTGCCGTCATTTCCCTGATCACGCAGGCAGCACGTTTGCCGAACGAGGAAGGTTTCCGCTTCATTTACAGGATGTGGAATGGTCTCATGCAGGCCTGCAAATGGATTGGCGATGTTCGCTGGATGCCAGGGTGCAGGGGAGGTCATCGTGATCCAAGTATATTCTTTCTCAATCATCGCATACATGGATACATCTGACTTGCATGATTCCAGAAAGCGCAAATAGTAAAAACGAATGTAGACGAAAATATTTTCCCATAGCAAGTCTGTTTTTAAACGGGTCATGGCAGAAATGCGTTCCACAAGTGGAATCAGCCAGTATTGAAACAGTTCCTGTAAGGTTTGTTCCCCACTTCGCGGCTGGGCTTCTCCAGGCTCAGATAAAGCTGGAGACTCCGGCTTGACGACCAGCAACTGCGGATAATGATACTGCTGATCCCATCGTATGTACCAGCTGGCTGGATGGAAGGGCTCTGTCATCCGTAATACAGACACCATGAAAAAAACCGCACAGCTGTGTCTGGCCAGGTATTTGCTCACCTGCGAAGAAGCCGAAGCCAGACTTTTGAATTGATGAGCATGCTGGTACCACGTAGCCAGTTCTCGCAACTTCTCCGGGTTCTCCAGCAATTGGGTCATAGGTATGATGGTGTCTTCTGTCTTCTCATTCAATTGCGCTCTGGTGAGTACGACGGTGTTAAAATAGGTTTCGATAAGGGCGATGTTCTCGTTGTTAAGCATTGGAGGCTCCTAACATTTGCATGGATGGGACAGAGCGTCCTCTTCCAAATGGAATGCACATCGGGGTGCCGAAGACGGGATCACACATGATCTGGCATTTCATATCAAAGACTTGACGGATCATTTCAGGCTGGATAATCTCTTCCGGTTTGCCCGATGCAAAAACGCATTTGTTTTTCACTGCGACGATATAATCGGCATATCGGCAAGCGAGGTTTATGTCATGCAGCACCATCACAATCGTTCTTTGATGTTTCTCGTTCATTTCAAACAGCAGATCCAAAATTTCGATCTGATGCGTGAGATCCAGGTACGTGGTTGGCTCATCGAGCAGAATGGTTTCGGTATCTTGGGCGAGCGTCATGGCAATCCAGGCGCGCTGACGCTGTCCACCAGACAGTGAGTCCACTTCTCTATGCTTGAATTCGGTCAGCTTCGTTGCAGCTAACGCATCGTTTACGATTTTTTCATCCTTCTCAGACCAGGGTTTCAGGAAAGAACGATGCGGGTATCGTCCCTGTCGGACAAGCTGTAGGACTGTAATCCCCTCGGGTGCAGAGGGTCCCTGTGGCAAAATGGACATTTGTTTGGCCAACTGCTTGGTCGGGGTTTTCCAGATGTCGGCTCCTTCCAGCAAAGCCGTTCCACCATTCGGTTTCAGCAGTCTGGATAAGGAACGAAGCAGGGTGGATTTGCCGCATCCGTTGCTTCCGATCAGGACGGTGATCTTTCCTTTCGGAATTTCCAGATCCAAATTCTCTATAATGGTCTGCTCGCCGTATCCGAGAGTCAGGCGGCTCGTCTGTATGGACATGTTGGACTCACTCCTGTCATCATTTCGCTTTCCTGTTTACACATTCTTCTGAGACGTTTTATTTTCAATCCTTGCATTGTATGATGCAAGCAAACGGGTTCGTTGGTTCATTCAAACGGTTTACACATGCCCAAAACGGGCTTTAAGTGGATGTTGAACGATCTTGTTGTTGAAACAGAATCCTTATATAAATTGTATGGAATGAATGAGCTCCTGTCAATGAATTTGATATTCATTCTCATTGAAGTTGTCATTTTGTTACCAATTCTTGAACAACATTTGACTTGACAATGCGTGATTAAACCTTATATGATGAACTTATAAGCGAAAGTGATAATCATTTTCAAATTCATGACAGCCACATAGCATGACAGTTGACAAGTTTCGAATGATTCTCACAGGAACAAATGCAGACCGTGTGAACCCTCAAATTTACCGTCTCTTTTGTGACCTAGCTAGAACGCCTGCATATCTTGGCGGGTTTTCATGGACATCAACTTGTTGACGGAAGCACCGTACCATAAATGGGTCAGATGACCGATTATGGTGCGGTGTTTTTTTGATTTCAAGAGAATACAAGTAATAGGTTATCCACTGAGCAAGTGTTCTCGGGATAGGGTTCCGTGTGAGAAAATATGATAGCGTGCATGAATTTTCCAAATGGTATGGTAAATGACTGGAGAATGCCTGCCTTTCACTAAAATAATCGGAGGTTATCAGTGATGAGAGATGAAGATAAAAGATTCAAGGAATCGGTTCTTAAAAATTTCTTTTCGAGCGATGGAAAACTAAAGAGAATACCTGTCCAACTAAAAAAGAAACTCATTGTATTGGGATTTCTTGTCTCTAAACTCGAAGAAGGAAAGTCATACAAAGAAAGAGAGATTAATGATTTCATCGGAAATTTCCATGAAGATTTTGCGACAATAAGAAGAGAATGTATCGTATATGCGTTGATGTCTCGGGATAACCAGACTTACACCGTTAATCCAGTCGAACAGTGGCGAAATTGGGAAACACTTTCGTAAAGGTGTTTCATTCAAGATGTTGGGGTGCATCGGATTCGGTTAGCTTTGCGTACAGCGCTGTCATGGTGTAAGATAACGGTAGCTAGCTGGAAGACAGAAAGGGGAATTCAGGTGGAAGTACAAGAGATCATCCAGGCAATGTCTAATAAAGGAATGCGCATCACAGAACAACGAAAAACATTAGCGAGGCTTTTTGTTGATCATGAAGGATACCTGACCCCAAAAGAAGTATATGAAGCCATGGTTCAAACCTATGCGGGTATGAGCTTTGATACCGTTTATCGAAACCTGCGGGTATTGCAGGAAATGGATATCGTCGAGCAGTTTATGTTTGAGGATGGCATCAAGTTTCGATTGAGGTGCCATACAGATGAGCACCATCATCATTTTATCTGTCTGGAATGTGAGCGGACGATTCCGTTTCACTATTGTCCGATGGATCATGTGCAGCAATATCCGGAAGGATTCAAGCCTGTGAAGCACAAATTTGACATATATGGTTATTGTGAAACCTGTCAGTCTGGCCAGTCCAGACAAGCTGCGGCGAGGTGACGGGGGAACGGTGTGGTTGCGGATCGATGCTGCAAGAGAAAAGGGGGCAACAACGGTGTCAGCCAAGCTGCTGAAGGGAATGGTACACGGCTATCGTAAATTCATATCACCGCTGAAGCCGCCTACATGCCGCTTTTATCCGACCTGTTCCCAGTATGCGCTAGAGGCACTGGAAACGCACGGGAGTTTCAAGGGAACCTATCTGACGGTTAAAAGACTGTGCAAATGTCACCCTTTTCATCCCGGTGGCATCGACTATGTGCCGGAGAAAAAGGAAAAACCTCGCTCCTCCTAGCGGTCAACAGCTTGACAGAGGAAAGCAAGAGGGCTATATTGAGTTTGATATCACATGCAGGATATATCAAGCATATGAGCACGATGCCAAGGAACGGATAAGTATTCGACATGCGCGCTATGAACAGAGAGCCGGGAACTGCTGAAAACCGGTATAGCCCAGTTGAAGAAGATGGTCCGGGAGGCTCTGCTGTCGAGTCATGAGAAGCAGGCAATAAACGCTCTCAGACAAGGCTGCAGCGTAATCCTTCGTTACAGGAGCAGTCATGGACTGTGTGAGCTTTTTTCTGTGAGGAAAAAAGAAAGCATGGGTGGTAACGCGTGAGTACAACTCTCGTCCCATTATTGGGCGAGAGTTTTTTTGATGTTTTTATGTATACAACCGTCTATAAACAGGAGGAAGAAAAGATGTCTGAAGCCAAGAAAACCTTTTATCTCACCACACCGATCTATTATCCGAGTGACAAGCTGCATATCGGTCACGCCTATACGACTGTCGCCGGTGACGCGATGACCCGTTACAAGCGTCTGCGGGGATATGAAGTTATGTATTTGACCGGGACGGACGAGCATGGCCAGAAGATTGAGCGCAAGGCCAAGGAAAAGGGCGTATCTCCACAGCAGTTTGTGGATGAGATTGTGACCGGCATCAAGGCTCTGTGGGAGAAACTGGACATTCAATATGACGATTTTATTCGCACAACCGAAACCCGACACAAGTTGTCCGTCGAAAAAATCTTTGCCCGATTGCTGGAACAGGGAGATATCTATCTGGACCAGTACGAAGGATGGTACTGTACCCCGTGTGAGTCCTTCTTTCTGGAAAGACAGCTGGAGGACGGCAAGTGTCCGGACTGCGGGAGAGCCGTGGAGCGGGTAAAGGAAGAAAGCTACTTTTTCAAAATGAGCAAATATGCGGATCGCCTGCTTGCTTATTATGAGGCCAATCCGGATTTTATCCAGCCTGAATCACGCAAGAATGAGATGATCAACAACTTTATCAAGCCTGGACTCGAGGATCTGGCTGTTTCTCGTACGACTTTTGATTGGGGCGTGAAGGTGCCACAGGACCCTAAACATGTCATTTACGTGTGGATCGACGCCCTTTCCAATTATATTACCGCGTTAGGCTATGGCAGTGAGGACGCTGAGAAATACGAGGCGTTCTGGCCGGCGGATGTCCATTTGGTCGGAAAAGAAATCATTCGTTTCCATACGATCTATTGGCCGATTATGCTGATGGCCCTTGACCTGCCGCTTCCTAAGAAAGTATTCGGTCATGGCTGGCTATTAATGAAGGATGGCAAGATGTCCAAGTCCAAAGGGAATGTGGTGGACCCTGTGACGCTAATTGACCGTTTCGGGTTGGACGCGCTGCGGTATTACTTGCTGAGGGAGGTTCCTTTCGGCTCAGATGGAACCTTTACGCCTGAGAGTTTTGTAGAGCGCATTAACTTTGACCTTGCCAATGATCTAGGCAATCTGTTGAACCGAACCGTCGCGATGATTCACAAATATTTTGATGGAACCATTCCTGCCTACCAGGGACAGGTGACCGAGCATGATGCAGAGCTGGAGAAGTTGGCGGAACATACTGCTATGGAAGTGGAGAAAGCGATGGAGAATATGCAATTCTCCGTCGCCCTCAGCGCCATCTGGAAGTTGATCAGCTTCACCAATAAATATATTGATCTGACACAACCGTGGGTTTTGGCGAAAGACGAAGCGAATCGTGATGCCCTGGCGTCTGTGATGGTCCATCTGGCCGAATCGTTGCGCATGACTTCGATTTTGTTGCAGCCATTTATGACGCGTACACCTGCGAAGATGTGGGAACAACTGGGATTGACAGAAGGAGCACATACAGAATGGGAGAGCGCCAAACAATTCGGCGGCATTCCACAAGCACAGGTTCAAAAAGCGGCGCCGATCTTCCCGCGTCTGGAAGTGGAGGAAGAAGTGGCGTATATCGTGGAAGCGATGGGTGGTGTCATGGCAACAGCAAATCCGGCAGCACCAGCATCCACACCGGATTCAGCGCCAGCACCGGATGAAGCCGAACAAGAAGCCAATCTCATTACCATCGACGATTTTGCAAAGGTAGAATTAAAGGTGGCGCAGGTGATTGCGGCAGAACCGGTCAAAAAGGCAGACAAATTGCTGAAGTTGCAGCTTGATCTCGGAGAAGAGCAGCGTCAGGTCGTGTCCGGGATTGCCAAGCATTATCATCCGGATGAACTGGTAGGCAAGAAAGTGATCTGCGTGACAAATCTGAAACCGGTGAAGCTGCGCGGAGAGCTCTCCCAGGGTATGATTCTGGCGGCTTCCAAAGGCGATCAGCTGACCCTTGCGACCGTGCCGGACATGATGCCGAACGGAGCATTGGTGAAATAAAGCAAGACAGATAGAACGAGTGACTGCGAGATGGTAGGCAAATGTACAGCATGCCAGGGTGTACCTTGCAATTGCACCGCATGCATCTGCTCAAATTGCATGCCTGCAAGGCGATCACACGAGCGAACTTGTCTTCTCTCACATTATATATAGTGTGTAGAAGAGAGGAGATGAGGGCATGACATTGGAAGTGGAACAAGTGCTGGGTGCGTTGGCATTCAGTAAGCCTCAGCGGGTTCATTCGATTAAATTCATTACCGGAACCCAGAGGGCCAATGGGGTTGTGGGTCGAGGCAGGTATGATACGCTGCTGACCATCTACAATCCGCATCATCGCAAAATCACCTTCAAGGTCAGGGTGGTGCAATCCAAACGGGCTATCGGTCAGAATCAGGCACGAAGTGGTGTCATCCAACTCACCCTGCGCGGTAAACAGGCGGTGGAACTGAATCGCACAGATATTTTGCGCATACTGGGTACAAATCGCAATTGTGCGCAGCTGATGAGGGGTGTCATCTCGGTCGAAGCAGCACGATCACAGCCATTATTGCAGGTCAATGCTGCTTTCACCAAAAACCCGATTGTATAAGCGAAGCCTACGACCTGGTATATCGATATCTATTGACTGAATCGCCGTTCGGTGTATAGCCGAACGGTTTTTTACGGCTCCTGACTTCAATTTTGAGGGCGACATCCAACGGTATCCATCCCCTTAAGAATGGCTTGACAAAGCCTATGATCGTCCGTATAATCGCTGTTGTGGTTTATGTAGTAATCATTACGATTAAACAAATAGACGGTGTACGATGTACGAGTATAGAAGTCAAAAAGAGGGGATGATGAGAGATGGGAGCAAACAGCATGAATGGAACAAAAAGAGTGGGCAAGGGGAAGCATATGAAGCGGGTCAAGTGGATGGTGTTGATCGCCGTGATGATTTTGCTATTGTCCGCCTGTACCAATCAGAATGAGTTTGAAAGAGTAGAAGGCAAAGTCAATGTCGTGACCACTTTTTACCCACTGCAGTTTCTGGCTGAAGAAATCGGCGGAGAATCTGCACACGTGATCAACCTGGTGCCAACTGGCGTGGATTCCCATGACTGGACCCCCAAAAGCCAGGACTTGCTAAATATGAAAAAGGCAGATATGTTCATTTATAATGGGGCTGGATTTGAAGGCTGGGTGGATGATTTTCTGAGTGGAATGGATCAAGATCATGACATGAAGGTGGTTGAAGCAAGTGAAGGGGCTTCATTTATTTATCCATCTGAAGTGGAGATGGAAGAAGATCACCATCAGGACGAGAATTCACACCAAGAAGATAAAGAACACGAAGAAGAACATCATGATGAGCATGAAGAACATGGACATGAGGAAGAAGAACATAGCAAGCAAGAAGAACATGGACATGAGGAAGAAAATCATCATGAGCACGAAGAAGAGCATGCGGAAGAAGACGCTCATGCCGGTCATGATCATGGCGACCATGATATCGATCCTCATCTGTGGACCAGCCCGAAGCAGTTGATGTGGATGGCTGAAAATGTAAAAGAAGGTTTTATTGCAGCAGACCCGGAAAACCAGCAGCAGTATGAACAAAATTTCAGTGCACTGCTGGAAGAATTAAGCGAATTGGATGCAGGTATCAGACAAATTGTAGAACAGGCAGCTCGTACCGATATCGTCGTTTCGCATAATGCCTATTCCTATTTGGCGAGAGATTATGGTCTGAATCAAATCAGTGTAATGGGCTTGTCACCGGAAGCGGAACCGACCGCCAAGGATATTAAACAGGTCTCTGATTTCATCAAAGAACATGAGGTTCAATATATTTTATTTGAAGAGCTTGTGTCACCTGAGATTGCCCAGATGCTGTCCAATGATCTAGGCATTGAAACATTGGTATTTAATCCGCTGGAGGGATTGACCGATGAGCAAAATCAGCAGAATGAAAATTATATCTCCATCATGAAGGAAAATATAGAGACTTTGAAGAAAGCTCTTCAATAAATGCAGACATCAAATGCAGGCATCGAGTAGTACAGATACCGAGAAGTGCTTAGACCTACCACTAGCGAGATATTCGAAATGAGGTGAGCCCGTGCGTGCGAACAGGCAGAGTGGGCCGAAAACACAACAGAGCGACCACTGTCACGCTCCCGTCATTGAACTGGAAGACGTGAGCTTTGGCTATGATCATCAAAAAGTCATTCAGCAACTCCATTTTCAAATTCTGGAGCGGGATTTTGTTGGACTAATCGGCAGCAACGGAGCCGGGAAAACCACCTTACTCCGTATGATTGTCGGTTTGCTGAAACCGACTGAAGGCAGTATCCGACTCTTCGGCACTCCGATGAACCGTTTCAAGGACTGGGATCGAATCGGGTATGTGCCGCAGCGAAATGCGTTTAATCCCTTGTTTCCTGCTACTGTCAAGGAAGTCGTCATGTCGGGACTTTACGGTCGAAAAGGGCTCTTCCGCAGAATAGCAAAAAAAGATCAGCAGAAATGCACGGATGCGCTCGGTGCCCTTGGCATTGAACATCTTCGCGATCGCAAGATTGGTCAGCTGTCAGGTGGACAGCAACAGCGTGTGTTTTTGGCGAGAGCACTGATTCATAACCCTGAACTGCTCATTCTTGATGAGCCGACTGTCGGGATCGATACCGAAACCCAGCGCATGTTTTTTCAAATGATTCAGCATATGCATCAGCACCATCAGATTACATTTCTCATGGTTTCACATGATCTGGACATGATGCATGCGTATTTGGGTGATCAAGCCAAGCAAGTCAATGGCAAGCTGCAATTCCATGTTCGCCATTCCCATGAAACGCAGGATTGCAGTGAAGATGATTTGATGCACACGTTGCGTCATTTGCAGTCCGAACGGCCATTTGAAGCGATGGCAGTCAAGGAGGGATAGCGGATGGAATTGCTGCTTGAGCCCTTTTTTCAACGAGCCATGCTGGGCGGCTTGATGATCGGACTGATGGCGCCATTGATTGGTGTCTTCGTGGTCTTGCGCCGATTGTCCATGATTGGAGATACCCTGTCCCATGTTTCCATCGCAGGTGTGGCCCTTGGCTTTCTGATCAACTGGTATCCGCTTGCGCTGGGCATTGTATTTGCCCTTGGTGCTGCCTTTATCATAGAGAAATTAAGAAAGACCTATCGCACTTATGCTGAATTATCGATTGCCATCATTATGTCAGGCGGGGTTGCTCTCGCTTCGATTTTGTTTACCCTTGGCAAAGGATTTAATATGAACGTACAGAGCTATTTTTTCGGTAGTATCTTTACGATGGATCAAACGGATCTGACGATCATCTTTATCGTTACTCTTCTTGTTCTGGCCGTGATGATGTTTCTCCTGAAAGAGTTGTTCCTGCTTACCTTTGATGAAGATACCGCAGCAGTAAAGGGACTGCCTGTTCGTTGGCTCAATATGATGATTACCGTGCTAACAGCACTGGTTGTCAGTTCTGCGATGAAAGTCGTCGGCGTTCTGATGGTATCTGCCTTGCTGACCATTCCTGCCGCTTCCGGTCTGCTGCTCGGCAAAAGCTTTCGCCACACGATCATCTGGAGTGTGCTCGTGTCTGAACTCGCCGTGTTTGGCGGGTTGATGGGTGCAGGCGTGTACAATTTGGCTCCGGGGGGGAGCATTGTGTTATTATTGATAGGGATTCTAATCCTATCTCTATTATTTACGATGCTGCGTCGGTCGAGAGCGATGAACTAAGGACACATACGCCCTGATCATCATGAGATAGACCCAGCAACTTCAGAAAGGAGCAGCTCACAATGGATGTAAATCTGTGGATTGCTTTATGGGCGGGAATTGCGTCATTTATATCACCGTGCTGTTTGCCGCTCTATCCTTCGTACTTATCTTATATTACCGGGATATCCGTTAATCAGATCAAGTCAGGACAGACGAGAGAGATGAGAGCCAAGACGATGTCTCATACGCTGTTTTTTATTTTGGGCTTTTCCGTGGTGTACTACACCTTGGGTGCCGCTGCGGGACTTGTCGGAGAAGTTTTCAGGGAGCACCGGGATCTGATCAGTCAGATTGCCGCTATCCTGATCATCATCATGGGCCTGTTTCTGTTGGGGATCTTCAAGCCACAACTGCTGATGAGAGAAGCCAAGCTGAAGATGCCTTCCAAGCCGGCTGGCTATCTGGGTTCGTTTCTGATCGGAATTGGATTTGCAGCAGGCTGGTCTCCGTGTGTGGGACCGATTCTCTCGGCGATCATTGCACTGGCTTCCACCGAACCGGGTAGCTGGTTCCCGCTTATGACCGCTTACTCGCTGGGCTTTGCCATTCCGTTCTTTGTACTGGCTTTCTTTGTCGGTTCCACGAGATGGGTGCTAAAATATTCCCCCATCATCATGAAAGTGGGAGGGGCCCTCATGATCGTCTTCGGCGTCCTCTTGTACACAGGCAAAATGACCCAAATCACAAACTGGCTGAATAGCATGACTCCGGACTTGCTAAAATTTTAAAGGATATCCATTGATTAAACAGACGCATAACCCGCAGCCACATCAAAACGGTGCGCTGCGGGTTCTTTTTCCCTTTTACGTGAAATATTCAATTCGCGCATCAGGAAAGTGGAGGAAAATCTGTTCCGTGATAAACATGCGGAGCGCTTCTGCCTGCTCGTCGGGGTAGACGTATTTGCCCTGGCCCCAGCGTCCCCACTTGTATTTGCGCTTTGCTTCATCCATTTCCAGCTTCGTCTTCGGGTATCGCTGTTCGATGACCCGTTTTGCTGTCTTGGTGAAGCGATGTTGAATCAGTTCAAAAGTGAGGTCTGTGTCATCTTGGACCTGTACTTGCTCGGCAAGCTTTTCCATCAGCTCACCATAGCCTTGTTCCCAGCCTTCATGCCAGATAATCGGGGCAATAATGAAGCCGAGCGGGTATCCGGCTTTGGCAATTTTGGAAGCTCCCTCGATCCGTTCTTCAAACGAGGAAGTGCCGGGTTCAAAGTTCTTGATCACATAATCTGCATTGACACTAAAGCGAACTCGGGTGTGCAAATTGTGTTCCAGGTTTAACAAGGGCTCCACATGATGATATTTCGTCACAAACCGGAGTCTGCCATGCTCCTGCTTGCCCATAAAGGTGATCAAGTCCTGCAAGGAGCCGGTAATGTGCTCAATCCCGACTGGATCAGACGTACAGGCTGCTTCAAACCGTGTTATTTCCGGAACCCGTTCATCAATATATCCTTGAGCGGCCTCGAGAATATCGTCCGTATTGACATAGATGCGTACATAGGGCTTTGCCCCAAGCGTCGTTTGCAGGTAGCAATAATGACAGTGTCCCATGCAGCCGGTGGAGATGGGAATGGCATACTCCGCAGACGGCTTTGACGTATCGAACTTCAGCGTCTTGCGTAGTCCGACCACCAGGGTTCGCTTTGCGTTGCGATATTTTTCCAATTCGGTATCTCCGGGCAGGTTGGTAATCCGATTATGAGAGGTCGTGATACGGATCGGGATCTGTTCCTTCTCCGCCCACTCATGGATGCGTTTTCCCTTGGGATAGTCGAGCGCTGCAGGTTCAAAATAAATGAGATCTGGAATAAAGGGCTTGGTCGTTTTTCGTTTCGGTTTTTCGAGCGTTGTGGTAGACACGTGCAGCAGTCCCTCCTTTGGCTTCTGCTTCTATTTTGGACTGCAAGACCTGGTTTCATGAAGGGAAAGGTTGGCGAAAGAGGCCAACGAAGACAGGTTCCACGGGTTGATTTTTAAAACCCATAAAGTGTAATATACTAAGAGTGTGCCCGATTGAAATGGCCAAGAGGGGGAAGTTGGATGGCAACACCAAGTATGGAAGATTATTTGGAACGAATATATCTCCTGATCGATGAGAAGGGATATGCGCGTGTATCGGATATCGCAGAGGGACTCGAAGTGCATCCATCTTCTGTAACGAAAATGATTCAGAAGCTCGATAAAGACAATTATCTGGTGTACGAAAAATATCGCGGTTTGGTTTTAACGTCAAAAGGAAAGAAAATGGGGAAGAGACTGCTGGACAGGCATCAGCTGCTTGAGGATTTTCTACAGCTTATTGGCGTACAAGAAGAGAACATTTACACCGATGTGGAAGGCATTGAACACCACCTGAGCTGGGATTCCATTACTTGCATCGAAGGACTGGTTGAGTTTTTCAAGCGTCATCCCGAGAGCAGAGAACGGCTAATGGATATTCGATCCGAAATTGAAACGGACTAAACTACATAGGACCCGATCCGACCAGCTTCACCTTGACCAGGTGAGGCTGTTTTCAATTTGCAATCATAAGGACAACCTGAGTCCGCATACATCGTACTGACGGCGCATTGCAGCGCGCAAGGTCAGAATGGGGTGTGAGGCAGGATGAAATGCAATGCCGTATTTGAAGGTGGAGGCGTCAAGGCGATTGCGTTAGTTGGGGCGGTAAAGGCAGCAGAAGAACACGGGATCAAATTCGAGCATGTCGCAGGGACCTCATCCGGTTCGATCATCGCTTCATTTCTGGCAGCAGGATATAACGCCGATGAGATGAAGGACATGATTCTGGAGATGCCGTTTTCCCAGTTTATCAAGAAGTCGTGGCTGCATCGCATCGCACTCGGACATGTGGTGCGGCTTTTTTGGAAAAAAGGGCTGTACTCCGGACACAAGCTGGAGGAATGGGTAAAGGAAACCTTGAAGGAAAAGGGCATTCATACCTTTTCCAATATCAAGCCGGGGCGACTGCAGATTATTGCTTCCGACATCTCCAACGGGAAAATTCTGATTCTGCCACAAGATATTCAACGATTCGGTATTCAGCCGGCCAAGCTGGAGGTCAGCCGAGCTATTCGCATGAGCAGCAGTATTCCCTATTTCTTCGATCCCGTCATGATTAAGAAGCCGCCTTCCATTCATGTAAAGGGAAGATGGCGCAAGAAAAAGCCATTCTCCGGGGAGTACGTGTACATCGTAGACGGCGCGATACTGAGCAACTTTCCGTTATGGCTGTTTGATCGAAAGGATATCACTCGGTTCCACCAGCATCCGACGATCGGCTTCCAGCTGGTCGGACAGCATGAAGGCAAGGCTCATCGCATCAAAGGGCCGCTCAGCATGTTTCAGGCACTGTTTTCGACCATGATGGATGCCCATGATGAGCGCTACATTGAAATGGAAAATCGTTTTCGTACGATCAAGGTGCCCACCCTGAATGTCAGGACAACCCAGTTTGATCTCTCTCGCGAGAAGAGTCTGGAATTGTATGAAGCGGGCTATCAGGCCGGCAAGGAATTTTTTATGAGGTGGTCATACGAGCAATATATGGAGCATTATCAGAAATATGTCGTGACCCTTCATTCATCCAGGCATTTTCGCAGACGATAAAAAAACTGTCCTCCTGTAAAGGGAAGGACAGTTCATAACCAAATGCATATCCAAATTCATATTCAAATCCAACAGCTCAATGATATCTGGGTGGTTCGGAGTCCGATTTGCTCCGGTCACGATCTTGCTTGCTTCCTCCCACGACCTTGAACTTTGATTTTTGCCGGTTCCGATCTCTTTGCGTCCGGCTCATCTTCGCTTTGTATGCCTGCATTTTCCACCAGCGTGGCGGGAATTTATAGAGAACAAACACGGTGCCCAGCACCAAGATCGGAATGAGGAGTGATCTCAATGATGCCAGGATTCCGATAATCAGAAATCCGATAATCGCTCCCGTTACCCACTTTTGAGTATTCATGGCTTCATTCCTCCTTGTACGATTGCGCGCGGTGCGCTATGCCTGCAAATGCTTGCGATCCAATTCCAGCATATGATTGAAAGAGGCGATGGATACCTCCACCTGATCATCAGTTGGTTCCTTGGTGGTCAGCTTTTGCAGCCACAAGCCCGGCACGCCCAGATATTTCAACACCGGTACTTCCCGCAGACTGTTCGTAATGCGAAGCACCTCATACGAAACGCCGATGACGACCGGCAGCAGCATAATGCGATCGAGCATGCGATCCCAGATGTTTTCATATGGGAAGAAAGAATAAATGATGACCCCGACAATGACGGTAAAGATCATAAAACTGCTGCCGCAGCGATAATGAAGGGTACTGAACTGCTGCACATTGCGCACCGTGAGCTCCTTACCAGCCTCATAGCAGCTAATGACCTTGTGCTCGGCTCCATGATATTGGAACAGTCGCTTAATGATCGGCGTTAGCGAGATGGCATAAATATAGGAGATCAACAAGATGAGCTTGATGACACCTTCCAGCAGGTTGTGAATAATAATATGATCCTTGTGTATCAGATTCTGGAACAGAATTTGCTCGAGTGCAGCTGGCACCAGGGTGAAGATAAATTTCCCGAACAGAAAGGACAAGACACCGACAACAGCCACACCGAGAATCATCGTCAAGGTCGAGGCTTTCTGCTCCTCCTGTTCTTCTCCCTCCTCTTCCGCAAATACCTCTGCCGAAAAGTTGAGATGCTGGCTCCCTTTCGCACTTGCATCAATAATGGCGACAATCCCGCGAATAAACGGAACTTTTTTCAGGAATTTGACCCATCCTGCATCTTTCTTGGGTGCTTCAAAAAATTCAATTTGCTGTGTAGACTTGCGTCTGACAGCGGTAACATTGACGGTTTGTCCTGCGAACATCACACCTTCGACGACCGCTTGTCCGCCATACGCAGGACATGATTTTGCCTGTGACACTGAGCCTCTCCACCTCTTATCCTATATACTAGTTTCCTGTGACAGTTATCTTATCACATTGTACTCAATTTTGGTCCCGAATACCACCTGTTTACGTCATCCGGTTTTGTACATACTAGGAAAGCAGGAATCGGAATGCGGAATATAAGAACGCAGGATTGAACAAGAGGCTTGAAGAAAGAGAAAGGCGGGATCAAGATGGAAACCTCTCAAGTATCTCAGACCGTCCATTCAACCAATCGATGGTTCTATGCGATCCATATCGGATTTTTTGCAGGCCTGATCTGGGGTCTGATGCGTGTGATTGCGTATTTTTTCAAACTGACCAGCCTCGTCCCGGGCTATCTCATTGAACCTTTTTACACCCACACTTTTTTGGAAAGTCCGGCTGGACAGGTACTCGGTACCATTTATTTCACTTTGTTCTCCATCATGGCTTCCCTCCTGTACGGGCTGCTGTTTTACAAACTCAGAGGGGCCTGGTACGGTTTGGCTTATGGACTGCTCTGGTGGTCCGTCATCTTTTTGCTGGCTGGCCCGGCACTCGGGCTGACAGCCCCCGCATATCGGCTCGATCTGGATACGGCGCTGACTGAGGGAGCATTATACGTCATGTGGGGTGTGTTTATCGGATTTTCCATTTCATTTGAATTCACAGATGAGCGCAAGCGCGAGCCAGTGAGCAAAGAAAGTAGTTAACAAACGAAATCAGTCTATGGTAAAATGGCAAGTGGTCGAAACGTACGAAAAATGGCCAATTAGATAGGCTGGTGATGGCGATATGAACAAGCATATTTTAGTATTGAATGGCCCCAATCTTAACATGTTGGGCATTCGTGAACCAGGGGTGTATGGCGAGGTCAGCCTGCCCCAAATAGAGAAACATTTAAGCGAACTGGCAAGCAGCCAGAATGTCGAACTGACCTGTATCCAGTCCAATCACGAAGGGGTGCTGATCGATACCATACATGCTGCCTATGGCAAAATGGATGGTATTCTAATTAATCCAGGTGCCTTTACGCATTACAGTTATGCGCTGCGTGATGCCATCAGCAGTGTGAAGCTGCCGACAGTGGAAGTACATCTGTCGAACATCCATCAGCGTGAGTCCTTCCGGCATGTTTCGGTCATTGCACCGGTTGCAGATGGACAAATTGCCGGCTTTGGGGCCCATAGCTATGAACTCGGCTTCACGGCTCTGATGAATATTTTGAAGAAAGCCAGGTGACTTCAATGGAAGCAGCGAGAATAGAACGGCTTCGTACCGAAATGAAAAAGAATGAACTGTCCGCCTACCTGATCAGCAACAGCTACAATCGGCGGTACATAAGCGGCTTCACCGGAAGTGCAGGGTGGGTGCTGATCACACTAGATCGGGCTATACTGCTGACTGACTTCCGATACATGACTCAGGCTCCTCAGCAGGCCGTTCACTTTGAAGTGGTAGAGCACGGCGCTCAGCCACTGGACAATGTGCGTCAGCTGCTGTCAGAAATGCAGATCAAGGAACTGGCTTTTGAGCAGGATCACGTCAGCTATGCGCAATATGTACAGGTAGAACAGGCACTGGAGGGAATCCGGTTGACACCGTCCGACTCTCTGATTGAGCAGGTTCGGCTTGTGAAGGATTCGTCCGAGATCAAGGTCATGCGGGAAGCCGCCCAGCTGGCTGATCAGGCCTTTACCCATATTCTGAAGCATATCAAGCCGGGTGTTACAGAAAAAGCGATTGCGCTGGAGCTGGAAGTATTCATGCGCAGCCATGGTGCCGTATCATCCTCCTTCGAGATCATCGTCGCTTCCGGTGAACGGTCGGCGCTGCCCCATGGCATCGCCAGTGATCGTCTCCTGCAACCGAATGAATTTGTGAAGCTTGATTTTGGTGCCTACTATCAGGGATATTGTTCCGATATTACCCGAACGGTCGTACTGGGCAAGCCTGAAGCGAAGCACATCGAGATTTATGAATGTGTGAAGAAGGCGCAGCAGACCTGTCTGGATGGATTGAAGCCGGGTATCACCGGGGCGCAAGGGGATGCCCTGGCGAGAAAGGTCATTGAAGAAGCGGGATATGGCGCCTATTTCGGGCATGGCACCGGCCATGGTCTTGGCATGGAAGTACACGAAGCACCAAGACTGTCAAAAACGTGTGAGACCGTCTTGCAGCCGGGCATGTGTGTGACGGTCGAACCGGGGATCTATCTGCCTGA
This sequence comes from Marinicrinis sediminis, assembly GCF_042685085.1. Lineage (NCBI taxonomy): Bacteria > Bacillati > Bacillota > Bacilli > Caryophanales > Paenibacillaceae > Marinicrinis > Marinicrinis sediminis. The sequence continues at coordinate 153,018 of NZ_JBHUMM010000043.1, forward strand.
TTTTGGAGGGGTGCGGATCGAGGATGATGTGGTCATCACCGAAAACGGCATCGATATTCTCACACAATCGACCAAAGAACTGATTACGATTGATATTTAGGCGGAACTGTTCAAATTTGGCTGTAAATGATATGATAAAGGATGTTTTTAGCAACTCGCATATGCTTTTATATATTTAGGAGGGAATCTTCGTGATATCGGTAAATGATTTTAAAACAGGACTTACCATCGAAGTGGATGGAGACATTTTTACAGTGCAGGATTTCCAGCATGTAAAGCCGGGAAAAGGAGCTGCATTCGTTCGTTGCAAAATTAAGAACCTTCGCAACGGAAACACCGTGGAGCGAACTTTCCGTGCCGGTGAATCCGTGGGCCGCGCGCATATTGAAAACAAGGAAATGCAATATCTGTATGCTAGCGGAGACGAGCATGTCTTCATGGATACCGAAACCTTTGATCAGGTGACCATTGGCAGTGAGCAACTGGAATGGGAACTGAAATTCATCAAGGAAAACAACACCGTGCATATTCAATATTATGAGCAAGAAATTCTCGGGATCAGCCTGCCGAACAACGTGGAGTTGCAGGTGACTGAAACCGAACCGGGCATCAAAGGAAACACGGCTACAGGTGCAACGAAAAATGCCGTGATGGAAACCGGTCTGAACGTCCAGGTTCCCCTGTTTATTAATGAAGGCGATGTCCTGCTGATCAACACAGCGGACGGCAAATACATCTCGCGCGCATAGTCCGGTCTCAAACGGACAAGCTGGCCAGATCATCATAAGCTGCTTGAAGGGTTGCTTCCCCTCAGGCAGCTTATTTGTTAACTGCGTTTCAGTTTATTGAAAATGGGGTATATACATAGGATGTTATGGCGCCGATTGGGCAGAGTCTGAAATATCTGCTGATGGGATACGGCTTCTGTGCTATAATGGTGCCTATATGTTAAATAGAATGAGGGAGTGAGACCGCGTTGTCATTAGTCGTAATGAAATTTGGAGGCAGCTCTGTCGGTAGCGCGGAGCGGATTCAGAAAGTTGCACAGCGAATTGTGGAAAAACGGCAACAGGGTCATCAATGTGTCGTGGTGTTGTCCGCCATGGGAGATACTACCGATGATCTGATTGATCTGTCCCAACAGTTAAATAAGAATCCGCCTGCGAGAGAAATGGATATGCTGCTGACAACTGGTGAGCAAGTATCTGTCGCTCTGATGTCCATGGCGATACATAAGCTCGGTCACCCTGCGATCTCGTACACGGGATGGCAAGTGGGCATGAAGACCGACGAGCATCACGGAAGAGCCAAGATCAAAGATATCAAGCCGGATCGCATTCACAAAGCACTGAAAGAAGATCAGATCGTTCTGGTTGCAGGCTTTCAGGGAACGTCTGATGAAGGGGAGATTACGACCCTTGGACGGGGTGGATCGGATACGACCGCCGTTGCCCTTGCCGCAGCGATTCAGGCAGACGAATGTGAGATTTATACCGATGTAGACGGGATTTATTCTACAGACCCGCGGATTGTCAAATGCGCGCGCAAATTAAATGAAATCTCGTATGACGAAATGCTGGAGTTGGCAAATCTGGGAGCAGCAGTCCTCCATCCGAGAGCGGTTGAGTATGCGAAGCATTACCAGGTACCGCTTGTCGTGAGATCCAGCTTTACACAAAATGAAGGGACTTATGTGAAGGAGGAGGCCGTTATGGAGCAGGGAATCGTAGTCAGCGGCATTGCGTATGATAAAAATGTAGCAAAGATCAGCATCTTGGGTGTGGAGGATGTACCCGGTGTATTGGCCACGTTCTTCAATGCCCTTGCAGAGGCTAACGTCAACGTGGACATCATCGTGCAGAGCGGTGTCATCAACGGCAAGGCAGATTTCTCTTTCAGTGTGACGCTGGAAGACAAGGATCGTGCCATCGAAGTTGTGGAGCAAGCTCGTTCCAAAGTCAGCTTTGATGAAGTCACATCTGAGACCGAATTGGTGAAAATCTCCATCGTTGGAGCAGGAATGGTCAGCAATCCTGGTGTGGCAGCGAAAATGTTTGATGTCATTTCCAAACAAAATGTGAGCATCAAAATGGTCAGCACCTCGGAGATCAAGGTGTCCTGTGTCATTGCTCAAAAGGATCTGACAGAAGTTATTCTTGCCCTTCACACCGCTTACGGACTGGACAGCCAGACAACAGCATTTGTGGGCGGGCCTAAAGACCGCAGATAATGTGAGCAAAATGAAAACGTCATGAACGAGTAATCGAAAATGAGGCTGAACCTATCGGTGCCCTGAACAGGGAACACATACGGTTCAGCCTCTTTGTTTTGCGCCAGCTGCCAATTTCCTCCAGGTATCATGTCTTTCAGGTGATATGAAATGGTATGAGATTGTCTCAACAACCAGCCTTTATGATCTCTCAAACAGGAAAAAGGTCAGCTTCATCAGGAAGGCGGTGATGCCGGCTGCCATCAGCGGACCTACCGGAATGCCGCGCAAAAAGACAATGCCGAATATGGACCCGATGACAAGTCCGACAATCAGCTGTGGATCGACCTTAAGCAGATCCAGCCCTTTTCCGTTCATATAGGTGGCAATAGCCCCTCCAGCCAGAGCGACCAATCCCGCAGGCGTGGTAAATACGGATAGAATATCCCGGTACGTAATGCGTTCACTGGCAAAGGGCACCAGCACCGCCATCGTCAGAAAAAGCAGACCCATTTCGAGTCCCCTTCGCTCAATGGCAGGCAGGTATCGCTCCAGGTGAATAAGCTTGATAATGAGCAAAATGCAGGCCGCCGTTGTAATAATCGGGGATCTGCCGATCAGTCCGATGATAATCAAAATGACGAGTAAAACTTCTCCGTTCATAGGATGACCCCTGTCTTCACGAATTCCCTTCTATTGTATGAGTCTGTCCGTTAATTAGAACGACCCCTCCAATATTCGGAACCTACGCATGAACAGGAATGAGCATATGCTCCTGTAGTAAAGGAACGATGGCATACGCATTCATCTGCGCACAGAAATGGACATCTTCTTTCATGCCGTTCTTGATCATTTTTCTTCCGTTCTCACAGTTCAGCAGCGTATGGACGAGATTGGATTCCGTGTGCCTGTAGGCAGACAGCATGGCTTGCCCCATGTCGTTCATCTGCGCATCAGGCTGCACTGCTGCCAGCATGTCTAATAGATAGCCTGCACACAAGCCGTCTTCCAGCGAAAATTGGTCGCGCGTACCCGCACACACGAGCACCCAATCCCGGTGGGAATCCATGCCGTATTTCACAGCGGCCTTTCCATTGAGAAAGCTGGCCGTGAGAACACGGCTGCCTTTGTGCGTTTTTTGAAGGGCTCTCGTCCCGTTTGTGGTCGTCATGACCAGTTTTTTGCCTGTCAAATCTGCTTGCGTAAATTCCAGCGGGGAATTGCCAAAATCAAATCCGCTGATTTTTTTGCAAAATCGTTCTCCGCCAAGCAGATACTCCTGTTTCTCATTCCACTGTCTGGCCTGGGAAACCGTCTCAACCGGGATGATGGCTTCACATCCGTGGGCAAAAGCGGTGACGATGGAACTGGTGGCTCGCAGGACATCAATGACCATGACGGTTTTCCCCAGCAGCTCCTGCGTATGAAGTTCATTAATGCTGGCAATCACATCAACCTGCATGGACGTTTTTCACCTCCATTCATGCATGAAGCGGGATTATATCGAGGGTCCGAAGCCTTTCATGGTATCTGAACGCAAGCCGCGACGAAGCGCCTCCAGCGCCAGCACATCCGTCGGTGAGATATTTCCCAGGTTGACCGAATGGCCAAATTTCTGAATGAAAAATACCTGCTGCGACTTTAGCGGGGCTTCCCACATCATTTTATCGAGCTTGGAAAACTGTTTCAGCATGCGATCCATCTCTTCCACCGCCGGCCGGCCTTCATGATCATAAAAGCCAACACCGATACCGGATTCTCTGCCCTCAACCGTTACCCATTCTGCGCCCATCTCCAGATCTACATGGATGGTCGTCAGCAGCTCTTCAATCTCCACCTTCGAGCCGTGCATTTTCTTCCCATACTCTGTAAATACGCGCAGACCCTGATCTCTGGCTGTCGTGATCAGTTCATTGCGAAGCAAGCGGCTCATCTCAATCGTGCCGTCTGATACTTCTATACCATGAAAACCAAAGCGGTTCATCGATCTGAAAAAATCGGCGATGGCACCTTGCACCACTGCGATTTCCAAAAACGTACCACCCGGAATGATATGGATGTCATGCTGGGAAGCCAGCCTGATTTTTTCCTGCAGGATGGCTTTGGGGTACAGAGGCGAGGTGCCAAAACCGAGCTTGATGACATCGATGTAAGCAGCAGCCGTATCCAGCAAGTCTTCATAAGCCTTCAGGCCAAGACCCTTGTCGATCACCATCGTATTTCCGCACGTTCTTGGCTTGGCTTGCCTGTTGGACGTCGGATCTGAGAGTCCAGGCGCCCAATCAAGTTGTGACAGCATTTCCATCTGTTCCTGTCTCCTTACTGTAAGAGATTGTATGTTTTATGTAGGCAATATATGCAGATCAGGGAGGTGGTGTGTCATCGCCTACAGGGCGGGAAGAGGGCGGGAATTTGGCAGCCGGACATCTATTTGCGGTCAAGCCTGCATAGAGATAAATACCGTGAACAAATGGGGAGGGAGGGTAGCGAATGCTGAACAAAATTGTGCTTGCGATGGTCTGTCTGAGATTGCTGTCTGGAACGATTGAAATTACAGCAGCGCTCATCATGTGGAGATTGAATGAGGTAGGAAAAGCACTGATGGTCAATACGTCTCTTGCTCTCGTGGGGCCGCTGATTCTGATCAGCACCACTGCCATCGGCTTGGTCGGGATGGCTGACAGACTCTCCTTCAGCAAGCTGAGCTGGATTGTACTCGGAATTGCCTGCCTGTTCATCGGCATCGCAAAAAAATAAGCGCCGCAACCAGGTGCAAGTCATAATTGCATCGGTCAAGCATACATATGTGGTATCAGACTGGACAACTTGGAGGTCGTACCATGCAGCAGTGGAGTCGATTATTTCCCGCTTCGATTCAAGCGATCATCGCCCGCATGCCAGAGCAGGAAAGAGAGCATATGGAAGAACTTCGCGTCAGAGAAGGGAGGCCGCTTGAATGGATCTATTCGCGGCAAAGTCAGTTTCTGACGGAAAGCGGAAGGCTGAGCCGCTCCCCCTCGCAAGGCTATATGGTCAGCAGAGAGGATTGTCGGCATTTGCTGGACTCGATTACCGAGCATTCCCTGTACTCGTTCGAAGAAGAGCTGAAGCAGGGCTTCTTGACGGTTCAGGGCGGTCATCGCATCGGTCTTTGCGGGACAGCGCTTGCTTCGGAAGGGCGGGTGAGAGGAATGAAGGATATCAGCAGTTTCAACATTCGTTTTGCCAGAGAAGCGAAGGGAGTAGCCTCGCCCTTTCTCAGGCATCTCCTCAGCGAGCAGGAGCAGCGCTTTAGACATACGCTGATTGTCTCACCGCCTATGTTGGGCAAGACGACGCTCATTCGAGACCTCAGCCGACTGCTCAGTACCGGTACCATGAAGGTGAGAGGTTTCAAGGTATCCATCGTGGATGAACGATCAGAAATAGCGGCCTGTTACAGAGGGGTACCTCTCCTGGATGTTGGGCCCCGAACCGATGTGCTTGATCGATGCCCAAAGGCCGAAGGCATGATGATGGTCATTCGATCCATGTCACCAGACATACTTGTTGTGGATGAGATAGGAAGCGAACAGGATGCAGCTGCGGTTCGCGAGGCGATGCGGGCAGGCATCAAACTGCTGGCTTCGGCCCACGGACGAGACGATGAAGATCTATACAAGCGCCCTGCCCTCCAGTCTCTGATGGACGAATCCGCCTTCGAGCGATACGTGTATATCGAAGGAAGAGCAGGCAATCAGCTGGAATGGCGAATCTGCGATGAATTCGGCACCCCCCTGTATATCCATCGCTTCCCGGCAAATGGGGGTGGAGGGCCTTTTGCTGCACATACTGGGTAGTCTGCTCATCTTGGGCGCCTGCACCATGGCTGGTTTTTATCAGGCTGCGATCATTGCGAAAAGGCCCAGGCAGATTCGAGAGCTCATGTTGCATATCCAGCGTCTGGAAACCGAGATCAACTATGGCATGACCCCGATGCCCGAAGCGATCCAGCGGATTGTGCAGACGAGCAAGCCACCTGTTGGCGACATCTTCAAAGCCATCTCGGACAGTCTGTCCAGCCCGGATTGCCCTTCCCTGAAAACAGCCTGGGAGCGCGGTGTCCGGCAGGTCTGGGGAGTGACGACGATGAGGCTGCCGGAGAGAGAAGCCTTCGAACGGCTCGGTCAAACGCTGGGTATCTCTCATCGTGCCGATCAGATGAAGTATCTGCAACTGGCGATCCAACAGCTGGCAGCAGAAGAAGATCTGGCTAGAGCTGAGCAGCAAAAGTACGAAAAAATGTGGAAAAGCCTGGGGGTGCTCACGGGCATCTTGCTCGTCATCCTGTTCGTATAGCGCAGATGGGCTCAAAGGGGAATGAAATGAGGTGCACGAGAATCAATGAACATGGATATCAACGCCATTTTTCAAATCGCAGGCATCGGAATTGTCATCGCCATGATTCATACCGTACTCAAGCAGATGGGGAAGGAAGATATGGCACATTGGGTAACGGTCATTGGTTTTGTCATTGTGCTGTTTATGGTCGTCAAGCTGCTCGATCAACTGTTCTCGGAAATCAAGACCATTTTTTTATTTCAGTAGGTGAATGATGTGGAGATCATTCAGGTCGTCGGACTTGGACTCATTGCCACCATATTAGTGCTGGTCATCAAGGAACAGAAACCGATGTTTGCCTTTCTGCTATCGGCTTTTACCGGCATCACGATCTTTCTGTTTCTGATCAGCAAAATTGCCGCCGTCCTCTTCGTCATCGAGGACCTGGCCATCGATTCCAATATCAATATGGTCTTTCTGAAAACCGTCCTTAAAATTATCGGCATTGCCTATATCGCAGAATTCGGCGCACAAATTATACGAGATGCGGGGCAGGATGCCATTGCTTCAAAGGTGGAACTGGCCGGGAAGGTATTGATCCTCTATCTGTCTATCCCGATCATTACCGTCATCCTCGAAACGGTCATCAAACTGCTGCCCGCATAATACGAAAGTGGCGATGAACTATGAAATGGCAACAGCTGCTCATCCTCATCGTGATCCTGACCGGGATGGCGATATGCAGTGATCAGGCAGTGCTTGCAAGCGCAGGCCCGGAAGACATCCTCATCGAGCAGCAGGCTGAACGCCTGCAGACCGATGCGCTGGATGCATATTGGGAGCAACTGATGAAGGAGTACGAGTCGGTCCTCCCAGACAAGCAACCCCCGAGCCTGATGGATATCTTGACCGGTCGTGAGGAAGGCTTCAGCGTTCGCGAAGTTATGCATGCGCTGCTGCGGTATTTCTTTCACGAATTGATCTATAACGGAAAACTGCTCATTACGATTGTACTCATTACAGTGTTTAGCATTTTACTGGAAACGATCCAGAGTGCATTTGAACGAAAGAGTGTAAGCAAAGTCGCGTACGCCGTCTCCTACCTGGTGCTGATGATCATTGCCATGAACAGCTTCAGCGTTGCGATCGGCTACGCCAAATCTGCCATCTCGAGCATGATCCACTTCATGGTGGCGATGGTTCCCCTGCTGCTTACCCTTCTCGCTTCTATGGGCAATCTGGTCACCGTATCTGTGCTTCACCCGCTTATCGTCTTCATGATCCATACGATCGGGACGTTAATCTATACAACGGTATTTCCGCTGCTGTTCATCTCGGCCGTCATTCATCTCGTCAGCTCCATGACGGACCGCTACAAGCTGACTCAGCTGGCCAACCTGTTCCGGCATATCGGGATCGGCCTGCTCGGTGTCATGCTGACCGCATTCCTGGGCGTCATTTCTGTACAGGGGGCAACGAGTTCGACTACGGATGGGGTCACCATTCGAACGGCAAAATATATTACGGGTAACTTCGTACCCGTCGTAGGCCGCATGTTCTCAGATGCATCGGATACCGTCATCGGAGCTTCACTGCTCATTAAAAATTCGATTGGACTCGTAGGCGTGCTCATTCTGTTCATGCTGTGCGCATTTCCTGCCCTGAAAATACTGGCGCTCGCCCTCATTTATAACGTGTCCGCGGCGGTGCTTCAGCCGCTGGGCAGTACGCCGATCAGTCAGTGCCTCAGTACGATTGGCAAAAGCCTGATCTATGTATTTGCTGCACTTGCTGCTGTCGGTTTCATGTTTTTTCTCGCGGTGACCATTCTGATTGCAGCTGGAAATGTGTCGGTCATGATGAGGTGAAACGATGAATCAGACAGGGTCAGGGAGGCGATAGATCATGATGGAATGGCTTGGAAGCTGGCTGCAGGAAATTGTGCTCATCGTATTGTTTGCCACGTTTATCGAATTGCTGCTGCCCAATCATTCCATGCAGCGATACGTCAAGGTCGTACTGAGCCTGCTGGTCCTGCTCACCATTTTGCAGCCGATTGTCCGATTGCTGCAGTCAGACTGGCAGATGGAGCATCTTCTTCAGGGCGCACAGCAGACCTCCGTCACTCCGACGGGCAACGAAATTCGTCCTTTGTCTGACATTATGGCAGAGGCGGCGCACATACAGCAAAAGCAGCAAGAAGACAGCATTCAGATCGTGCAGTCCCGCATTAATGAGGAAACGCTGCAAGGTCTGCGCACTGCAGGCTGGACACAAGTTCAGTCCGTGCAAAGCACACTGGAAGTCACCGAGGAGAATCAACCACAGCTCACCTCGATTGAGGTAGTGGTAGGGGTGAGCAAGCAGGAGCAGGATGAAGGAGAGCAGCAGCGGCCTAACCCGACAGAGAATGGGAAACATCACGATCAGACGGACCGGCAGGATGTCGAAGTAAAACCCGTGGAACCGGTGACTCCTGTCCAGGTGCATGTGCCCCATGAAACGGATCGTTTGGCTGCTCCCGATGTTCCGGAAAAGGCTGAAGGCTTGATCAAGCCGATCACAGCGTGGGTAACAGAGCGATGGGAAATCGAGGAGAAACGTGTACACGTTGTCTTTATTGAAGACAATGTTCATATATAGATGGTTGAAAGGGATGACTGAATCGGGGAGGTGGGGCTTAGACGGTGAAGTGGCTGCAGTGGATGGAGGAAAAATGGGGCAAGGGCAAACAGGGAAGCAATCGGATAAAAACATACAGATGGCTGTTGCTGCTGGGATTGGTGGGAGTTGGATTTGTCATTTTTAGTTCGTTTCTCACCGTAGAATCATTGGAACCTGTTCAGGACCGGGCTTCTCCATCTGAATCTCAATCTGGCAATCAGGAAGCATTTTTCTCCTCAGGCGAGGAGAACACCTTGTTTGCCGATTACGAGAAGCAGTACGAAGACCGAATGACCGCGATCTTGTCCAAAATCGTGGGCGTGGGTGGCGTAGATGTCATGGTCAGTATTGAATCGACAGAGGAGAAAGTCGTCTATCAGAACAGCAATCATTCCCAGCAAGTGACCAATGAGAAGGACCGTGACGGAGGAACCCGGCACATTACCAGCATCAACAAAAGCGGAGATCTCGTGCTCATTGAAGTTTCCGGAGAGAAGCAACCCATCATTATCAAGACAATCAAGCCGGAAATACGCGGCGTCATCATTGTGGCCAACGGCGCAGAGAACCCGACTGTCAAAAAGCTGATTCTCGATTCGGTAACCAAGGGACTTGACGTACCGGTGCATCGAATCTCGGTCGTGCCGCGGAAGCAGCCTTGATTCCGCAAGCAGACCCTATAAATGCTGATCAATTTGAAATGATAGAGAATGATGGAGGTATGAATATGAATACAAGAAGACAAACGGTTTGGCTCGTCAGCATGCTCAGTCTCATGGTGATTCTATCGGCTTACTATTTGTTTACCGAAGATGTAACAGACAGTGAAATGGCTTCCAATCCGGCCACCATCTCTACAAATGAAATCGTGGTGGATGAGGTGACGGAGCAGCAGGCCAATGGGTCATGGCCAGATGAGCTGCTTGCCCTCGAAGGTGAATCCTCGGTGCAAGATACGGGAGAAGAACCGGAAGATTTGCCAGCCTCTGCCGAGTCTGAAGCAAACATCCTTGCCCAGCTTGAGCAACAAGGACAGGGCTCGTCCGAGGATTACTTCGCGACAATCCTGATGAACCGCAATGAATCATTCAGCAAAAAAGCGGATGAATTGATGCAGATTATTACGGAAGCTTCCGATGCGACCATGATCTCCGATGCCCACAACCAGCTGCTGGAGCTGGAAGAAAAAGAAGCCAAAATATCCGACATGGAATCCACGCTCATGGAGCAGTTCGACCACGTGCTGATTACAGAGGATGCGAATCAGTGGCAGGTGCTCGTGCGGGCAGCCGACATGCAAAAGAGCGAAGCGGTCACCATAACGGAAATGATGATGTCTGAATTGCAGGTGAATCCGAGCCAGGTTGTCATCAAAATGGTGCGTTAATTCCGGCGTATTCACAAAGGAAATTCCGCAATCTTGGAGCCCGTTCATTCGGGCTCTTTCTATTTCAGCGGATTATGTTATAATACTTACGTTGCATATCAGCACGATTCACCAAGCGAGGAAACGATAACCTGGAATAGATGCAGGCACCATCTCAAGGGAGTGAATAATTTATGTACAAATTAAGTGAAATCAAAGAATTGATCAAACTCGTAAACCAATCTGATATTCAGGAACTCGAGATTGAGAACGACGGTTCCAGACTGTTCATTCGCAAGCCGGGCAAGGAAGAGTCCGTGGTCATTCAGCCGCAGGCAGCTCCGCACGCCTATGCACCAGCACCACCGGCAGCACACGCCTATCAGGCTGCTCCACCGGCTCAGCCCCAACAGGAAGCTCCGGCAACAGCTGCTCCGGCTTCATCGGACAAGTCTGCAGCCGCTGACGATCAGCATTTACATAAGATTACATCTCCGATGGTCGGAACCTTCTATTCTTCCCCGGCTCCAACCTCTCCGCCTTATGTAAAAAAAGGAGATGTCGTCAATGAGAAAACGGTTGTGTGCATTGTGGAAGCGATGAAGCTTATGAACGAGATCGAAGCGGAAGTCAAAGGCGAGATTGTAGACATTCTCGCAGAGAACGGACAGCTTGTGGAATATGGACAGCCTTTATTTTTGGTGAAGAAGCAGTAAGTAGGAGGAATTGAATCATGACATTGAAAAAAGTCCTAATTGCCAATCGCGGTGAAATTGCGGTACGCATCATTCGTGCGTGTCGAGAGATGGGAATCGAGACCGTCGCGGTTTATTCCGAAGGGGACAAGGACGCGCTGCATGTTCGACTCGCGGACGAAGCCTATTGCATTGGCGCTACTGCTTCCAAGGATAGTTATCTGAATTTTACAAATATTATGAGTGTCGCTACGCTGACTGACACGGACGCGATTCATCCGGGATATGGTTTCCTGGCTGAGAATGCCGATTTTGCGGAAATTTGCGAGAGCTGCAACATTACCTTTATCGGTCCTTCCCCGGAAGCGATCAGCAAGATGGGAGACAAGTCGGTCGCGAAGGACACGATGAAGAAAGCCAATGTACCGGTAATTCCCGGCTCCGATGGCTTGATCGAAGATATTGAGGAAGCGACAAAGCTGGCAGCCGAGATCGGGTATCCTGTCGTCATCAAGGCAACCGCTGGTGGCGGGGGCAAGGGCATACGGATCGTGGACAATGAAGATATGCTGATTCGTCAGATTACAGCTGCCCAGCAGGAAGCACAGAGTGCTTTTGGTAACGCAGGTGTGTACATGGAGAAATTCTTGACCGGCATGAAGCATGTGGAGGTTCAGATTGTTGCGGACAAGCATGGAAATGTCGTGCATCTTGGTGAACGTGACTGCTCGATTCAGCGCCGCAGACAGAAGCTCATCGAGGAAGCGCCGTGTCCGATTTTGACTGAGGACATTCGCTCCGCAATGGGAGAAGCTGCGATTCGGGCAGCGAAAGCCGTTCATTATTCCGGTGCGGGCACGCTGGAATTTCTGCTCGGGCCAGACGGCAACTTTTACTTCATGGAAATGAATACCCGTATCCAGGTTGAACATCCCGTTACAGAGATGGTAACAGGCGTAGACATCATCAAGGAAATGCTGTCTATTGCGGAAGGCAACCCGCTTTCCTTCACGCAAGAGGATGTGAGCATCAACGGTTGCTCGATAGAATGCCGGATCAATGCAGAGGACCCGGAGCGGAACTTCATGCCTTCTCCTGGCGAAATCACGTTTTATTTGCCACCTGGAGGGCCAGGCGTGCGAATTGACAGTGCCGCTTACCAGGGATACAAGATTCCGCCTCATTATGACTCCATGATCGCCAAGCTGATCGTATGGGGCACGACCCGGGAGGAAGCTGTGGCAAAAATGAAGCGTGCGCTCGCTGAATTTGCCGTGGAAGGTGTAAGCACCACGATCGGCTTCCATCTGAAGGTGCTGGAGCACAAGCGCTTTTTGCGCGGCGATTTTGATATCAAATTCCTGGAAGAGCACGATGTGAATGATCCGCATTCCTGATCTTCTCTATTTGTCATAAAATAAAGCCAATGTTATATTATTAAAATAAGGCATCTGAATGTCCATGCTGGTTGGCTGGAGAATGTATGCTTGAGAGATGACATTACAGGAGGTGTAAGGATTGACTACGATCACCCCGGAATTTGAAAAAACAGAATTGGGTATGATTCAGATTGCGCCTGAAGTGGTTGAGATCATCGCAGGCCTTGCAACCGTAGAAGTCAGCGGTGTTGCTGGCATGAGCGGTGGACTGGCAGGCGGAATCGCTGAGTTTTTGGGACGCAAAAATTTGACCAAGGGTGTAAAGGTAGAGGTTGGCGAAAAGGAAGCGGCCGTGGATGTCTCCATCATTATTGATTATGGACAGAAAATCCCGGAAGTGGCTGCTGGCATTCAGCAAAATGTTCAGCATGCGATCTTTTCCATGACCGGACTGCAAGTGGTCGAAGTGAATGTACATATTCATGGTGTCCATTTCAAACATGCAGAAAAAGAAGAAGATGAACAAAGCGTTCAACGCTTGAAATAATAAGCTCCGCAGCTTTTGAATTTGTTTTTGCGGGAACTGAACCCCCTCGATTAAGGAGGGGGTTTCTCCTAATTAAAAGGGGGGACAAACCTGTGGTTCGTGTCATTGACCGATTATTGTTATTTCTGTTCAGTCTCACCGGAACGGTGGCCGCGATACTCATGATCATCGTTTCCTTTCTGGCGGATCACCCGCTGTATGACCTGCTTGAGCTGGAGGAAGTGCCTAATCTGACGGCTGTGCTGGCCGGTTCAGCTGTGTTGCTGCTCATCTCCATTCGGTTTCTGTATATTTCTACCCGTTTTAGTGAGGGCAAGCCAAGCTCCATCGATCAGCGGACGGATTTTGGGGATATTAGCATTTCACTGGATACAATTGAGAATTTGACGCTTCGTGCCGCGGGCCGGGTGAAGGGCGTCAAGGATTTGAAAGCTCGCGTATCCTTTGACCAGAGCGGCATTTATTTGAAGATTCGGACGTTTGTAGACGGGGATCGTGCCATTCCTGCCCTTACGGAGGAAGTCCAGCAGGTGGTGAAGGAATATATCGAGGAGTTGACGGGGATTCCCGTTTCCCAGGTGTCGGTCTTTGTTGCCAACATCGTCCCGTCGAGCACCATCAAGAGCCGAGTGGAGTAGGGGGCGTTCGCATGTGGAAGGATCGGGGATACGAGTTATGGAGCGAGCATAAGGGCAAGCTGACAGGTTTGGTTGCCGGCCTCTTGCTGGGCATCATCTATTTGATCGCCGGATTTTGGGATATGCTCGTGTTTGCCTTTCTCCTGGCTGTCGGTTACTGGATTGGCAAGCTGAAAGACCGCGGCATCTCCATCACAGAGCTGTTGCTGCAGGGATGGAAAAAATGGAATGACAGATGGAAGATGTTTAGATAATACACTGCGGGCGCATGCTGCGCTTGCAGGTATTTTTGTGTGAAATATGATAATATGAGATCGACCCGTCCCGAAGGGACTGGCGTACGATCCAAGCAGACAAGCAGGAGGACAATATGAAACGCAGGACTGCAAGAGAAATCGCTGTGCAAAGTCTATATCAGCTGGAAATGAATGAAGCTTCCTCCTCTCAGGAAGCCATTCAGTCTGTCCTGGATGCAGAGGCAGATGAAAACGAACAATTTCATCAAAAGGTGATTGATGTGGCCTTCATCCAGCAAATGATCGAGGGAGTGCTCGACAAGAAAACGAATGTGGATCAGGTTATCACCCAATATCTGACCCGCTGGAAAGTGGATCGTCTGTCAAGGGTTGACAAGCAAATTTTGCGTCTGGCCGTTTATGAAATGGTCTATGCAGAGGATGTGCCGGACAAAGTGGCCGTCAATGAAGCCATTGAACTGTCCAAGCATTTCGGTACAGAGGAATCCGGCAAATTTGTCAACGGTGTACTCGGAAATATGCTGAAAGAAGCAGATAAAATTAAACAGAACATACAATCATAAGCCTAGAGCGAAGTGCGGGACAGGAGGAATCAAGATGAGTGCAAAGATAATCAACGGAAAACAAGTAAGAGACGAGATGCTTGCAGAACTGTCCAATGAAGTCATCGAATTGACCGAGCAGGGTATGCAGCCCGGTCTTGCTGTCGTCGTGGTCGGGGAAGATCCGGCCTCCAAACTGTATGTCGGTATGAAGGTGAAGAAGTGCGGCGAAGTCGGCATTCATTCGGAATTGTACGAGCTATCGGCTGAAGCGACCGAGCAGGAACTGCTCGACCTGATTGCTGAACTGAATGCCAAGGAAAGCATTCATGGTATTCTCGTGCAATTGCCGCTGCCTGGTCACATGAGAGAAGAAGCAGTGATCGAGGCTATATCCCTTGAAAAGGACGTCGATGGCTTCCATCCAATGAGTACAGGCAACTTGCAGATCGGGGAAGACTGCTTCGTACCATGTACCCCGGCCGGTATTATGGAACTGATTCGCCGTACCGGTATGGATCTCGCAGGCAAGCATGCCGTAGTGGTCGGTCGCAGCAACATCGTCGGCAAACCGGTCGCTATGCTGTTGCTGCAAGCAGACGCCACCGTCACGATCTGTCATTCCAAAACAGCCAATTTGCCGGAGATCACCAAGCAGGCTGATGTCCTGGTTGCTGCGGCAGGTCGTCCAGGGTTGCTGGGCAAGGAGCATATCAAGCCGGGAGCGGTTGTGATTGACGTCGGCAGTCCAAAAGGGGACGTGCGCTTTGAAGAAGCGGAGGAAGTTGCAGGCTACATCACGCCAGTGCCGGGTGGAGTAGGCCCGATGACCATAACCATGCTGCTGAAAAACACCATTGATTCCGCGCGGAAGGCTTTGAAGATTCGGGCATGACACCGGCTACTCCGCAACAGGTGCTGTCCGTCAGGGAGCTTACACGAACGATCAAGCAGCGGCTGGAAACGGATCCGGCTTTCTCGGATATTTGGGTGCAGGGTGAAATATCGAATTTCATCCATCATCGCAGCGGACATATGTATTTTACCTTGAAAGACAAAGACAGCAGAATCAAATCCGTCATGTTTGCCTCGCACAACCGAACGCTCCCTTTTCTGCTCAAGGAAGGAGCGAAAGTGTTGGCGCGAGGCTCTGTTTCTGTCTACGAGCGAGATGGTCAGTATCAGCTCTACGTGACACAGATGCAGCCAGACGGCATCGGGAGCCTTTTCCTTGCCTTCGAGCAGTTGAAGGAGAAGCTGAAGCAGGAAGGGCTGTTTGACCCAAATGTCAAAAAGCCTATTCCCTCGTATCCGCGTGCGATCGGTCTCGTAACGTCCCCGACCGGGGCGGCTGTTCGGGACATGATGATTACGCTGGAGCGAAGGTTCCCGAGTATTCCTGTCCTGCTTTACCCGGCTCATGTGCAGGGCGTAAAGGCGGCGCCGTCAATAGTGCGAGGCATTCAGATCATGAATGAGCTCGATGAGGTGGACGTTCTGATCGTCGGTCGGGGTGGCGGCTCATTGGAGGAATTGTGGGCGTTTAATGAGGAGCAGGTAGCGCGCGCGATTTTTCAGTCGCGTATTCCGGTTATTTCAGCGGTGGGTCATGAGACGGATACGACCATTGCGGACTATGTAGCTGATTTGCGAGCCGCGACACCAACGGCAGCTGCTGAGCTGGCTGTTCCCGATCAGCGAGAGCTGAAGCAGCGTCTGAAACAGCTGCAGGAGCGCCTGGGTCAATCGCTGACCGTCAAGTCGGCGGATAGCCGTAAGCGGCTTGAGCGGTTGCAGGCATCGCCATATCTGACGCATCCCAAACGGTATTTGCTGCAGGAACCTTCCCAGTATGTCGATCGGCTGAAAGAGCAGCTGACCTATGCACTGGACAAGGCGGCTGCTGCGAAGAGGCAAAAACTGCAGCAATTCGCCCATCAATTGAATGCGCTTCATCCGAGACAACGATTGCAAGGTCTGCGCAAGGATACCACATTGCTGAGGCAGCAATTAACGCAATCGCTGCAAATGGTCATGAAGGACAAACACCATCAGCTGCGCTCAGAGATGAGACAGCTCGACGCACTCAGCCCTCTGAAGATCATGCAGAGGGGTTACAGCCTCGTTTATGATGAGACGGGCACCCAGGTGAGGAAGTCTGCGGCGGAACTGAAGCAGGGAGAACAACTGCGAGTGCGCATGCAAGATGGTCAAGTTCATTGCGAGGTACTATCTGTCGAGGGGGAAGGGAATAATGGCAAATGAAATCAGCTTTGAGCAGGCGCTCGAGCAGCTGGAGGTCATCGTGAAGCAGCTGGAGAGTGGCGATGTACCGCTGGAGCAGGCGATTGACCTGTTCCAGGAAGGCATGAAGCTGTCTCACCTGTGCTCCGGCAAGCTGGATCAGGCTGAACGTAAAATCGAGGTGTTGATTGAACAGGAGACTGGCGTAGAGAGAGAACTCTTTCATCCGCCTGCAGAAGAATAAGGGGAACGGGGTGAGAGGTTGACGACACAGGATGTGAACGAATTACGAACGTATTTGCAGCAAACCGCGAAGCGGGTAGAGGATGTCCTGATCAAGTCCTTGCCGCAGGAACAGGTGAATCCAATCCTTCAGGAGGCAATGGCATACTCTTTGCAAGCGGGAGGAAAGCGAATGCGGCCGATCATGACCCTGACGGCCTGTGAGGCTGTGGGTGGGAATACGGTACAGGCTCTGCCTGCGGCAGCGGCGATTGAAATGATTCATACGTATTCCCTGATCCACGATGATTTGCCGGCGATGGATAATGATGATTATCGCAGGGGAAAACTAACGAATCATAAAGTCTATGGCGAAGCCATGGCGATTCTTGCGGGAGACGGCTTGCTGACCCACGCTTTTCATACGCTGGTTCACGGATCAGGAAAAGAGCAGGTGGCCCCGGAGGTCATTCTGCAACTCGTCCAGGAACTGTCTGCCTATGCCGGTCCAACAGGGATGGTAGGCGGTCAGGCATATGATCTTCAGGCGGAGAAACAGCGCGTGGATCTGGCAGGCCTTAATCATATTCATACACACAAGACCGGAGACTTGATCGTCTGTTCCCTGCGCGCCGGGGCGATGATCGGGGGAGCGAACCCGGCTCAGCTCGCAGCCATTAGTACATTTGGCTACTGCATCGGGCTCGCTTTTCAAATTCAGGACGATATTCTCGATGTGACCGGGGATGAGAAAATGCTCGGCAAAAAAACAAACAGCGATGAGAAGCTTTCCAAGTCGACTTATCCGCAGCTGCTTGGCATCGAGAAGTCTAAACAAACCGTACAGGCTTTGACGGATGAAGGCAAGCAGGCACTGATGGAGGCCGGTCTGACAGACGAGAAACGACTACTGCAGCTGGCTGATTTTCTGGTAAAAAGGGAGTCTTAGACGTTTTCCCCTTGAAGTTCCATTGAGTATGCATTTTATTGTGTGCTATAATGAGTCTCAAATAGAGTGGCGCAGTATTCTAGTCAATCTACCATTTTGAAGGCGGGCCTAAAAATTCGCCAAAGGGCACATCGATGAAGTTCCTTGTGTTGGCTTCCGACGCCCAGTCGGGGGTTGATGCTGGGAGTTAAGGTCGCAGGGCGATCCACAATGGCATGTGGGCGTTGACCCTGCTTCCGCGGAGGCCCAAGTGCGTGGCTGTTGAGCGGCATCGTCCGCAGGTTACGGCTTGGGGTATGAACCTGCAATTTGCGAGTCTCACCTGCATTTATCCTTCATTGTTAAATGCTAAAACGACTTGTGTGCAGCGTAGCCTGCCTTGAGCGAGTCAGTGGGGATTACAGATGGTAGGATGAAGCGCTTTGTGGCCAGAAGCAACTCATCTGGATGCTGTATGAAAACTGCTTCGCAAAAGAGGCTAAGAAATGGGTCAAGGTTGTCGAGGAAAACTCCTAGACTGTTCAATTTTGAAGTTTCTTGAGGATTATAGTGTGGACTAAGTGGTAATCTAGTCTGATGCTCGGTGACGACATCAAGGCGGACATAAAGGGAAACCGCCTTCTTGGCGACGAGAAGGAGTTCTGTCTGGGAAAACCTACTGGACCTAAGCCACAGTGTTTACTCAAGAAGCTGCCACTCTACTTTCTAATATGTGTGAATCGGAGACAAACAGCGATTGAAATTGAACAACCTTGTACATATTAGGACCAAGGAGACAAATAAATGAAATTCTCTTTACGAAACTCCATCAGATGGAGTATTTTTATATCTATCGTTACTTTTATTGTGTCCTGTGCGCTGACAGTCGCAGCCACCTCTGTCCTGAAAGGTCTGTCCTGGGGCATTGGCATGGGGACGGTTTTTTTATTGGTGCTGGTCGGCATTGTGTTTGACATGACCGGACTTGCGGCAGCGGCGGCGAAGGAAACGCCATTTCATGCGATGGCGGCAGAAAAGGTCAAAGGGTCCAGACAAGCGATCCTGATCGTAAGAAATGCTGACAAGTTTTCGAGCTTTTGCAATGACGTAATTGGGGATATAGCAGGGATTATCAGCGGGGCGGCGAGCGCAATGGTCGTCATCGAGCTTGTGAGATCGATGAACGTTGATAATGCCCTTATTCATACAACCATCAGTGTATTATTTACAGGTCTTGTTTCAGCGATGACCGTTGGGGGTAAAGCGATGGGTAAGTCGATTGCCATTTCGTATGCCAACCTGATCATCTTGTGGGTAGGCAAGATATTCTACTTCTCGGAGCATCGACTGCATATCAAGATCATAAGCGGAAAGAAGAAATCCTCCAATGGAAAGAAGGGGAACAAACGTGCTGCTGGATCAAATCAACCATCCTAGTGATCTGAAAAAACTGGATTTGCCTCAATTGGAGACGCTTGCAGGTGAAATACGAAGCTTTCTGATTGAAGAATTGTCCCGTACAGGCGGGCACTTGGCTCCCAATCTGGGTGTGGTCGAATTGACGATCGCGATGCATTATATGTACAACAGTCCGCAGGACAAATTTATTTTCGATGTCGGTCATCAGGCTTATGTGCACAAAATTCTGACCGGTCGCAAGGATCAGTTTCAGACGCTTCGCAAATACAAGGGATTGTGCGGATTTGTGAAGAGAAATGAGAGCGAGCATGATGTTTGGGAAGCGGGTCATAGCAGTACCTCACTATCTGCTGCCATAGGGATGGCGACGGCCAGGGACTTGAAGAATGAAAAGCACAAAGTGGTAGCCGTCATTGGGGATGGTGCGATGACAGGCGGCATGGCGTTGGAGGCCATGAACCATATCGGGCATGAAAAACGTAATGTGACCGTTATTCTCAATGATAACGAAATGTCCATCGCGCCGAACGTGGGGGCGATTCATAAATATTTAAGCAAAATTCGTTCTGACAAACATTATCTGAAGGCGAAAGAAGAAGCCGAGCATCTGCTGAAGAAAATTCCGGCGATCGGCGGCAAGCTGGCCAAAACGGCAGAGAAGCTCAAAGATACGCTGAAATACATGATGATGTCCGGCATATTGTTTGAGGAGTTTGGCTTTACATACGTGGGTCCGGTAGACGGACATGACCTCGAGAAGCTGCTGGAGACATTAAAGCAGTGCGAGACCTTGCAAGGTCCTGTCATGGTGCATGTGCTGACGGTAAAAGGGAAGGGCTACAGTCCCGCAGAAGCCGATTCACACAAGTGGCACGGGATCAGCCCGTATAAGATCGAGTCTGGTCAAGTTCTGAAAGCGACCGATCAGCCACCTGCCTATACCGAAATATTTGGCGACGCACTTATTGAGCTGGCCGAACAGGATGAACGAATCGTGGCGGTCACACCTGCCATGCCAGGCGGGTCAGGTCTGTTGAAATTCGCAGATCGCTTCCCTGATCGCATGTTCGATGTCGGGATTGCCGAACAGCATGCGGCTACCTTCTCTGCCTCTATGGCGATGGAAGGCATGAAGCCGGTATTTGCCGTGTACTCCACCTTCCTGCAACGGGCATACGATCAAGTCCTGCATGATATTTGCAGACAAAACCTCAATGTTGTCTTTGCCATTGACCGTGCCGGATTCGTAGGAGCCGATGGAGAGACCCATCATGGTGTATTTGATATTTCCTATCTGCGCCACTTGCCGAACATGGTACTGATGATGCCGAAGGATGAACAGGAACTGCGCCAGATGATGAAGACAGCCATCCTGTTTGATCAAGGCCCAATTGCGGTTCGTTACCCGAGAGATGTTGGCAAGGGAATAGAACTAACTCCGATGGCGGAAACGGAGCCGCTTCCAATCGGGAAATGGGAAACGATTCGGGCGGGCAAGGAAACCGCGATTCTGGCCGTTGGACCGATGATGGATGTCGCGATCAAGGCGGCTGATCAACTGGCTTCAGAAGGAATCCAAGTGGAGGTCATCAACGCACGATTCTTGAAGCCACTGGACGCAGGCATGCTCACCAGCTTGTCCCAACGCTTCGAGACGATCTTTACGATTGAGGAAGGCTCGGTGCTTGGCGGTTTCGGCAGTAGTGTGCTGGAGCATTATGCCTTGCATAGAATTTCGGATATTCAGGTTATTCCGTTGGGTATTCCGGATGCCTTTATTGAACATGGCAGTGTGAAGGAGCAGCGCCAGGAAGTTGGACTGACGGCTGAGCATCTCGTCACAGAGATTCAGGGCCGACTGCCCCTGCAGCAAAAAAGAGCTTAGGCGAAATTGAAGGAGTAAGCATGGCTTCAAATAAAGAACGAATTGATGTCCTGCTCGTGGAGCAGGGATATTTTGAAAGTCGCGAGAAGGCGAAGGCTTCGATTATGGCGGGTCTGATCCTGGCTGATCAGGAGAGAGTGGAGAAGCCTGGGACGAAGATTCCCCGCACCGCCAAGCTAACGGTCAAGGGCGCTCTGCATCCTTATGTCAGTCGTGGCGGATTGAAGCTGGAGAAGGCCATTCAGGAATTTGACCTTGATTTGACGAATCGGGTCATGCTGGACATCGGTGCTTCGACTGGTGGATTTACCGACTGTGCGCTTCAGCATGGTGCTGAATATGTGTATGCCATTGATGTCGGATACAATCAACTGGACTGGTCCCTCCGCAATCATGCGCAAGTATGTGTCATGGAGAGAACCAATTTTCGGTATACGACCATAGCGGATCTGAAAGGTCCCAAACCCGACTTTGCCACCATTGATGTCTCTTTCATTTCATTGAAACTGATCCTGCCTCCCCTGATTGAGCTGTTGAAAGGAACAGAGGGCGAGATTGTCGCCTTGATCAAGCCGCAATTCGAGGCTGGGCGAGAAAAAGTAGGCAAGTCTGGTGTGGTTCGCGAACCCAGTATTCATTTGGAAGTGCTACACGACATCCTCGCCTTTTCGGAGGAAAAGCTGGGTATGGGATTGCAAGGACTTACCTTCTCACCGATTACAGGCGGTGAAGGGAATATCGAATTTTTGGCACACTGGTCCTTCAGGCCAGCCCGTATCGATCATGTGATGGAAGCCAAGCGCGTGGTCGAAGCAGCCCGTCATACCTTTGTGAAATGAAGACGCCGATTCATCGGTGTCTTTTTCATGCAAACCCCGAGCGTGCCACCGCAGAAAGAAGAGGAAATATGACCTGTCTCTCGAATATATAGTCGGGAGGTGCAGAGATGGCACAAAATGGGGATTTCTATGTGTTGGTCGCAATCTGTGTTCTGGCTGTGTTGTGGCTGCTTCGGGCAGGGAAAAATTGGCTGTTTGCTCCTGCCAAAGTGGTACTCCCTCTTGATTTGAATCAAGCGACGGAACCGGAACCCGAGGGAGCGAAACTGCTGACAGAGGAAGGCTATGAAGTGCTGTGCGGCAAAATCAAGCTGCCCATTGAAATGAACAAGGACGGCCAGCGGCTCTCTTCACAGCTGTTTATCGATTATATCGTGAGGAAGAATCACATCAAGTATGTAGTCAAATTAGCCAATCGGCGTCAACCGATGGATTGGACAGGCTCTCAGGTGAGAGATCGACTGATGATCTACTGGCTCGCCTATGCGCCGGCTATCGAAGGCGTAATCTGGCTGGACAAGCAAAACCATCAGCTTCATAAAGTAGTATTTCATATAGGAGGTCAGCAATGAAGGGACAGCGGCATATCAAAATCAAGGAGATCATTCACCAACATGAGATTGAAACACAGGATGAACTGGTTGAAGCATTGAGAAATATGGGATTTCAGGTCACGCAGGCAACCGTATCGAGAGATATTAAGGAATTGCATCTCATTAAAGTGCCATCCAATGATGGACGATACAAGTATTCACTTCCCCAGGATCAGAAATTCAACCCGATGGCAAAGCTGAAGCGAACCCTTCAGGATCATTTCATGAGTATTGATTTTGCGGACCATCTCGTTGTCATGAAGTCGCTGCCGGGTACGGCCAATGCACTTGGAGCGCTGATTGATCACCTGGAATGGGAAGAGATACTCGGTACGATATCCGGTGATGATACGCTGCTCATCATTTGCCGCAGCAAGCAGGAAAGCGAGAAAATCGTAGAAAAGATACTGGACCTGATTAACTAGCGTGACAGAACCGTTGATTGAACAGCCAAGGGGAGAGGTGGAACACGGATGCTGGTGGAATGTACGATTAAAAATTTGGCCGTCATCGAATCCATTCATGTGCGGTTTTATGAAGGCTTTCATGTCATTACGGGGGAAACAGGCGCAGGGAAATCGATGCTGATTGATGCGCTCGGGTTAATTGCAGGAGGAAGAGCTTCTTCAGAATGGGTGCGTTATGGGGAAGATCGCGCAGAGATTGAATGTCTGTTCGAATTGCCTGCCCATCATACCGCATGGGCGCTGTTGCAGGAATGGGGGATCGATCAGGCCGAGTGTGTGCAATTGGTTATCCGCAGAGAAATCACGAAACAGGGAAAAAGCATTAGCCGAATCAACGGACAGTTTGTCAATTTGTCCATGCTGAAGCAGCTCGGGCAACAAATCATCAACATTCACGGTCAGCATGAGCATCAATCCCTCCTGCATACCGATCAGCATATTCATCTGCTCGATGCTTTCTGTGACAAACGAATTGAAAAGCTGAAGCAAAAATATACGTCCCTGTACGATACGTATCTTGCCACCAAGCGGAAACTGGAGGAACTGCGTCAGCATTCCCAGCAAAATCTGCAAATGATCGATCTGTTCCGTTTCCAGGTAGAAGAAATCCAGAAAGCGGAATTAAAATCGGGTGAAGATGAATGGCTGCAGGAAGAAAAGCAAAAGCTAGCTAATGCCGAAAAATTAGTCCAGTCCTCCTCCGCAGCTTATGAAAGTCTGAATGGCTCTCGTTCTGCACTCGCTGAAATCCAGACGGCTATGCAAAAAGTAGAGGGACTGATTCACGTGGACGAAGCCAAAATTCGACCGATCCACGAACAGATTACATCTGCGTATTACCAGCTGGAAGATGCGGCGTTCAGCTTGCGGGATTATCGGGATTCGGTGGAATTCAATCCTGTTCGGCTGGATGAGATTGAGAACCGGCTAGCTTCCATGCAATCCCTTAAACGAAAATACGGAGCAACCATAGATGATATTCTGCAGCATTTTACCCATATCCAGGAGCAGCTGGATCAGCTTGAGCATAAGGACGAACGCATTCACGCCTTCATGATCGAAATGGAAGAGCAGGAAAAAGAATTGCGTCTCCTGGCTGAAGATTTAACCAAACTTCGCACAAAAGGGGCCCATCAGTTATCCAAACAGGTGGAGCAGCATTTGAAGGATTTGCAAATGGGCAGAACTCGTTTTGAAGTGAACATGGATCGGAAGAAGGACGGTGCACTTAGCAAGGATGGACAGGATGATGTGGAGTTCATGATTTCTGCCAATCCAGGCGAACCGGTTCGCCCCTTGTCCAAAATTGCCTCAGGTGGAGAAATGTCGAGGATCATGCTGGCCTTGAAGTCGATATTCGCCGACGTGGACGAGGTTCCCGTACTTATCTTTGATGAAGTGGACACGGGCGTCAGCGGACGGGCAGCGCAGGCGATTGCGGAGAAGATGTCCAGACTGGCCTCGCAGTGTCAGGTGTTCTCCATCACGCATTTGCCACAGGTCGCGTGCATGGCGGATGTTCATTATGAAATCGCCAAACATGTGGCCCGAGAGCGGACGTTTACCGAAGTGAAGATGCTGGATACCACGCAACGCATTCAAGAGCTTGCCCGCATGCTCGGAGGGGTCGAAGTAACGGAAACGACGGAGGAGCATGCCAAAGAAATGCTTGACATGGCGGCACAGAAAAAGCAATCGTGGAATCATTTACAGTAATAAAACAAAATCGGTGCGGTTAACTTAAAGGTACGCAAATGGCGATTGCCGCAGGCAATGAATAGGGAGAAAAGGGAGCGTGATGTATTTGCGACCAGTCATCAAGAAAAGTTTCGGACTTTTGCTCGTTTTCTTCATTTGCTTATTCAGTTTTTCCGCACCGTTTCAATCCTTTGCTTCATTTCCCCAGGAACTGCGCATGTTCAATGGTCAGCAGAAAACGCTGCGGCTGGCTGTGCCGGTTCATGCCAAAGTCATGGTCAAGGACCCGGATATTGTGAAAGTAAACGGACATTCCACCCCTTCGTTTCGGACCGATCTCCACCAGCCTCTTGCCTTTCATTCCGGTAAAATCGGTGAAACGGAAATGCAGCTTAAGCTGTTCGGCACCATACCTTTCAAAACCGTCAAAGTGAGCGTCATTCCCGACTTGAAGGTCATTCCAGGCGGACAAACCATCGGCGTACGTATGAAATCAGCAGGCATTCTCGTGGTCGGACACCACTTGGTGCAACGAAATGCGGAGACCATTTCCCCTGGTGAGCAGGCCGATATTCGGGTCGGAGATCTGATCACCCAAATCAACGGCAAACAACTGAATGATGTGTCCAAAGTCTCCCGGTTTGCCGACCAGGCAGGCAAGGAACAGAAACCGCTCAAGGTCACCCTGAAGAGAGGTGGCAAGGTACTGCACAAAACCCTGTATCCCGCTCTGGATTCTTCGGATCAAAGCTATCGTCTAGGATTATATATACGGGATACAGCAGCTGGAGTAGGCACCTTAACTTTCTATTCGCCTGAGCACCAGGTATACGGGGCACTGGGCCATGTCATTACGGATATGGATACCCAGACACCTGTCACCGTCGGCAGCGGGACGATTGTTCACTCCAATGTCACCTCGATCAGCAAAAGTCAGGACGGCGTGCCTGGCGAGAAAAGGGCGCACTTCTTCAAAGAAAACCAAATCCTTGGCACCATTGAACGGAACACCCACTTTGGCATCTTTGGCAAAATGCATCGCAATCCGGACTTTGGACTGTCCCCCAAGCCGATGCCGGTCGCGTTTAGAGAAGAAGTGAAGGAAGGGAAAGCGGAAATTCTCACCGTTGTCAAAGGGCATCAGGTCGAGAAGTTCGAGATTGAAATTGCACATGTATCGAAACAGCATGCCCCGGCGACCAAAGGAATGGTCATCAAGATCACGGATGACAGGCTGCTCAAAGAAACAGGGGGCATTGTGCAAGGCATGAGCGGCAGTCCCATCATTCAGGATGGCAAAATTGTCGGTGCGGTCACCCACGTATTTGTCAACGATCCATCCAGCGGCTATGGCTGCTTCATTGAATGGATGCTGGGCGATGCAGGCATTGCCCTCGATCGTCCGCAAGCTGAATCCCAAAAAGGGGAGCTGAAGGAGGCTGGTTAAAGCCTCCTCTTGTTTTGTCGAAAAATCAGACAAAATGATTGTTATTGTAGAAAAGTACATAAAATCTTTAATTATATACGATCTTGATGTAAAATGAAATGGAAATCGCGAAAAAAATAAATTCGACAGAAGGAATTCCATTCACAGTGTCGAAACTTAACAAAGAGTAAAAAATGGAAAATTGCCACATAGAGAATAGGAGGACGTGTTCGTGCAAAATATTCAAGTTTTACTGGCAGATGATAATCGAGAGTTTACGGGGCTTTTATCGGAATTCATCTCCGAGCAGAATGACATGGAAGTCATGGGGGTGGCTTATAACGGAGATGAAGTACTGAACCACATTGAAGAGGGACGTGTTCCAGATATATTGATTCTGGATATTATCATGCCTCATCTCGATGGTTTGGGCGTATTGGAAAAATTAAGGGAGATGGATCTTCAGCCTCAACCGAAAATCATTATGCTGACTGCCTTTGGACAAGAAAATATCACACAAAAGGCTGTACAACTTGGCGCATCCTACTACATACTCAAGCCTTTCGATATGGAAATGCTCATCAATCGCATTCGTCAGCTGGCATTGCCAAATAACGCTATCCCTTCTGTCAGTACCAGTCGTCCCAATGTCATTCCAATGGGCAAGGGCAAAAATCTCGATGCTAACATTACAAGTATCATTCATGAAATCGGGGTGCCTGCGCATATTAAAGGCTATCAATATTTGCGTGAAGCCATCTCCATGGTGTACAACAATATTGAAATTCTAGGGGCCATTACCAAAACGCTTTATCCGGCGATTGCCGAAAAATACAAAACCACGCCTTCCCGCGTCGAACGTGCCATCCGTCATGCGATCGAAGTCGCCTGGACACGTGGCAACATCGACAGCATCTCACATCTGTTTGGCTATACGATCAACATCTCCAAGGCGAAACCGACCAACAGTGAGTTCATCGCGATGGTCGCAGATAAGCTGCGGATCGAGCATAAGGTGAGCTGAGCGCTTTAACGACGGGAGCTTTGACGGATGCCGCATCGCATGTACAACGAAATTTATCGGCAATAGGATTGGATCGTTCCGATAAACTTTGCGCTATGCGTTCCGAATAACTTTGCTAATTTCATGGCTCCTTTCGTAATTGTTTTTCGGAATCAACAACGATGTCTTTATCATAACGTATTAAGCATAAGCCCGTCGACTTCTCGGCGGGTTTTTGTCATTTTCGGATAAAACAACTCTTTTTTGCTAATATTAAAACATAAGGTATGATGATTAGCTGTTTCCTCCGGATATAAAATATGGTAGGATGTTGCATTGAAGAAGTTTATTGCGGATTTATTTTTCAAATTGAAAATAACCGTAATTTCTGATCAACATTTTATTTATCTTTGGGGGATTAAAATGGAACAGCGAAGAAAACGAAGTAACCGATTGTCTGACGAGTTGCGCTTCAACAACGGACTCGACCGCGCGCTCGCCGGCTTTATGACGTATAACCGGTCTCGGAATTTAGCGGATAGCACGTTGAAATACCACGAAAATAGTATACGCGAACTGGACAAGCTGATTAAGCACTTTAACGTTGATGTAGAGGACTTGACGGAAAATATCGTTCGCGAATACATCACGTATAAGCTGGAATGCGGCGTTAAGGCGACGACGATCAATCAGTACCTCCGTACTTGGCGGCCGTTCGGGAATTTTCTCGTCCGCAATAAATTTGCAAAAATCAACGCATTTGAGAACATTTCGAATCTGCTCATCGAAAAGAAGCTCATTGAGACGTTTTCAGCTGAACAAGTAGATAAGCTGCTAAATACGCCGGATCGGGCGACGTTTACCGGTTTTCGGGACTACGTAATTATGTCGCTGATGCTCGAAACAGGCGTCCGTTTATCTGAAGCAATAGGCGTTAAAATGAATGACGTCGATTTTAAGGCCGGGTTAATCCGCGTATTCGGCAAAGGACGGAAAGAGCGCTATGTCCCATTCCAGGATCAAATGGCGCAGCGGCTGCGGAAGTATATCGAGTACAGAGGACGGATCATGCATCCGAATTTATTCTTGTCCGTTGAAAATCAGCCGTTAAAACCCCGCTCGTTCCAGGACAACATGCGGAAATACGGCGTGAAATCCCGGCTGCCTGTTCGAGTCTCGCCACATACGCTCCGCCATACGTTCGCGAAAATGTATTTGCTAAACGGCGGCGATGCGTTCAGTCTCAAGAATATTCTCGGCCACACGACGCTAGATATGGTATCGCATTACATATCGCTGTTCAGCGAAGACGTGGCGACGCAGCATCGGAAATATAGTCCGCTGGATCGGTTAATGAGCGAAAGGGACGTATAATCAAAAGTACCTACGTAGAATTTGCGTAGGTACTTCGTATTTACCTTCGAATAATAAACGTACAATTCCCCCGCATGAACCAAGCTCCGTTAATTCTTACCGCATTTTCTGATATATCCTCGATCACTCCGCCCGCTTCGATCAATTCGCCTGCCTGTAAGACGCAAACAATTCGACGATCCATTGCGGCTGTGTATAGTTCAACGTTAGATAGATTCGTCATTTTTTATCAGCGATTTCTTTTAAAAGATCGATAATCTTACCAAGTCCAAGGAAGAAAGCACCGATGGCAATTCCGGTTCCAATTGCTATGTACTTAAGCACTCCCTCAACTTTGAAGCCGAGATAAAATCCGAGAATAAATAATAAGATTCCTATTGCCAGGAGTAGCGCTGATACGTGACTCTTCATCTGTCATTCCCCCATATAAAAACGCGATCCAGCCATGAGCTAGTCGCGTTATTCTTCGTTGTAGTGTTGTATGTATGTAATTTCTATCAGCTCAGAAACATCATCAATATTTAAAGCATCAGCAATTCGCTCTAAATGGCGAAGGTTTACTTTGTCTCTAATATTACGGCTCATCTCTGATATCGAAGCTTGTCTAACACCTGTCATTTCTGAAAGCTGCAATTGAGTTAAATTCCGTGACCGCATAACTTCATTAAGTTTAACATTAATCTTACGTCCCATTCCTAATCCTCCAGTCTAATTTATTTGATTATACGAAAAGTAGTATATTGACACAATACGAATAAACGATTATACTGATATACGTATAAAAGAATAATATACTTAGTTTAGGAGGTTACACATATGAATCAAATCTCATACCGCCGCCACCAATCCGGTAATTTCATCGTTAGTCTCATCGGAACCACGCAGGAAATCGCGTTACTCCCGCTTCCATTCAGCCGCAAAACTGGCGCCAGCCTGTCCGCCACTTTCGGTTGTATGGCGGTCACACCGTCGCAAGCCGCCGCGCTCGGCTTTATTATTGACGAGGGGGTGATCGCTCGTGGCAACGATACATATACGGCAGTTTAATCTCGTTATGAGCCGACGAAGGAAACGTTTCATATCGCAAATTATCGCGGCCCTTCTCGTTGAATTTTTTCGTATCATCATGACGGGGATGATCAGCCGATGAAATATAAATCACAAACGGAAGTCAAAGCGCACGAATATGCCGCTTGCAACGATTATAAGCTACGCTATATGCCATATTCGATTGCTTATCCGAATGGCTATATACGAGTCAAAGCGCCGACCGGTCAAACGTTCATCGTTACTGAATGGCACGCGGTGATACCCGCGATCTTCGAGCATAAAGCGACGATAAGTGGAGGTGTCCGCCAATGAAACGGGTAACAGTACGCTTCCATTTCGTAGAAACTGACGGATCATCTGAAAATCTCGATTACGATGGTTACTTGACGTCAAATAATGCGGCTATTTTCGTTGATGACATCGGCGCGGCCGTCGTTCATGTGAGGCTGCTAGAGGACGATGTATACTTGATGACGTCACACTTTACTTACGTTAGGCTCGGAACGGCCAGCATCGAAGATGTCCCGCTACTATATAAGAGGTTAAAACGGATGAGTGCGTATGAATTAGTCATCGAACACGTAATCAAACTTGCAATTGATGAAGTAGCTTTCGATTTGTAACGCTGTCTCCGATGAAATTTCGGAATTGTAGCGCCAACTACAACTCTATCGGCAGTAATGGAGGAGACATACGACGCCAGCGATTTCGCCTATATAATGGCTCCCACGGCGCCAAACGCGGGAGCCGATACGCTAATTCCTGGATCGGGAGGAATGCGCATCCTCATCGGCAACGATCCATTACTGAAAGGCGGTCGGTTTACGCGGCAACGTGGACTGTCCGTCTTTTAATATGTATTACGTTAGAACAAATGTTCGGTTTCAGAATCTCTGCGGTCAAATCGATACCAATCGAATTCAGCTTCGTGCTATGAGGCGAAAACCCCTCCGCATTCCCCTTCCGTTTCCTTTCCGTATTCCCCGTCTCAGCCGTTTTCCCATCCGCCAAGTCCTATCGGTACCCTCTGCCATAGAACGCCTGAAATCCGCTGATTTTAAAGAATTTTCCCGTCGAAGATGACGGAAAATCGGAAAATTTATTCCGGTTTCTGTGCGAAACGCCATTTCCGTTCGCCATATATAGTATAGGCGGAATTAAATACGAAGAAATTTCCGTTCTTTTTCCGTCAAAAGTGTGCGAAATCGAAAATAGCGTTGTACATATAGGTAACGGAGTAAACAACGTTGTCTCAATTTCCGCACTGACCAGCCGTATTATACGTAACGGAGGTGAGCGCCAATAGATACCGCAATAATTCAAAAAACGAAGTTGGTCGAAAAAGGCGGCTATACTCCGACGTCCCATTCGATATACCGCGACGTCTTACCGGCGCTCATCCGAAAATATAACGGGAGGGATGCGAGGGATGCGCTCATATTATTCGGATATTTACACGCTAACGTCAACGGAAAAATAGACAGCGCTTTTTATATGCGGGCATATCCGACGAATGAACAAATCAGCCGTGACACCGGAATCCATCGGGATAGGCTCAAACGGATCAAGACGTTATTAGCGGATGAGAAGTTAGTAGTCATCGAAAAAGTTCCGTATAAGGGTAACGTGAAAGACGTGTATACGCCGATGTTTTTACCCGCCGAATCCTGTCCGTAGGATACCGCCGAGTCCCGTTTACAGGAGTCCGCCGAGTCCTGTCTACAGGATTGTAATAATAACAACGGTAATAACAACAAATGAGAATAAACATTACCGCACCGGTTAAAAACCGAACCGATACGGGACAGTTAACACCAAATATATCTGACGTTACCACTTATGTCTGACGTCATAGATATATAAAAACCAAACACGTCAAAACCGAAAGGAGGCAGAGTTACATTATTTCACACGTTAAAGGACGTTGAGGAAACGAAGAAACTACGAATAGGGAGGCGTTAATATGAAGATCGTCGCATTATCATCGGATTTAGACGTTGTAACGGCCGAAATCAACGCATACAAGCGGATTGCCGGCGAAAGTATCTTCGAAATAGGAAGACGGCTGAAACACGTTAAGGAGAACGATTTGACACATGTGGATTTTGGCGATTGGGCGGAGTCTATCGGTTTTAACAAATCGCATGTACACCGCTATATTCAAGCGTTTGAACAATTCTCAGAATCCCCGACGTCGGCGAATTTACCATCGAGTAAGATCCTCGAAATGCTCTCGCTACCATCCGACGTCGATCGCGAATCCTTCGTATCCACCTCGCATACGATCCCGTCGACGGGTGCCGCAAAAACGGTAGACGAAATGACGGTGAGGGAGCTGCGCGAAGTCAAAAAAGCGTTGAAGGAGGCGGAGGAAAGGGCGGAAAAGGCAGAGGTGCGGGAATCGGACAAGCTCCGTAGGTACGTAAAGAAATACGGGGACATTGACGATCCGACATTTCGGATTGATAACAGTACCGAGGTCAACGGTGCGGCGATGAGTTTTTCGGAGGACGTCCGAAACCTACTCCAAACGTACTACCACTTAACGTTATATCTGGCGGAGTTCACGACGATAAACCGGTACAGTTTAGACGAATACAAAAGCGCTGTTGCCGGACTAAAGGAGTTTATCACGGCGTTAGAGCGGAATTTATCGTTTAGTGAGACGGAAGAAGCAGTTATTATTGACATTCATTGAGGGGGAGGATAATGAAGCCAGGTAGCGTATTTATGAGAGAGAGGAGGTCGCGTAAATGAAGACGTTTCTTGAAGCTATACGCCAATATCAACTTAACAAAGATCCGATCGTGTTTGATATGATTCGAAACGCGATGGGATATGACTTTTTGAAGCACGGACTGCATAATTTACCAGGCCCTGAATATTATGTCGCTTTTCGCTGCCTTCGTCTTATTGGCGGTAGACTATCGACGATTAAATATACGTTAAGTGAGGCCGGATTGGATATTAAACGTGATTCACCAGACTGGATATTTGCAGAACATGCTGCACAACTTGAAGCGTGGACGGGTATTAAATTAACTGTTGAAAATTATAGGGAGCATGAGTTGTATTTAGCTCGTTATTTTTCTGCTTCATTTCCGATTCTTCAGCGCGCTTATGAGCAGTTAACAGGACAGCGAGAGACATTGTGGAGTTTGCTAACGTCAAGGTTAGTCGAAGAACACTGGGATGATTTGTTTTCAGCGATTGAATACGCCCTGACAAAGGTCGATACGGAATTATCTGAGCGGCAAATCGTTCATTTCGTTAATAGAGCAATACGTACTCATTATGTGAAGACTCAATTCGCCGATAAAAGGCGCGTTAGACGTGAAGGTAAGGTAAAGTACGTCGATCCTAAATATTACGGTCCCATTTATACCTTATTTGGAGCTGACAGGATTGATTTAATCAAACAATCACAGCGCAATCAGCAATTTATTGATCGTATCGTATCTATTATAGAAGAGGATAAAAAAACCGGGGATTTTTCGGAATATCACGTAGACCTTACTGGTGGATATCGAATGAAAAATCGGTATATTGCGAAGAAACTCGGAATACATGAGGCAAGTTTAAGTCGCAGATTGAGAAAAATTAAAGAATAAATATGTTAAACATTGACGTATTACTTAACGTAAATAGAGAGTTAATTCAGTTATGAGGGAATAATCGAAAGTCAAAATGGCATCTTCGGATGCTTTTTTATTTTTCTGAACGTCGTACGATCGAAAATTTTTTTATTTGTCGCTATGAAAAAAAATATTTCAAAGGAGGATGAGGATCGCACATGAAGATTACACCTAATACCATTCGAATCATTCGCAGAGTATATCGCCTAACGCTCGAAGATATGGCGGCCATACTGAATACGTCTGCCGCCGGCATGTGGCGGATTGAACACGATCAAAGACCGTTAACTGCTGATATGGTAGCTAAAATCAAGATCGAACTTGAGTTGACACCGGCTAAACTTCAACGAATTTTAGAAATATACAACGAGTTAGAACGGAATCCAACCCGAATGGAACTGGCGCGTAGAAAAATATCTATTACAGAAGTCCCATCGCAAGTTTAAAAGAAATCCCCCGCGAATTGCGGGTATGACCCCCGTAAAAATAGTTATTATCCCCCGTAAATTACGGGTGTATTAATAATTATATATTAAGAATTACGTATAAAGAATTATATTACCGCCGCTAAAGCGACGGAACAACGGATAGTATGTTTGTATATATATCCTAGGACGTTGAGAGAGAGAGAGAAAGAATAATAAGAATTATATATCCCCCGTAAAATGTGGGGGACAGGAGGAGGTGCAATTTTGGATGCAACGTCAAAATCAAAGCCAATGCAGGCAGCGGTCTTCGTCCCATCTGCTAGGACATTGAGAACGCTCTATATGAACATTCCTGGGTTTAAGAGTGATCATATTTCAGTGTATGATGTACTTTATCATTATTGGAACTATCAATATAAGTATTCATTTCCACCAATAGCTACCTTGTGTATAGAAACTGGATTCAGTGATGATAAGATACGTAAATTGTTACGAGAATTAAATAAATGGAATCTAATAGAAACTCGCAAAAGTGATACAGGAGCAAATAATATTTATTTTTTGTCAGCTCCAATCGAATCAGAGTCCGAATTTTATAGTAGGTTCCCTGAGGCGCTTCAATATAGAACTGAACGTATTGCTAACATTGAAGCTAGAACAAGTAAACCAACATCAAAACAGAGAAAAATGGCTGCTCCAGTTCAGGAAATTGCACAAAAAGAGGTTTTATTAGATTGGTTATAGATTGCGTCTTACGAGCAGACGTTAAACAGTCGGCCATGCGGGCGATAAAACGAGTCGGATGCAAACCGCAGCGATCCGCATCGAGGGCGATTAAATGATACGTAATTTAAACAGACGATTTCAGCAATTAGCACGTCAACATTGTGCAGCTTTTACCGGAACGAATGGATGTCGATATCAATCACAATGCATCTGGTTCCGCGATGATCCGGAGGCGAAACGATACCTTAACGAAGGAGGGATGCGTTGTTTTTACTTTGAAAAGCACGTACTTCCTGTGGACGCAGCGTTAGAGTCTGCGTATTGGGCAACAGATGAAGAAGCGATCAGTCAATGCAGTACATGCGGCTGTCCAATCGTCAAGAAATCTAATCGTCAGAAATATTGCGTTAATTGTTCTGCTGAAAAGAAGAGAGCGCGGTCAAGAATCGCAATGTCCGAGACTCGGCAATTCGTTAACATTTAGACGTTAGAAAAGCGCATAACAAGGGCGTTCCCAGTCGACGAAGTTCCGAGCAGGTAGAATCACCTTAACTCGGCTATTTGGTATGTCTAAATGTTAACAAGTAGGAGGGGAAACGTTGAGAGAATACGCGAAAGCCTGGTGCGACATGTACAAGCCGGATACCACATGCGCGATTATGTCGGCATTGAAAACGGAGTCTGACCCACGCTGCAAATGTCTCCGCGAACCGGCGGAGGATTGCCGGTATCTTCGGCTACATATTTTGAAGGGAGGTCCCCGCTAAAATTGGAGATAATCGCAAAGTTAACGATAAAAATCGGACTAGGTACGGCGTCGCATAAAAAATACAACGTTGTATGCAAATACGTTGACCGAGATACGGGCGAAATTTTAGGCGAAAAGGCGGAATCGTTTTACGTGCCGCGCGTTGATCCGAGCTTGATACGTTCCGTAACGGATTGGGTTATTCAAAATGCGCAAGAGTACGGTGTTCGGCACGTTCATATCGACGTGCCAGCGGATTATGACTATATTACCTGGAGGTGAATACGTTGAGCAATTTCGTTGTTTCGGTGATTGAATTAGACGGCTGCTATAAGAAGAACGTTTATATCACGCACACTCAGACGGGCGAGAGTTTTCGGATGAAGTTTGGCGGCGGCGTCTCGGATAAATATATTCGATATATGGCACCGCATTTGGTCGAAAAGGGAGGCGTAAAACTTGACGTATAAAAGGGCGATTACTTGGAAAGGCGGCGAAGGCACTGGCGATGAGATTACGTGGTTAGAGCCATCGCTAGGAAAATCGGTGGTATCAGCAGGGAAAAGACGGAAAACAAGGAAAACAAGGCATAGAAGATGAGGGGATAGATGTGAGACCACTTTTTAACGTTGGCACAACAGAGCTAGAGGGCATACACTTCGCTATCATAACGTTTTACGACAGCCATGGGTGGCACGCCGGTCAAACTGTGAAGCCAATTGCGCACGCGGTCGATTTAGTTGATGTGATTTTAGACATAATGCTAGTAAACGATGTCAAATCAGTAGATTTAGAGACAGATGACGAGGGAGTGTTCAAAATTTTTTACAACATCCTTGGAATTAACTGCTCACTTATTCCAAGCGCCGATTTATCACATTTGTACAGAATCATGACGCCGGCTGACCCAATGTTTCACATCATGCAAGAGTTATTTCTATTGAATCGTGACGATACAAGAGAAGAACAAGCAGATGAACCTGTGAGCAAAAACTGGCTTATCCAATTTTTTACCTGGATAAATTCTAAAATTCGAAAGGACGATAAATCATGATCAAATGGAAATTATATGAAGATTATGAAAATCAGAAGCACAGATTTGATGACTTCAAGGAGAAATATATAAAAAATGAGGCCAGCGCTAGTAAACGTGTGACCGACTTAACATCTCAACTCGAATCATTAATCAAACAAGAATTATCAGGATGTGAGGATCTATCAACAGATAAGAAGAAGTTAAGAAAACAAATAGAAGAGGCAGAAAAAGAATATGAAGCAGCCACGAAGGAGAGACAACATGCATTTAATTATGTTTGCGAGCAGGAAAGTATAGACAAGATAAGTATTCGTGACCTCGTTCTTGACTTTAGAGATAATTATAGACATAAAGTGAGAGAAGAAGAGTTGTCACCAGTTATTGAGAGAATGTTGCGAGGAAAAGAGGAGTTCTATAATGCAATCGTTGATTATCAAGAACTTCGTGCAAAATATAGTGAGATCGAATCAGAGATAAAGAACTTATGCTACAAAGATAACGACAACTATCCAGGGGCGCACATTTCGCTTGGTGAGTTGTTTAGTTTATCAGATTTGCCGATTGTGACGGATCGCGAGGTATATAATTTGCAGAAAAATGGGGAATGGCCAAAAGGCACTAGCAGAGTAATCGCTGAGAAATAAAAAAATTCGTTATGGGGGAATGGGAAATGACAAATTATAAAAAAATGATAGATGCACTAGAAAAGACAAGCGAAATCGAAAAGAGAGCAACAACACTACTTCTTGATGTGAAAACAGAATTTGAAGAGGCAGAAAGACAAATAAAATCCGACACAAGGTTGAGTGGCGAGGGTAAAATAGAAGAAATTCAAAGAGCAAAATTACAATATGGCGAGAAATTTCTGAGAGAAGCTAAAAAAATGAGAGAGGAGTTTGATAAAGCAGCAATTTCTGCAAAAGTAGGCGCTGAGCTTGTTTTAAATGAGTCTCATGAAAAACCAGCTAGTGATACTGTAATAAAAACGTTTGAACGCGAATTTAATGACATAAAAACAAAATTACTGTTTACTAGCCCTGGTGAATGTATTGAACAGATTACACAATTTATTGAGAAACAGGACAATCCATATTTTGCAAAAATAATAAAAGATCAGTTTGCCTCCATGGTCAGCGATCTGCTAACTTCATCAGGTGATGAGCGTCCTGAACTCGCTATTAAAGTTAAAAAGTTATATGAAGATATTTCTAATAAAGCCTTGTCAGATGAGCAGAAGAAGGCGGCAGAACTTTCACCTCATCTCGATGCGAGATATGGCGCAGACATTTTTAACAATCACATTCATAAAGACACGTTAGTGTACTTATTTGACCGCGAGATCGCGAGTTTCGCCAATCGACCTGATCAATATGAATTTAAACTAGATGAGCGCCAAGATGAGCCCCTGCAAATTGGCTAGGCAGTCTACAGCAAGGCGTCCCAGTAAGTGGGACGTCTTTTTCAATTGAAGGAGGTAAGCATGAGAGATAAATTAGAGTCATTTGTATATGATTTGAACAAATTATCTGATCAACTATTACATTGTTCTGACAATGTAAAGATCAAGAGATTTCTTCATCATTATAAAGATTTCGTTGAAAAGGATGATGAATCAAAGCTTTTATTTATTAAAGCTAAGGACGCACTTAAATTGATCGTGAACTACAAGCAAAGTACATCAACTAGAGAAAAAGAGAAACTAAAGAAAAAAGCAGAACGGATTGAAAAAATAATCATGCGAATCATCGCTGAGAAAAGAAAGGAGTTAGATTGATATTTCATTTGAACTAAAAGCAAGTCTCAAACTCGAAGACGGATTATCAAAGCCTCTCCGCTCAGTCCAGTCCCGGCTTGAACGGGCGCAGAGGTCGCTGGATCGGGCGAAATCCGCGACGGATAGGCTTGGTCGCGCAAGCAACATGACCGGTCGGGCATTCGTCAGCATGGGACGGGCGGTCGGCAGTGGAATGCGGAACGTCGTATCCGGATCGGCGCGGGCAACGGCATCCATGCGAGGTCTTGTCGTCGCAGTCGGATCGGCGGTTGCGGCCTATCAAACGTTTAACGCCACCGTCGGCGAGGCGGCCAGGTACGAACTCAGCCAGTTTCAAATCGAGGGAATGCTAAAGGACGCCGATAAAGCCGCCGCATATATGGAGAACGTCCGGAAAAAGGCGTTCAGCTCGCCGATCATACACGAAGCCGAAATGCTTGCCTACTCGAAGGGATTCATCGGGCAGTCTCACGATTTGGATACGTTGCAGAAAATGTGGGACGTAACGGAAAAGCTTGTCGCTTATGATCCGATTCAAGGTATCGATGGCGCCACGTTTGCACTCCGGGAAATCTTTTCCGGCGACGGATTATCGATGTCAGAGCGCTTCGAGATTCCGAAAGACGTCGTAAACGATATCAAAAAAATGGACGTTGCGGACCAGCTCGTTGCGCTCGACGATTATCTGATAAAAATCGGGATATCGCAAGAATATCTCGATAAAATCGGAACGTCTAACATCGTGCTTTGGGACAAGTTTAAAGCCCGGCTGAAAACGGCGATGCGGTCTGTCGGCGAAGGGTCGCTCGAAGTCCTGCGGCCGATGCTACGCGATATGAACGAATTCATGGACTCCGGCAAGTGGCGGCCATTTACGGATATGCTATCGCGCGGACTGGCGGACGCATTCGGATGG
The DNA here is from genome assembly GCF_042685085.1 of Marinicrinis sediminis. Classification (NCBI taxonomy): domain Bacteria; kingdom Bacillati; phylum Bacillota; class Bacilli; order Caryophanales; family Paenibacillaceae; genus Marinicrinis; species Marinicrinis sediminis. Next base: position 192,046 of record NZ_JBHUMM010000043.1, read on the forward strand.
GCGCACGAAAAGGCGAAATTACTATACGGATACATCGACCGGAATTACCTGAATAATCCGGAATTCCTCAATCTCAGTTTCGGCGATAAGGTCCGGGAGATCATGAGCGATGTGGAGCGCGTATTTAATCGGTGGTATCAAAACGACGGAAAAGAGATGATCCGCAACGCCGCCAGCTCGCTCATTTCGACGTTATCGGAATCGGTTCGAGCGTCGTTGCCTACGATCGTGAGCGTCGGCGTAGACGTCGGAAAGGCGTTGGCGCAGGGGATGCTGGACGGACTAAAAGGCGCCGCCGAGCAGAATCCGGAACTTGCGGCTCTGCTGACGTTTTTGGCAACGCCTGGTCCGGCGGCGGTCAAACTCGGCGCGGCGGCGACTGTTTACGGCGGATCGTCGATAACTGGCGCCATTCACAGAAGAGAAGAAGCGGATCGGGTTGCGCGCGAGGAACAGAAATCGTTCTACCAAAAATTAGAAAACGCGAAGCCGGGCGAGTCCGTATTTGGAGACGGCGTTCTAATGGCTGCGCCGCCAGACGATCGGAGTTTCTTCGAACGGCAGTGGGGCGCATTTACGAATAACCCATTCGGTTTAGGCAGCGCGCGCGACGCCGCAAAGAACGCGATCGATTGGACGGCAGGTCGCGTAAGTGGTTCGTACGCTTCCGGTTTATCCCGCGTCCCCTATAACGGATATATCGCGCGACTGCATAAGGACGAGCGCGTATTAACTCCGGAAGAGAATCGGGAATATTCGAGAACCGGAGGAAACGGCGGAATCAACATCGCCAAGATTGCAGATCAAGTAGTGATTCGAGAAGACGCGGATATCGACCGGATTGCGGCGGCGTTCGTACGGAAAGTGAAAGAAGCGCAAATGCTCGGCGCGGCGTCGGCGGGATACTAATACGGGGGTGGATCGTTTGGCAGAAAGCATCGAAGAAATAAAGCGAATGGTCGACGAACTGACGGAAGAACTACGTCAATACCGAATAGAACGGGGATTACCGCATGAACCCCCGGAAGATTTTGTAGATGAAGCGTTATCCATCATTCTAGTCGAGCGATTATTTCCATTTTATCCAATCGCGGTTAAATACGCGAAGCTTGTCGCAGGGGGTACGTATCACAGCATAGACATGTCTATATTTGAGAAATACGAATCATTAGCGAAGTTACTTGCCCAATCAAAGGCTGATGGCGTAAGATCCTACGTCACTGGTGTAGGGATCATATTAAATGAAATGAGATCTATCAATAAATCAATTGACACCGGTAGGACCGACGATATAAACCTTAGCTCTAAGTTATCACTGATAGAGGTAGCGATGTTAGGGTTTCAAATGGGCAAACACGATTTATACTCAGACTATCAAAGTGATAATCCCGTAGCCCATAGAGAGCGATTACGACAAGAAGTCGAAATGCTTAAAGCCGATCCCGAACGTCTGCAAGCGGCCGAAGAAGCAGCATGGACGCATTATGAATCAATCAAACACTTAATCTAAGAGGGAGAGGGGCATGTAGATGTCACGAAATAGAAAGAAGATACTTGAAGCGCAATTAACACCACAGCAACGAAAAGCAGCGCGTTTAATCGTTGATAACGAGTGGGGCGTATTAACTGAAGGTAAGAAGATGACGATGCAAGAAATCGCTAATCAGCTATCAATCAGCCGCACGACTCTTTATGAGTGGAAGCGTATCGAGGCGTTTAACGAATACGTTAACTACTTAACTGATCAAGAGCTATCAACGATGCGCGGCGAGGTTAACGTAGCGATTATGAAGCTGATCCGAGGTGGATCTAACGGTGTGCCTTCCGTTAAGGCCATCGACCTATTTATGCGTAGATTCGGTCTGTTAACGGACAGACAAGTCGTCGAAGATAATCGCGAAACGATTGAACATAGACGCAAAACAGACGAAGAGATCGCGAAAGAGATCGCTGATTTAGACGAAATGATTAATAGTCATTAATGGCCTGTGGCTGGCGGGTCTTTTTTGCGTTAGGTGTACGGAACTATGATGCAGTGATAAATACGTGAAATGCATTGAATTAGTGCGGTAAAGTGAGTGGAACAGCGTAAACAAATTCGGACAGAATGACGTGATTATCCGCAAGACGCTCCGGAAGGACGGGCGGTCTCAAAACTCGGGGGTCTGCCGCTGCATAAACGGCGTATATTCGCACGTCGCATCCGTCGCCGCCACAACGAACGGAATCGCCGCCAGACCGCACGGTTAAGCGGATTATTCAACGAACTGCATAACGAATGCATAAACGGTAAAATCCCGCCATTACTGACGTGATGCCTAGACGCCAGTTGTGACGCGGGATTCCGCCGTTTTGATACATTCGAATTTGCGTCCGACAAGAATCATTATGTAAACCGGAAATGAATACGTTATGCATTGCGGAATGGAGTACCCCCAGGGCACCCCGTCAGATATGGCGTTTTAGGTGCGGAAAACTTACGGACAATTTTCCGAACTCGGGTGCATAGAAAAAGGTACAAAACGGCGCCGACCGGGCAAACGTTAAGTACCAACGGAGTGAGGGGCGAAAATGCCCCTTCCTCTTAATCCAATCGTAACATATTCGAGCGGCGCGTATCAATATTCGAGGGCGACGTCGACTCTATCGGGATCATTCCGAGGGGTTGGCGTCTTTTTTCGTTTCTAATTAGTTATAGTGATTATTTAAAGCGGATCTTACCCGACTTCTTAATATTTCCTTTATCGAAAAGACTGGTTACTGGCGATGCGATGTCATGTTGATCCCGTAAATCAGAACCAGTAAATTTTAGATACACTTGCGTCATATTTAGCGATGTATGTCCTAATATACGTGCCAATGTCATTGGATTTCCTCCTTCTCGTAGGAACTTTATCGCGAAATAATGACGAAAGGTGTGCGGCGAAACTCTTGCGCCTGATATATGTGCTTTTTTTCCATATTTCTTTAACATTTTTGCGAAGGTATCGGCAAAATACCGCTCCCCGAATTGAGTAAGCCAAACATAATCATCTGATTCTACGTTAATCATCTCTATCAGTTTTTGTAATTCTGCACACGTACGTTTAGAAATGGGGACATTTCGAGCCGTGTTTGTTTTTGACACAGATGACCGGACTGTGATTTGACGCATTTTGAAATCAATATCCGATGCTTTTAGGTTCGTTAACTCTTTTATTCTAAGTCCGGTATCAATTAACACTAACATCATACATACATCTCTAAAGCCAGTGTAGAGTTTCTTATTTGGTACTTCAAGTAATTTTATGACGTCTTCATCTGTAAAAATTTCAAAGGTATCTTTTTCTTGCTTTTGATATTTTACAGATTTAAGTGGATTGCTAGATATTAAATTTTCGTTTTTGAGATAATTAAAAAACACTTTCATGATTCGAATCACATTATTAACTGATCGAGCAGATAATCCGTCTTCGCGAATCGGACTTGTCGGGTGGTCGTCCCATCTCTTCTTTTCATAAGTTAGATAATGAATGTAATCTCGCATAACATCAGCGTTCATTTCGGAATAGCTTCGCTCATCGAAAAATCGTTTGAATTGCTTTAACGTCTGTTCATAGGTGGAAATTGTTTTGGGTGACCGTTTTTCCAGCCGCTTTGTCATTAAAAATTCCGGTATATACTTATCGAAATCTAACGTTCTAGCATTTTTTTTCCGAGAGATAAATCCGTATTTTTGTTCCATGTTAATCCGACTCCTCAATAGCTATGAATATTTCGCCGTGATTCCGATAAAGTTCCGGTGAGCTTTGCGTCATGCAGCCCGTATGTATAAGGCGTGAGAGATTACGAAATCGTATTTCGCCTACTCCAACAGTGAGTTCATCGCGATGGTCGCAGATAAGCTGCGGATCGAGCATAAGGTGAGCTGATAGAAGGACGTAATGAGTACAAAAAGATACCATCTCTTTTATTCGATGTGTCACACATCAGATAAGGGGATGGTATTTTTTGTGCAAGTATGTTTCTTGATTTGCAATATACGATGGGTGGGTATATGATGATCATGATAAATCAAATTCAAGGAGTGCGGTAGAGAATGAAAAAGCTGATCGTCATGCTATCTGTAACAGCGATGATTGTATTCAGTGTAAGTGCCTGCGGGAATGGAAACGATACGAATCACGCTCACTCATCAAACAACAATCATCATGACGAGCATTCAGACATGAACCATTCCTCATCAGGTGAATTGCCTGATAAGTTGCAGGAAGCAGCTGCCCCAACGTTCCCGGTTGGCAGTGAGGCCATGATCCGAGCTGATCATATGGAAGGAATGAACGGTGCAACAGCCACGATTGTTGGCGCATATGACACGATCGTTTACACCGTCTCCTATATGCCCACAACAGGTGGAGAGAAAGTGACCGATCACAAGTGGGTCATCCACGAAGAACTGATGAATGCAGGGGATGCGGCTTTTGAGCAAGGAACGGAGGTCGTTTTGCAGGCAGATCATATGAAGGGAATGGACGGCGCTACAGCGACCATTGATTCTGCCGAACAGACAACCGTTTATATGGTTGACTACGTTCCGACAACAGGTGAGGGAAAAGTGACGAATCATAAATGGGTAACAGAAAGCGAACTTGAAGCACCCTGAACAAATACGAACAAGCCATTTCCCGTCAGGGTGAAACACACCCCGCGCGAAATGGCTTTTTCATTTCTGTTACTTTTCGGCAGACTTTTCAGCCTGATGATAGAAGGAATTTTGTCCTGCATGCTTTTGGTTTTTCTCGATAACCTGATCCGCATGGTATTGCAGCGTATCCTGATTGGAGCGGCTGCCCTTCACACTGTGATTTTTTCGGCTGCTCATTGTGCGTCCCCCTTCGCTTGTTCTGTGACTGATAGCTGGACAAGCAGGCAACATGCTCTTCACATGCTGCCTGCCCTTGCCGATCTTCAGAGCTAGCGACGATAGCGATGTTCGAACAGGTCAATGGCGCCTAGCACGACATGAGCCAGACCAAATCCCATGACACCCAGCGCTGCAGCTCGATTCCTGCCTAACAGAGTTGCTCCTGATGCGGTTACGACGGAACCTAAAATCGATGGAACCAATCCTTCACGCATTGCTAATCACTCCTTTAGGAAGTCATGAAGATACGGACTTATTTTGTCCTCTGCTTCGTCAGTCATGCAGCACAAGAAGTGTTAGATACAGGCAGTGCAGCGATTATCTTACCTGCTTGGGATCATGTAAATCAAATACCTGCAGATTGCCCAGCGCCTGGGCCAGGTTTTCCTGCATACCCTGGGCTTGCTGAACCTGACCGAGCTGACTGGCTGATTCCAAATGCTCGGACGCCTGCTTCAATTCAATCTCGGCCTGTTTGACCATTTGCCTGGCAGATTGCATGGAAGAAGGGTGATTCGTCTTCTTGGCTTCATGAGCGGCCATTTCTGAATCCCTGGCACGATTGATGGCTTGCTCAGCCCGTTCTACCGCTTTTTGAAACACTTGCTGGTGCTGTCCCTGTTCCGTCATCTTCATCCCTCCTGCATACACTTGATGAACTCCTTTTTAACATGTGCAGTCACGGATTGGATGATACCCGTTTTGATTGCTTGGCATTTGTCCATAATAAATAGAGAGAAGGCGGGGCAAGCTAAGCAGTTGCACGTTTCAGAAAAAGAATTTGTCACAAATCGTTCAATTAAAATCGCAATCAGGCAAACAAAACTTCACATCATTTTTGTACAATATTGCTTATACGAGTATAAATGGAGGTCTTCAACATGCATAAATGGGTCATGCTTGGATTGATGGTGATCGCAGGTCTATTGGCTGTCACACTGTCCATTACATCCATCGAAACAAAAGAAGAAACAGCAGAAGAAGCACCAAAAGAAAACGAAGTCCGCTTTGAGGCTGAAAATTTCAAATTTGACCAGGAAGAGTATACAATCAAGGCTGGAGAGCCGATGGTCCTTTCCATGGTAAACAAACGCGGCGGAGGCATCCACGCTGTTGAAATTGAAGGAACAGATATTTACCTTGAAGATGGGGATTCTGTCGAACATACCTTTGAGCCAGGCACCTATGAGATCAAATGTGCAATTATGTGCGGAACGGGTCATGATGATATGGTTTCGACCCTCATTGTAGAATAATGATCGCTCAAGCAACCACAAAGCAAGCGTAACATTTTCATTGTTAACGAATTCAAATTTCAAATTTAAAGTGAACAAAGGTCGATTTCCGTTTTTCGGACAATCGGCCTTATTTGCATGCCGCATAAATTGCCCGGACTGATGCATAATAAGGGCAAGCCTGTCTGAGTATAGGAGTGAAACCATTTCGCATGATGCGGTTAAGTCAAACTACGAATTTGAGTGGAACCATTCAGGTCCATACGAGCACGAAGCAGCTGCTTCGGTCGATTCAACCTCGGCAGATTGCGGTGATTTGCCATGAGAATATTGATGAAATGGCCGCCAATGGCTTTATTGAAGCGAAAGTAAAGGCGGTCATTAACGCAGCTAAAACGATGGATGGCAGTTACCCGTCAGTCGGAGCGAAAAGGCTGCTCGATGCTGCAATACCGATTTTTGATATTGATCCGCTTGCCTTTCATTGCTTTCAAAGCGGGAATACGATCACCATTACCGAGGATGCCATTCAAGTGGAGGACAACCAGATTACCTGTCAGCCATTTACGTTTGCTGACTATGACCATTTATACAAGCAGGCCATGCGTAATATGGGTTCTCAGCTTAATCGATTCATTGACAATACGCTGACCTATGCCAGTCAGGAGAAAGAACTCGTGATTGATCGTCTGAAGACGCCCCCCTTGCGAACACGGCTAGGAAACCAGCATGTTGTGGTCGTGGTGAGGGGAAGCGGCTACAAGGAGGATCTGAGCATCATTCGGGCTTACATCCAGGATTACCGGCCCGTATTGATTGGGGTCGATGGCGGCGCGGATGCTCTGCTGGAACATGGCTTCATGCCGAATCTCATTATTGGCGATATGGACAGTGTGTCTGACCATGCGCTTCGCTGTGGCGCGGAGTTACTCGTTCACGCCTATCCGGACGGACGGGCTCCGGGCCTTGACAGACTGGAGAAACTGCACGTCCCGAGCCGTAAAATCTGTGCGAAAGGCACCAGTGAAGATATCGCGATGCTACTCGCCTATGAGCAGGGTGCCGAGCTAATTGTCACCCTTGGTACCCATACGCACATGATCGACTTTCTGGAGAAGGGAAGAAAAGGGATGGCCAGCACCTTGCTGGTGCGGATGAAAGTCGGTTCCAAACTGGTGGATGCCAAGGGCGTGAGCAAGTTGTATCAACGACCAGTCAGGTTTCGCAGTATGTGGCACGTATTGGCCGCGGCCCTGTTTCCTCTCGTGATGTTGTTTGTCATTCATCCCGGTTTCCGACAGTTTCTGGATACCATTCGGATTTATTTTCAAATTTCGTTCAAGTAACCTGACGAACTCGGGTTCATACGTTCGAAACAGGTGTGCAAAAAAGGGAGGTGCTTCCCCTGTGATACATACCCGCTATCATGCCATGACCATTATCAGTATTTTTTTTGCACTGGGCATCGGTATTGTGATTGGTGGAACCCTGGGGCAATCCTGGATGAGGGATACCGAGCATTTTGTATGGCGAGAGATGCTGACACAATATGAACAGGAACGGGTGACGAACGCAGAACTGCATGATCGTGTCGAGGAACTGAAAGCGCTTAGCACGCAGCTGATTCCCCGGATAAAGGCTAGCAAGGTGCTGCTATTGCAGCCAGCAGGTCACCCGATACTCGAAGAGAATACCAAAAGGCTACTGGAGGAAATGGGTCTGGATATCCTGGTCATGGAACAGGAGAGCGGGATAGAAGCTGAGACAGTAAACGGAGTTGAATCCGGAGTAGAAACCAGTCTAGAAACAGGGATGGAAGCGGGACCCATCATCGAGCGGCTTCGAGCAGAGGGCGTGCAGCGTCCCGATCTGATCGTTGTGTACTGGGAAGGGACGGACGACGATCCTCAGAAGAAATCGCTGACGATGGAAGCTTGGAATGAAGGCATATGGGGAACCCGTGCGGACGGGGAAGAGACTGCACCAACACAGCCCAGATGGATGTTTGTAGAACCCGAAGACTGGAAGAACGCAGAAGCGGAACAAATCGGCAGATTGCTGTTGCACATGAATGAATTATTGGAGGAAACCACTTATGCATCCGACCATTTCGCTGATCATCCCGGCATACAATGAGCAGGCAACGATACAACGGACCCTGCTCAGTCTGTGCAGCTGTGAGCAGTTGCAGCAGCTGCAAACCGAACTGTTGGTGGTCAATGACGGGAGCGAGGACGATACGGAACAACTCGCTCTTCCATTTGCAGATCGGGTGCTTTCCTTGCCGCAAAATCGGGGCAAGGGAGAGGCTCTTCAGGCCGGCGTGGAAGCTGCAAATGGAGCGTTCCTGGTCTTCCTGGATGCAGACCTCCAGGAAAGTGCCAGACATGCCTATCAGTTGCTGAAGCCGGTGTTGGAACAGGAAGCAGACCTGAGCATTGCCAAGCTGCCGCCTGCACGGCGAAAAGGGGGACTCGGACTTGTCAGAAAGCTGGCCTCCCATGGCATTTGGCGATTATCAGGTTATCGCAGTACCGCGCCGTTGTCCGGGCAAAGGGCGATGACGCGGCAGGTAATGGAACGAATCCGCACATTCAGTCCCGGATTCGGGATTGAAGTGGGCTTCACGATTGATGCTGCCAGAGATGGATTTCGCATTACGGAGGTGGAGGTTCCCTTTCATCATCGCGAAAGCGGGAGAGATTGGTCCGGCGTCCTTCATCGTGGCAAGCAATTCGTAGCCGTTGGGAGAACATTATGGAGCAAGCGATAGAGCGGATGATTCTGCTGGTAGGATGGCTTGGCATGTATGCAGTCGTGACCCGTACATGGCTGCGCTTGTCATGCCGGCTTGCATCGAGACTGGGCATGCGCAGAGAAAATTACACGGGCCGTGTGATTCCGGTATCAGGGGGTCTGTTTGTGTGGGCAGGCCTGCTGAACAGTATCTGGATTTGGGGGCTGATGGTGGAATGGATATGGCAGCCTTCGCCTGCATGGAGTGAGGTCGCATGGAGTGAGGTACTGGCTCTGTGTGTGGCACTGTCTGTCGTGTTTGCCATTGGCTGGCTCGATGATGCAGTGGGAGACCGGTTGACGAAAGGCTTCCGCGGTCATGTTAGCGTGCTGTTTCGTGAACACCGCTTTACGACCGGTTTCTTGAAGATCATCGGCATGAGTGCAGCCGTACTGATCTTACTCATGATGCTGATCGGGGAAGAGGAATCATTGTTTTCTCTCGGCATCTTGTTTCTGTTATGGGTGCTGACCATCAATGGATTTAATCTGCTGGATGTCAGGCCAGGCAGAAGTGTGAAGGGCTGGTTGGGCAGTGCACTGCTCGTCCTCCCTTTCCTACAATGGAATTTGACACTTGTTGTCCTGCTCGTCCCCCTCATCTGGATGCTGGTGATCTGGTCTCCGCTTGATCTGCGGCGAAAGGCTATGCTGGGTGACAGCGGGGCGAATCTGATTGGTTTCATGATGGGTTATGTGCTGGTGACGAGCTGCCCCGCTTGGTTACAGGGTGGTTGGCTGATTATGTGGATTGTGCTGCACTGGATTGCGGAACGCAGCTCCATTTCCAGACTGATTGAACAGCATGACTGGCTGAGAAGGCTGGATCAATGGGGAGGGATACAGAAACAAAATCGTTGAAGGTGAGTGCCAAGTCACGAAGTCGCAAAGTCGCAAAACTTCAAAGTCGCAAATAAATAGAGATGAGCCTGTGAAATCAGTGCTCATCTCTATTTTTGTCTGATCTTTATTTTCATTTTCCTCGCTTGCCCGATTTGTCCATGAATCTCGGTGCGACGTAGTTCCGCTTTCGGTCACGGAAGAATATCCAGCCGCCAATGAAAAAGACACCGAGCAAAAACAAAACGGCCCCGCCCAGAAACGGCAGCCAGTTGAAATCCGGCGTTACTTGTTCGTCACCGAACTGGGAGAAATACAGGAATACGGCATCCTTCATGAGGAGGAAGCCATAGGTGGCAGCCCAGCCGGGAATGACAAGCAGAAGGACAGCGATGAGTCTTCCGATCAATGGATTGCGCATGTTTTCGATCCTCTTTCTGTCAATTGTTCGTGCTGTTCTCTATGATACAAAATGAGAGAGAGGCTGTCCATGGAGGACTTGTGGCATTTATACTATATTTCTTGTCACAGAACCGCTACAATAGACACTGAACAACGTGAAAAAATGGGTATGGATTCTTTTCATCATTTCATAGAATAGATGTAGAAAAGCTGGAGGGAGCTGCAAATGGAACCGAAACAATGTGATGTGGTTATTTTAGGGGGAGGGATTGCCGGTTACACCGCGGCGATTCGCGCTTCCCAATTAGGCAAGAACGTTGTGCTGGTGGAGAAAGATAAAGTCGGAGGCACTTGCCTTCATCAGGGTTGTATTCCGAGCAAAAGCTTGCTGCATAGTGCGGAGCTGTACGTGAAGATGCAAGATAGCGAAGCGTATGGCATTACAGCCCGTGATGTCCGTCTGGATTTTCAACGGGTGCAAATGCGAAAGAACAAGATCGTCACCCAGTTGTATCAGGGACTGCAAATGTTAATGAAGAAAAACAAGATCGAAGTCATTCACGGAAGAGGGCGGGTAATGGGGCCTTCGATCTTCTCTCCGAAGAGCGGAGCCGTTGCCGTGGAGCTTGAAAATGATGAATCCGTCATGGTCGTAGGCACCCATACCATCATTGCAACCGGGACAAGACCGAGAAAGCTGGACAGTCTGCCTGAAGATGCGCGTATCATGACCAGTGATGAGGCGCTGCAAATGGACGAGCTTCCGAAGTCCATCGTGATCGTTGGCGGCGGGGTAATCGGTTCCGAATGGGCTTCCATGCTTTGTGATTTTGGTGTAGAGGTCACGATTGTGGAATATGCTTCACGTATTCTGCCGCTTGAGGATGAGGACGTTTCCCGGGAAATCGCAAGAAGCTTCGAAAATCGGGGCATTCGGATTCTAACAGACGCTCGAATTGAAAGCGAACGTGTCGAAGCAGGTCAGGATTCGTTGTTTATCCCCGTTCAGCAACACAGTAAATCGGTTCAACTCGAAGCATCGGCCATGCTGATCAGTGTTGGACGGCAAGGCAACGTAGAGGGACTGGGTCTGGAAAATACGGATGTACAGGTCGCGTCCGGCCTGATTACGATTAATGAACATTTCCAGACAGGAGAACCGCATATTTATGCCATCGGAGATGTGACGGGCGGTATTCAGCTTGCCCATGCAGCGGCGCATGAAGGCATCTATGCTGCTGAACATAGTGCCGGACTAAAGGGCATTCGTCATCGTGACGATCAGATACCCAAATGCATTTACAGTGCTCCGGAGGCGGCCAGCGTGGGTTGGACGGAGGAACAGGCAAGGCAGAAAGGTAGGAAGATCAAGGTGTCCCGTTTCCCGATGAAGGCGATAGGGAAAGCCTGGATTGTCGGAGAGTCGGAAGGCTTCATGAAGGTCATTAAGGACGAGGAATCCGACGACTTGCTCGGGATTCATATCGTAGGCCCCAAGGCAACGGAACTGATCGCGGAAGGCACCCTCGCCATGACGCTGGATGCAACCGCCTGGGAAGTGGGTCAGACCATTCATCCGCACCCCACGCTCTCGGAAATTTTCGGTGAAGCGATGCATCTGATCGAGGAAAAGCCCCTTGGAATCTGATACATAAGGGCGTATAATAGGAGTTAATACTAGTACCAGGTCTTAAGTTTGAATATAAAGAAACAGCAAGCGAGGATCATTAGGAGGTTGAATCGGATGGAACAAACTTCATCAGCAGAACAATTCCGTCATCATGCCTTTGGTTTAACGAATGAAGAAGCCGTAGATATGTATCGCTGGATGCAACTCGGTCGCAAATATGACGAATGGGGCTTGATTTTGCAACGGGCGGGAAAGATTAACTTTCATATCGCCGGACCGGGTCAGGAGGCCGCACAGGTCGGCGCTGCTTTTGCGCTGGAGAAAGACACGGATTATATTCTCCCTTATTATCGGGACTTTGCCTTTGTTCTCAAAATGGGCATGACGATGAAAGAACTGATGCTTTCGTTGTTTGCCAAGGCAGAAGATCCGAACAGCGGCGGCCGACAGATGCCCGGTCATTTCGGTTCGAAACGACTCAAGATGGTGACGGGCTCAAGTCCCGTTACGACACAGGTTCCTCATGCAGTCGGCATTGCACTGGCAGCGAAAATGAGGAAGGAAGAGCTCATTACGTTCGTCACATTCGGGGAAGGCTCCAGTAACCAGGGTGACTTTCATGAAGGGTTGAATTTTGCAGGGGTGCACCGATTGCCTGTCATTTTCATGTGTGAGAACAACCGGTATGCGATTTCCGTACCGTATCACAAGCAGGTTGGTGCCGAGAGCATTGCGGACCGGGCCAAGGGATACGGTTTTCCGGGTATACAGGTTGATGGCAATGACCCGCTTGCCATGTATCAGGCTGTGAAAGAAGCGAGGGAACGTGCGATTCGCGGCGAAGGGCCGACCTTGATCGAGGCGTGCTGCTACCGGTTTTCTCCGCATTCCACCTCCGACAATGATCTGGCGTATCGGACGCAGGAAGAAGTGGACTATCACAAGGAAAAGGACGGCGTACGTCATTTCCGCAACTATCTGGTGGAATGTGGCTTGTGGAGCGAAGAGCAGGAGATTGAACTTGGCAAAGAGGCCGACCAGTTGATTCGGGAAGCGATTCGTTACGCAGAGGAAGCGCCATTTCCAAAGCCGGAGGATACGCTTCTTCATGTGTATGCATCGTCTGACCAGCAGAACGGGGAGGGACTGTAATGCCGAAGATCAGTTATATCGAGGCGATTCGCACCGCCATGCTCGAAGAAATGAGACGAGATGAGTCTGTCTTCGTTCTCGGCGAGGATGTAGGCATCAAGGGGGGCGTGTTCGGCACAACCAAAGGTTTGTATGAAGAGTTTGGTGAAGATCGCGCGCTGGATACCCCGCTAGCTGAATCTGCCATCGCAGGAGTTGCGATTGGGGCTGCGATGGTCGGAATGCGCCCGATTGCCGAAATGCAGTATTCGGATTTCATGTTGCCGGCCACTAACCAGATTATTAGTGAAGCGGCCAAGATCCGCTATCGCTCCAACAATGACTGGGATTGTCCGCTGGTCGTGCGCGCACCGATCGGGGGAGGCGTGTTTGGCGGCCTGTATCATTCCCAGTGTCCGGAGTCGGTGTTTTTCGGCACACCGGGTTTGAAGATTGTGGCGCCCTCTACACCGTATGATGCGAAGGGTCTTCTTCTCTCATCCATTCGTGATCAGGACCCTGTATTATACTTCGAACACAAGAAATGCTACCGGATGATCGAAGGGGAAGTACCGGAGGGCGAATATACTGTACCCATCGGCAAAGCTGATGTAAAGCGTGAAGGGGACGATATCACGGTCATTACCTATGGCTTGACGGTTCATTTTGCGTTGCAGGCTGCCGAAGAGCTCGCCCAGGAAGGAATCAGCTGTCATATTCTCGATCTGCGAACATTGCAGCCGTTGGATCAGGAAGCCGTTTTGGAAGCGACCGCGAGAACCGGTAAAGTCTTGATCGTACATGAAGACAACAAGACCGGTGGAATCGGAGCAGAAGTATCGGCCATCATTGCCGAGGAAATGCTGTATGAGCTTGATGCGCCTATCCAGCGACTCTGTGGTTATGACGTACCAGCCATGCCGATCAGTCCACCGATGGAAAAGTTCTATATGCTCAACAAGGAAAAACTGAAGACCGCCATGAAAAAATTGGCGATGTACTGATAGAGGACAGTGTTCGAATAATGTGAGGAGAGGAGTCAGATCGTTGACGAATCAGGATCAAGTAAAAACAGTAAAGCTGCCACAGCTGGCGGAGAGTGTGGTCGATGCTACCATTGCCAAGTGGCTGAAACAGCCGGGGGATTCGATCCAGTATTATGAACCGATTTGTGAGCTGATAACCGACAAGGTTACCGCTGAGCTGCCAAGCACAGAGGAAGGCATTCTTCAGGAAATACTGGTTCCGGAAGGAGAAACCGTGAAAGTTGGAACGGTCTTGTGTACGATTGGGACTGAAGCAACTGACCAGAATGGTCAACGCGGGGAGAGTTCCTTCACACAACAGCCAGACCAGGAGTCGTCCGGTGCACACGAAGGCGGGAGCGTCTCGGCAAATTCTTCTTCGGCAGAAGAAGGAACAATGCGCAAGCGATATTCACCGGCTGTACTCCGGCTGGCGGAAGAGCATCAACTCGATTTGCAGTTGATCGACGGTACGGGTCTTGGAGGGCGAATTACACGCAAGGATGTACAAGCTTATCTGGAAAGCGGACCACGCCAGAAAGTGCAATCGGCACCGACATCACAGCCAAAAGACGCTTCCCCACAATCGGCATCTGCCTTGAATCCGCAACCAGATAAAGATGCCTCTCCTCCGGTTCGAAGCTCGGGACTTCACTTGACGCCGCCTCCGGCATTCCAGATGCAGGAACGTACAGACGCCGAGAGAGAAGGACGCGGGGAATATTTGCTGGACGTGAGTCCTGTTCGGAATGCCATCGCAACCCGTATGCGGCAAAGTGTTACTGAAATTCCGCATGCCTGGACGATGATCGAGGTGGATGTCACTAATCTCGTGACACTGCGCAACGAATTGAAGACGGAATTCATGAAAAATGAAGGGGTCAATCTGACTTATCTGGCGTTTGTGATCAAGGCCGTGGTCAATGCCATCAAAGACTACCCGATCATGAACTCGGTATGGGCGATTGACAAAATTATCGTGAAGCGTGATATTAACATCTCCCTGGCTGTCGGGACAGAGGATGCGGTCTATGCCCCTGTCATAAAAAATGCCGATCAGAAAAACATCGCCGGTCTCGCCCGGGAAATTGATACCTTGACCAAGAAAGCAAGAGCGGTCAAGCTAAGTCCTGCCGATGTGCAAGGTGGCAGCTTCACCGTCAACAATACGGGTTCATTCGGCTCCATTTTGTCGCAGCCGATTATCAATTATCCGCAAGCGGCGAACTTTACCTTTGAGGCGATAGTCAAACGTCCGGTTGTCATTCACGACATGATTGCCGTACGTCATATGGCCAATATTTGTCTTTCGCTCGATCACCGTATTTTGGATGGGGTCATTTGCGGCCGCTTCCTGCAACGTGTGAAGGAAAACATAGAAGGCTATACGAGCGATACCAAGCTGTACTAGACCATTCGATTCCCATAGCAGTCTACTGAAACTAAAAAAACGGGGCAGTCCCAAGCACTAGGCTCAGGATTGTCCCGTTAACAGTTGGAGTCCCATAGCCACACTGGAGAGCACCAGGGCAAAGATCAAAATGTAGATGACGGTTTTCTGGATTTTGCCTCGCTTCATTTTTTATCACTCCTCGTGTATGAAATGAACGTGTTCATTATACCTTAAGATCAGAATGAAACCTATAATTGCAGGAGGTCAGGCCAATGATGATTAATCAAGAGCGCATGATCCAACAGTTTATCGATTTAGTTCGTGTAGACAGTGAGACCCGACATGAGAGAGAAATTTGCGACCTGTTGACCCGTTTGTTCACAGACTTGGGACTGGAAGTGGCAGAGGATGACACCACAGCGGCTACGGGTCATGGAGCCGGCAATCTGATTGTAACATGGGCAGCATCGGAAGGGCTAGAACAAGCTGATCCGATCTACTTCACCTGCCATATGGATACCGTTGTGCCTGGTGCCGGCATTAAGCCGCAAGTAGATGAAGACGGATATATTCGCAGTGATGGAACGACGATTCTGGGGAGCGATGACAAGGCCGGAATCACCGCCATGATCGAGGCAATCGAGGTCATCCAGGCAGAGAACCTTCCGCACGGTCCTGTCCAGTTTATCATTACGGTCGGGGAGGAATCCGGTCTGATCGGAGCCAAGGCCATGGACGCCAGTCTGTTGAAGGCCAAGTACGGATATGCGATTGATTCCAATGGAAAAGTGGGAGAAATTGCTGTAGCAGCGCCTGCCCAATCCAAAATTCTGGTCAAGATTACAGGTAAATCGGCTCACGCAGGTGTCAATCCGGAAGATGGCATCTCTGCGATTCAGGTTGCCAGCAAGGCAATATCGAGAATGAGACTGGGGCGTATTGATGAGGAGACCACGGCTAATATCGGCAGCTTCGAGGGTGGCAAGGAAACCAATATCGTGTGCGAAGAAGTGTACCTGAAGGCAGAAGCACGCAGCTTGAAAGACGATAAGCTGGAAGCGCAGGTCGAACATATGCGCAAGGCATTTGTGGAAACGGCAGAGGAACTCGGGGCTGTTGCCGATTTTAACCACGAGATCATTTATCCGGCGTTTCTGTTTGATGAGCAGTCCGAAGTCGTTCAGTTGGCCGCAAAAGCACTGGAACAGATCGGACGTCCGATGAAGCTCGTTCATTCTGGCGGGGGCAGCGATGCGAATATATTTAATGGCATGGGGGTTCCGACCGTTAATTTGGCGGTTGGCTATGAATATATCCACACCAAGAAGGAACAGATGCCGATCGAAGAACTCGTCAAGACGGCAGAGCTGGTCGTGGCGATTATCGGGCAGGCTGCACGCGTCTAGCTTACTATGAAGGGCAGCCAAGACAGATAAGAAGAAGTGAAAGTGAAGTAGGCCGAAATGAGGGAGGGCGAGCATACGATGACAGACATGCATCCGACATTGAAGAAATTGCAGTGGAAAACAAATATGCAGCCGATCCTGATCATGCATGCACCCGAGGCGTATCAGGATGTGATGAAGGCTTGTCCCGGTGAGGTACACGAGCAGCCTGAACAGGCATCCTATCCGTTCATTCAAATATTCGGTACCGGGAATGAGCACCTGCAACAGTCAGCCCAATCCGTTTTGAGTTCGTTGCAGGAAGATGGTTTGCTCTGGCTCTGTTATCCCAAGAAATCGTCAAAAACATACAAGGGATCAGACTGCAGCAGAGAGTCGGTTGCTGGATTATTGGCGGAGGCAGGCTTCGAGCCGGTGAGACAAGTGTCCATCGATGAGGACTGGTCTGCTCTGCGCTTTCGATTAGTCCACCAAATCAAAACCATGAGCCGGAAGTTTGCGGTGACAGAAGAAGGGAAAAAACGAGTCGGTCTGGATCAATAACCAACAGAACGAGTCGAACTGAATCAGTTATACAAAATGGGGAAGACCAGAAATGTAAACATCTCTGGCTTCCCCATTGTCATGTCTGCTGCTAAGCTTTCATATCTGTTAACAAACTTTCATCCCTGCTGACAAACGTTCAGATGATCAGGCGCATTAACGTGATCGGAGCACCAGCTTCGCGAATACACCGGCATGGTCAGAAGGCCACAACCTTGTCGGAGTTCGGGAAGCCTGGCAAGCGCCGACACGCTTCGTGCGTATGACACGCCAGTTGATTTTGCGTTTGAACAGAACGTAATCAATCCGCTCGCTTAAGCGGGAACGGGCACTCAATACGTCTCGATCCTGACAACAGGTAAAGCCTTTTCCGATACCTGCGATCGTCCATGGATCGTTGAATCCGGATTTTAATGCCTTGCGGTAGACGGTCATGCCCGGTCGATTGGCATTGGAGTTCAGATCTCCCATCAGAATTTGCGGCAACTTTGTGGAAGCGGGACCTGCAAGCAGTTCATTGGCTTGAGCCTGTCTGATTTTAGGAGACAATGGTTCCAGATGCGTGTTGATGGCACGGAACACGTGACCATTTACTTTTACATCAATGAAGGAGTAACCGCGAAGGATTCGAATGGTTTGTCCCCCGATTCGTACATTGAGACTGGCCTTGTAATTGGCTGACATGCGGCGAATGATCTTGAAGCGGCATGTGTTTTTCACCAATATGACATCCCGGTCTGTGAGACGAACGATATTGCCTGTGCTGGCAGGAAGCTGGTCAGATAGATTGCGGTTCACGGCCGCGACTTTGTAGTCCAGACCCAGCAGCTTCAACTGACGGAGCAAGATCTGCAAAAAGTCGAATACAACCCGATTGCCTCTCGGCGGGATCAGCTCCCAGCGAGCTACCTCCTGAAGGCCAATGATATCTGGCTGTTTTTTCTTGATCTGTTTGGCAATCGCTTTGGCACGCTGAGGAAAATTAGTGGCTAGGAATTGTCGATATGCTTCTGTTACACGCTGTGGTACGAGTTGAATCGGGGAAGAAAGAGTCGGATTCAGATCGGCACCAACGTACACGTTCCATGTTAGAAAGGAAATCGGAATTTGCTTGGTGTGATTCAAAACATTCACATCCTTTTCAAGGGGATGCTACAGTATATGTGTTGTCCATTTCGCGTGCGTAGACTTGTAGAGTGAGCAAGGTTGACGATTTTTTCTAATTTTCCATTGCAGCGCGAATGAGAGTCAGGAACGTCAATGAACAGAACCCGGATACCCAGGGTATGCAGACCATCCGATGTGACGATACTAATCATTCACGTACTATTGTCAGCGCCGCTTGAGGCGTGCAGGAAAGGTCGATCACTGTGCTAAAGGTAGAAGAAGGGATATTACTGAGGCTCGAGGAGGAACATGCGGGTGTGCAGGAGTGGGCTGTTCAACTTGGGGAAGAGACGTGCCGGGCACGTCATGAACTCGACTGGATGCCTGTCCCGCTGGAGCCGGGGGATCGGGTATGGCTCAATACAACCGCTGTCAGATTGAAGCTGGGTACGGGCGGACTGCATTTTGTAGTGGGTTTGGCTGGCAAGTCTCATGATGATCCATCCAACTCGATTACAGCTACAGCTACATCTACAAATACAACCACAACCGCATCATCAAATGAGGTGCCCGCACATGCAGTGTCTTCAGACAAACTGATCGGATCTATGTGTGAGAATCAGACTTCATCGAATGCTCAGGTTCTATCAAAAGGCCATATGATGAAACTCCGATACACCCCTTTCCAGCGCTCTGTGCTATCTGTGGAAGAAGCAGAGAGTAGAGCGCACGAACTGTTCTTGAATGAGCTGAAACTGGAGCAGATGCCCGTGTTGATCGGGGAACTGCACAGCATGCTGCCCGTCGCTGCAGCCTGGCTCTATCAACAGCAAATTTATCGTGAACCACTTGTAGAGCGGGAAGTGCGGGGAAATCGGGAACATCGGGAACATCCAGAGAACAAGAGAAGATTGCGCGTATGCTATTTGATGAGTGATGGAGGAGCCTTGCCATTGTCGTTTAGCCGACATGTGCGTCAGTTGAAGAAACTCGGTTGGATCGATCAAACGATTACATATGGACATGCGTATGGCGGTGATTATGAGGCGATGAATAAATATACAGCACTGATTGCCGGAAAGTGGGTCAGCGGTGCGGATATCTCTCTCGTCATGATGGGTCCTGGCATTGCTGGCACAGGAACGCAGCTGGGACATTCGGGGATGGAAGTGAGTGAGCTAATCAATGCGACTTCTAAACTGGGCGGGATACCTGTCGTGATTCCCCGTATCAGTTTTGCTGATCGACGGAGTCGCCATCAAGGTCTTAGTCACCATCTGCTGACCACACTTCGCTATGCGAGTGAACGTGCGATTCTCCCTCTGCCAGCTGACTTGCCACATGAGCAACGGTTGCAGATTCGGCAGCAGGTGGAAGATGCCGGACTGGCCCAACATCATGCCATTGAATGGATGGAAACGATCTCACTAAGCTCCGTCTCACAGGCGATGCAGCGCTATGGCTCTCCGCTTACGACAATGGGTAGAGGATTGGATGAGGAGCCTGCTTTCTTTCTAGGGGTGTGTGCTGCTTCGCAGTATGCCTGGCTGCGATCAGGGCAGCTATCGTAGTTGTTGCACCTTCCTGTTTCACAAGCTGTCTGACATAAGCGCGAACTTCCCACATCTTGCCGGACAAGCATAGCTGATTCTCGGTTATAGCCATGATCATCGTGTCCTTCCTCCTTTTTCCTGTTCGTTTTGGCGTAAATGGTAGATGGCAGATGTATTGCATCCTGTTTTTGCCAAACCCTCCTGCGCGGGTTACAATATGGACAGATGGCAGGAATGGGCAGGGAAAAGCTATATCCTAACGTATGCGCATACTGGACAACCTATGACCAAATCAGGGAGAGGAAGAGATATCGATGATCGGAAAAGATCCATTTGCTGACGAAAATCAGGCCTTTGCAGAAAAGACAGTTGAAACGGAACCTATTTTTACAGGCAAAATCATTTCTTTACAGCGGGATACAGTTTTGTTGCCCAATGGCAAGCAGGCCTATCGGGAAGTCGTCAAGCATCCGGGTGCTGTAGCTGTCATGGTCATCCAGGATGACAAAATGGCTGTAGTGGAGCAGTATCGGAAGCCGCTGGAACGCAGTCTGGTTGAAATCCCGGCAGGAAAGCTGGATGAAGGGGAAACCCCGGAGAGTGCCGCGATGAGGGAATTGCAAGAAGAAACCGGGATGAAGGCGGATCATGTGACGCTTGTGAAATCCTTCTATACGTCACCCGGCTTTGCCGATGAAATCATTCATCTCTATTTTGCAGATCAATGTACGAAGGGAGAACAGCAGCCCGACGAGGATGAGTTTCTTCAATTACAATGGCTGACACTGAATGAGGCCAAGGCATTTGTTGAACAGGGAAAAATTCGCGACGCGAAGACGGTTACGGCTATCTATGTGTGGGAGCTCTACCAGCTCACCGGAAAGCTGATGTAGGCATGGAGCGTCTTTCGTCTGTCTTTGCCGATTTTCATATTCATATCGGCAGCACCGATGACGGGAAGCCAGTCAAAATATCGGCTAGCCGGAACCTGACGTTTGCACATATTGCGAGAGAAGCCGCAGATCGCAAAGGCATCAATTTGATCGGAATTATCGATTGTCATGCTCCCGGTGTCCAGAGGGATATTTTACGGCTGCTCGATCGCGGGGAGATGGCGGAGCATGTGGATGGAGGCATCCGCTACCGGACGACTACGATCATGCTGGGCTGTGAGCTTGAAGTAAAGGAAGATGGACGGGGAGCGGCCCATTATCTCGTCTATTTTCCCTATTTGGCAGATATGCAGGACTGGACGGCGTGGCTGTCCCGGCATGTCAAGAACATTCATCTCAGCTCCCAGCGCGTTTATGCTTCTGCCAGACAGGTGCAGCAGGAGGTGGTGGACCGGGGTGGACTGTTTATCCCCGCTCATATCTTTACGCCGCACAAAAGCTTGTATGGCAGTTGCACCGATGCGATGGCCGACGTGCTGAATCCGGACCAGGTATCTGCTGTGGAGCTTGGTCTGAGTGCAGACACGTCCATGGCCAGCCGCATATCCGAGCTGGATGTGCTGCCCTTTCTGACGAATTCGGATGCACATTCCTTGCCCAAGATTGCACGGGAATACAACGAGCTTCTGCTCAAGGAACCTACTTTTGCTGAATGGAAAGCCGCTCTGGGCGGCGAACAGGGCAGGGCGATCCAAGCCAACTATGGACTCCTTCCCGCTCTCGGCAAATATCACCAGACAACCTGTGCGGCCTGCGGACAAAAGCTGAACGCGAATGAGCCGAGTGAAGTCTGTCCCGTTTGTGGAAAGGTGCGGAAAACGACAGGTGTAGCGCATCGGATTGAGACTATTGCTGATCGGAAGGAACCGGATGACCAACGCAGACCCCCTTACAAGCTGCAAGTTCCGCTGGAGTTCATCCCTGGGATCGGCAAGCAAATGCTGGACAAGCTGCTGCAGCATTTTGGTACAGAGATGAATGTGCTTCACCATGTGCCAGCAGAAGAGCTTGCACGAGTGTGCGGGGAACAACTGGCAGGCCGAATCGATCGTGCGCGAAGCGGGCAGTTGGACATTGAAAGTGGGGGCGGAGGCAGGTACGGGAAGTTGAAATAAGCAATCTAGCAAAAAGAGGCATAGTCTATCAATCTTGTTCATATATTGATCGTAACTGAACAAGGGAGGAAATAGACATGAATATGCCGCTCCAGATGAAAAAGCTGCTTCAGGATTATATGCCGCTCACTGTATTCGTTTCGGTTCTGTTTGTGATGGGGATTGTGTTCGGTGCCTTGTTGGTGAATGCCCTGTCCCTCGAGCAAAAACAGGAAATGTTTCGCTATGTGGGGAGTTTCTTTCATTCGATTGACCAAGGTACAGAGGGGAGTAAAACAGAATCCTTTCAGCATATTTTCGGCATGCATTTGAAATGGATGTTGCTGATCTGGGTACTGGGCCTGTCCGTAATTGGATTGCCGCTCGTTTTGGTTCTGAATTTTCTCAAGGGCGTGCTGGTGGGCTTTACGGTTGGTTTTTTTGTTTCCCAATGGTCGTGGAAAGGCATGGTTTTTGCCATGGCAGCTGTGGCTCCGCAAAATATCGTGATTATTCCTTCCTTTATATTAAGCAGTGTGTTTGCGATCTTGTTCTCGATTTATTTGATTCGGAATCGGCTCATGCAGAAGAAAGGGAATATCTCCCAGGCCTTTATGCAATACTCCATCGGGGTGCTGGCGCTCACAGGTGTCCTGTTGCTTGCCTCCTTGCTGGAGGTCTTTTGTTCGCCGTATTTCATCGAATGGGCTACGCCTGTGTTGTCTTTGAGCGGAGCCAATTAGGCCTCAATGGCCGTGACCTTTTCATTTGACTTCTCAAACGTTCACCCACTATAATGAAAACATATTGAAGTTACTGGCTTTGGGTTCAGGTAAGAGGGGGAACGGGATGGAAGCGAGGATAGAAAAAATCAAGCAGCAGCTTCAGGCTCAAGGCTATAAGCTGACACCTCAACGAGAGGCGACCCTCCGGGTACTGCTCGAGAATGAAGAGGATCATTTGAGCGCTGAGGATGTATTCATGCTTGTCAAGGAGAAAGCACCGGAAATTGGTCTGGCTACAGTCTACCGTACCCTGGAATTGCTGGCTGAATTGCATGTCGTAGAGAAGATGAATTTTGGCGATGGCGTGGCAAGATATGACTTGCGCGGCGATACAAGCAAGCATCATCATCATCATCTCATTTGTGTACAGTGCGGAGCAGTAGATGAAATTCTGGAAGATTGGCTGGGTCCTCTGGAAGATAGATTGGCCCGAGAGTTTAATTTTCACGTACTGGATCATCGACTTGATTTCCAGGGCGTTTGTCATCGATGCAACAATGAAGAGTCTGACAAGAAAAGTGAGTAGCCCAGCGAAGCACCGCGTAGCTAGCGA
Organism: Marinicrinis sediminis; assembly: GCF_042685085.1. Lineage (NCBI taxonomy): Bacteria > Bacillati > Bacillota > Bacilli > Caryophanales > Paenibacillaceae > Marinicrinis > Marinicrinis sediminis. The sequence goes on from NZ_JBHUMM010000043.1 coordinate 215,395, forward strand.
AGCCCTGCGAAGTGAAACGTAGCAAGGCGAAGCCCCGCGAAGCCCAGCGTAGTGAAACGTAGCTAAGCGCAGCCCGCGTAGCCCCGCGAAGTGAAACGTAGCAAGGCGAAGCCTCGCGTAGCCCAGCGAAGCACCGCGTAGCTCTGTGGCTCGCATCAATCTGCACAGGCCGTTTTAACAAACCGGATCATGGTTAAATATATAGAAGACAGAAACTCTCCTGAATGAACTTTTCAGGAGAGTTTTTTATACCTGTTTTCATAATCCGACTTGGAATTAGCAACAATACAAGATGAGAAAGGTCTAGTTCAGGAGGGATTTATCATGTTGATCGGGGTGCCAAAGGAAATCAAAAGCAATGAAAATCGCGTAGCCATCACACCTGCAGGGGTGGCTGCTTTTGTACAAAGAGGTCATCAAGTATACATTGAACATCAGGCCGGCTCCGGCAGCGGATTTGAGGATGAGGATTATAGACAGGAAGGTGCGGTCATCGTCCAGACGGCAGCCGAAGTGTGGGGTCGCGCAGATATGGTCATGAAGGTCAAGGAGCCGTTGCCAGAGGAATATGGGTATTTCCGGGAGAATCTGATGCTGTTCACCTATTTGCATTTGGCTGCTGTCCCTGCGCTTGCGGATGCCCTCGTTCGTTCCGGCATGACGGCTATTGCCTATGAGACGATTCAGCTTCCCAGCGGTGGATTGCCACTGCTGACACCTATGAGTGAGGTGGCCGGGAGAATGTCCGTTCAGGTAGGGGCGCAGTTTCTGGAGACGTTCTATGGCGGGAGAGGTATTCTGCTAGGCGGAGTGCCAGGTGTACCGCCTGCGGATGTCATCATTATTGGCGGAGGAATTGTGGGTACGAATGCAGCAAAAATGGCGCTCGGCATGGGAGCCAATGTCGTGATGGTAGAGAAAAGTACGGATCGCATGCGATACCTGGACGATGTGTTTCAGGGCCGTATTCGTACCCTGATGTCGAACCCGTACAATATTGCCAATGCGGTGCAAAAAGCGGACTTGCTGATCGGTGCGGTGCTCATTCCGGGCGCCAAAGCCCCGAGACTGGTTACGGAAGAGATGGTGAGTCAAATGAAGAAAGGTTCGGTCATTGTCGATGTGGCCGTGGATCAGGGAGGCAGCATCGAGACGGTTGACCGGGTGACGACGCATAGTGAGCCAGTGTATGTCAAACATGATGTGCTACATTACGCCGTCGCCAATATCCCCGGTGCCGTTCCTCGAACCTCCACACTCGCACTGACCAACGTGACGCTCGCCTTTGCCCTTGATTTGGCAGACAAGGGTCTGGGCAAAGCCATTGCGGATTATCATCCGTTGAAGCTGGGAGTCAATACGTATGCGGGGAAAATTACGCACCAGGCCGTGGCAGAATCACTCGGCGCTCCGTATCATGTCATTGATCAGTTGCTTCCTATGCAAATGTGATGCCAGCCCTCTTATTCACATCATGCAAGTGTGATAAAGGTATCCTTTTTCACATATGGTGAAATACGGGGAGGAACAAGCCCCGCGTGAATGAACACGTGTGAAGAACACGAGGGATTAGGGGAAGGTGCTGCGCATGATCATTTCACTGCGAAAGTGGATGGAGCGAATTCAGTTTTTATTGCTATTCGTATGTTTGACCTATGTTTTTTCCCATGTCTACGGCTGGGTACAGGACTGGCTGGACCCAATGGATACGTATCGGGTGCCGGAGGGAGCGGCAGTGAAGGCTTTTTCGACAGATGCAGGCTGGACAGAGCCCCGGCATCCACTCGAAAGGTTGAAACAATTTTATCTGACCGGAGAATAATGTTGGCACAAGCAGGAAATCCCGATGACAATGTGGAAACAACAATTCAGAGCCAAAGCGTATCATGAAGCACCTTCATGTATCGTATCGGTTGTGTACGGTCTTGTACGCACAGGCTATGACATGTCATCGGGAGAGGAATGCTCAGCATGCTGGATCAGATTAAACAATTTCTGCATTATATTTCGGTGGAAAAAGGGCTGTCCGTCAATACGCTTCAATCGTACGAGCGTGATTTGACCCAATTTGCTCTTTATATAAAAGAAACGTTTCAGGTGCAGGAGGTGCAGCAGATCAAGAAGCAGCATGTAACCTCCTATTTGTTGCATGGCAGGCAACAGGGAAAGGCTTCGGCTTCCATCTCGCGAAGTCTCGTTGCCATTCGCGGTTTTTTTCAGTTTCTGCAGATCGAACGGTGGATTGACAAAAATCCCATCCAGCATCTTGAGATGCCAAAGCAAGAGAAACGATTGCCAAAAGCGCTCTCGATCGAAGAGGTAGATCGTTTGCTGCAAGCTCCCGACGTAAAGGAGAAAGCCGGTCTTCGGGACAAGGCCATGCTGGAGATACTGTATGCGTCGGGGATGAGGGTGACCGAACTGCTCGATCTGAATATGGACAGTGTACATACCGGTATGGGTTTTGTACGTTGCATCGGGAAGGGATCGAAGGAACGGATCATTCCGCTTGGTAAAATCAGCCTGACCTGTGTCCACGAGTATGTGGAGATGGCTCGTCCCCACTTTGTACGCAAGCAGCCTCAGGAGGATGCGCTGTTCGTCAATCAGAAGGGCGTGCGGATGACCCGGCAGGGATTTTGGAAAATCATTAAAAAATACGGAAGTGAGCTCGGCATCAAAAAAGAGCTAACCCCGCATACCCTTCGGCACTCCTTCGCGACACATCTGCTCGAAAATGGCGCGGATCTCAGAGCGGTTCAGGAAATGCTGGGCCATGCTGACATCTCAACGACCCAAATCTATACACATGTGACGAAATCGAAAATGAAAGAAATCTATGACCGCGCTCATCCGAGAGCGAAGAAATAAACGAAGCGCACGCGCACGCTTCATTTTGCATCTTGCCCGCCATTCATGAGATAATACAGACAAATACCAATCTTTGGGAGGCTGCTATGAACCGCTTTCGACGTATTGCACTCATCGTATTAGACAGCGTGGGTATTGGAGAGTTGCCAGACGCCTCACAGTTCAATGATCAGGGCGCCCATACCCTTGGGCACATTGGCAGAGAAGTACCCGGTATGAAGCTGCCGAATCTGGCACAGCTTGGTTTGGGCAACATTGCAACCATCCCGCCTGTTCAGCACGTACAGGAACCGACCGCCAGCTATGGCAAAATGGCAGAAGTATCGGCAGGAAAAGATACGATGACCGGACATTGGGAGCTGATGGGGCTGAAAGTGACCATTCCGTTTGAGACGTATCCGGATGGATTTCCTCCGGCACTGATCCAGCAGTTCGAGGAACGAACCGGTCGCAAGGTCATCGGCAACAAGCCCGCATCGGGCACGGAGATATTAAAGGAGCTGGGCGAGGAGCAGATGCGTACGGGCTCATGGATTGTCTACACCTCGGCAGACAGTGTGTTTCAAATTGCCGCACATGAAGATATCATCCCGCTGGACGAGCTGTACCAGGCGTGCGAGATTGCCCGCGAGATGACACGAACGGAGCCCTATGCGATTGGAAGGGTTATCGCCCGGCCCTATATCGGCGAGCCAGGGCATTTCGAGCGTACATCGAATCGGCATGATTATGCCCTGAGTCCACCGGAGAAGACTGTCATGAATTTCGTCCAGGAGAAGGGGCTGGATTGCATTTCTGTCGGGAAAATTAACGATATTTTCTCGGGAGAAGGGGTCACCAGATCCTATCCGACGAAAAGCAACAGCCATGGCATCGAGCAAACGATCGCATGCCTGAGTGAAGATTTTCATGGCCTGCTGTTTACCAACCTCGTCGACTTCGATTCCCTGTATGGACATCGCCGGGACCCGGCTGGCTATGCGGAGGCGTTAGAAGAGTTTGACCGGCATCTGCCACAGATTATGGAGCAGATTGGGCCTGACGATTTGCTGATCATTACCGCAGATCACGGCAATGACCCGGTTCATCACGGAACTGATCATACGCGGGAATATGTACCGCTGCTCGTATATAATCCGACGATGAAGACGGTGGAGCTGGGCATTCGGGAAACGTTTTCAGATGTCGGGGCAACCATTGCCGACAACTTTGAAGTTCAAAAGCCGGCAAATGGAAAGAGCTTTTTGGCAGAACTTAGGCAGAACTAATGTTGTGATTCTGGTTCTCATTCTATAGGGATGAGGCGAATCGAAATAGAGAAAGGTGGAAAAGATGATGGGAATGGAGCAATTGGCAATGAAGGTGGAAGAGGCAACGAAACGTATTCAGGAGCAAATGAAGGAAAAGCCGGAAGTTGGGCTGGTTCTCGGATCAGGACTTGGTGTGCTGGCTGATGAAATGGAAGACACCATCACCATTCCGTATAACGAGATTCCTCATTTCCCGGTCTCCACGGTAGAAGGACATGCTGGTGAGCTGGTGATCGGCAAGCTGGCTGGTCGCCAGGTGATGCTGATGAAGGGACGCTTTCATCTGTACGAGGGCTATGACGTCTCGCATGTGACATTTCCGATTCGGGTCATGAAAGCACTGGGGATTGATAAGTTGCTCGTTACGAACGCGTCAGGCGGGATCAATACGTCATTTGAGCCTGGCGATTTGATGCTTATTGAGGATCATATTAACTTTACGTTCCGCAACCCGCTGATTGGACCGAATGATGAAAACATGGGTGCACGTTTCCCGGATATGTCAGAGGCGTATAGCCGTTCGTTCAGGGAAATTGCTGAGCAAACAGCGAAGGAAAATCAGATTCCGGTCAAAAAAGGCGTCTATATCGGTTTACTCGGACCCAGTTATGAAACGCCGGCAGAAATTCGCATGATGAGAGGATTAGGTGCAGATGCGGTAGGGATGTCTACGGTTGGGGAAGTCATTGCAGCCAGACATGCAGGCATTGAAGTGCTGGGCATTTCCTGTATCAGCAACATGGCAGCAGGGATTTTGCAGCAGCCTCTCTCTCATGCAGAAGTGATGGAGACGACAGAGAAGGTCAAGGAAACATTCAAATCACTCGTCCTGGCTATTATTCCGAAGCTGTAACGAAGCGCAGAGGAATGATGGTCTGGAAGATGTACAGGACGAAGGGCGCAGAAAAGGAGCACTGAGGCATGCAAACGGCTGAAACGTACAGGCAGCATATTCAGGAAGCGGCTGCATTCGTGAAGGAAAAACTGAACGATTTGCAGCCTTCGATCGGTCTCATTCTGGGATCAGGACTCGGAGATTTGGGCAACGAGGTGGAGCAGAGCACCATCATCCCTTATGCGGAAATCCCTCATTTTCCAGCCTCAACCGTAGCAGGCCATGCGGGTCAGTTCGTCATTGGCACGCTTGAGGGCCAGACCGTGATCGTGATGCAGGGTAGATTTCATTATTATGAGGGCTATACGATGCAGCAGGTCGTATTGCCCGTCTATGTGATGAAGCAGCTGGGTGTGGAGCAACTGGTCATCACCAATGCAGCAGGAGGAATGAATCCAAGCTTTCAGCCAGGGAATCTGATGCTGATTACGGATCATTTGAATATGACGGGTGATCATCCGTTAATCGGCCCGAATCATCCCGAGCTTGGACAACGTTTTCCCGATATGTCAGCGGCCTATTGTCCAAAAGCCGTAGAACTGGCCAGCCAGATTTCAGACGAGATTGAGGGTCTGACCGTGCAGCAAGGGCTCTATGCGGGCATTACAGGACCAGCCTATCTGACTCCGGCTGAACTTACGATGCTTGCCAAACTGGGCGGTGATGCGGTCGGCATGTCAACGGTGCCGGAGGTCATTGCGGCGAGTCATGCCGACCTTCGTGTGCTGGGTATTTCCTGCATCACAGATATGGCGATCGGGGAAGAACTGGAGCCGCTCACGCATGAGCAGGTTGTGGCCGTAGCCAATGAAACGAAACCGAAATTTATGAAACTGGTCCGCGCCTATCTCGCGAGATCAACAGAACGGACCTGATGTCAGCAGGTGAGAACAAACAAGAGCATCCTTCTCATGGAGGAGATGCTCTTGTTTTACATCTGTTTATCAAATGAAAATGGAAAACGAGATCTGAATATCTAAATCTAAATCTAAATCTAAATCTAAATCTAAATCACTACTGACAATGACAACGGAGGCGTAAAGGCATGCGAATGGTAGACCTCATACAGAAAAAACGGGATGGTCAATCGTTGAGTGAAGCAGAAATTCAATTCATGATCAAGGGATATACGGCGGACGAAATACCGGATTACCAGATGTCTGCATTTGCCATGGCCGTCTATTTCCAGGGGATGAGCGAAGAAGAGACCGCTCAGCTTACGATGGCGATGGCGGATTCCGGCGATACGGTGGATCTTTCACCCATTGAGGGTGTGATCGTCGATAAGCATTCCACCGGCGGAGTGGGCGACAAAACCAGTCTGATCATTGCACCTCTGGTGGCTTCGGTAGGCGTGCCAGTAGCCAAAATGTCAGGAAGAGGGCTGGGTCATACCGGAGGGACAGTAGACAAGCTGGAAGGGATACCGGGCTTTCAGATCGAGATGACACGCGAACAGTTCATCGACAATGTCAATACGTTGAAGCTGGCGCTGGTAGGACAGAGCGGCAACCTGACACCTGCAGACAAGAAACTGTACGCCTTGCGCGATGTGACGGCAACGGTAAACTCGATACCGCTAATCGCCAGCTCCATCATGAGCAAGAAAATCGCTTCAGGCGCAGATGCGATTGTCCTGGATGTCAAAGTGGGATCAGGTGCCTTTATGAAGTCACTGGAGGACGCCAGAAAACTGGCTACGACAATGGTTCAGATCGGGAAGCATCTGGGCCGCCGAACGGTCGCGGTGCTGTCCGATATGAATCAGCCACTCGGTCATGAGATCGGGAATGCCAATGAAGTCGTAGAGGCCATGCAAGTGCTCACAGGAATGGGAGAAGCGAGATTAACGGAGATTAGTCTGACCCTGGCTTCCCATATGGCTGTATTGGGCGGCGCATTTGATGATCTGGAGCAAGCCAGACAGGAACTGACTGCCAAGCTGAAAAACGGACAAGCACTGGCGACCTTTAGAACCTTTATCGAAGCCCAGGGAGGGAACCCGGACATCGTGGACCGGCATGAGCTGCTCCCGCAAGCGAAGCATCATCTTGAAGTGAGAAGCGAGAAGGAAGGTTATGTCAGCGCGATGGATGCAGAAAGCATCGGAATTGCGGCCATGCTGCTCGGTGCTGGCAGAGAAACGAAAGAGGATCGCATTGATTATGCAGCCGGTATCTCCATCCACAAGAAAGTTGGAGACTTTGTCAAAGCAGGAGACTTGCTGGTGGAACTGCACACGAATCGTGAGCAGGCTGCGCGAGCAGAGGAAATGGCCAGATCCGCCTACGAGTTTGTCGATTCGCCTGTTGAGGTCAAACCGATGATTTATGAGATTATCGAGTAAACGAAAGAATCCCATCATTTCGCATGTCGGGTGGAATAATTTCCCCTCTCTTGGTCAACACTGAGGTCAAGTATGATTATTGCCTTACAATCCAGTGAAGGTCACCACAGGAGGGGTCATCTGATGCGGAAGAAACGTAGTTGGATTATGATCGTGCTGGCAGGGATGCTGCTTAGCTTCTTTCAGCCGATGGAATATGCCAGTGCCGAAGAAAAACAAACGCAGGTCGATTTGGTGCCTCATGCTAAATCAGCCATCTTGATGGACGCAGATTCGGGAACGGTCATGTACGAGAAGAATGCCCACGACCAGTTGCCACCCGCAAGCATTACGAAAATCATGTCCATGTTGCTCATTATGGAGGCCATTGATGAGGGAAAGATTGGCATGGATGATATGGTCATGACAAGTGAATATGCGTCATCCATGGGTGGATCGCAAATTTTCCTTGAACCCGGTGAGCAGATGAGTGTACGTCATATGCTGATGGGTATTGCCATGGCCTCGGGCAATGATGCCACAGTGGCGATGGCGGAGAAGATAGCTGGATCGGAAGAAATGTTTGTGAACATGATGAATGAAAAGAGCAAGCAGCTTGGACTTGCAAATACGCATTTTGCCAATACGAACGGTTTGCCGGCAAATGAACATTATTCTTCTGCGCACGATATTGCGGTCATCTCGAGGGAACTGCTCAAGTATGAGCACATTACGACCTTTACAGGCAAGTATCAGGATTATTTGCGTCAGGATTCAGACAAGCCGTTTTGGCTCGTCAATACAAATAAGCTGGTTCGTTTCTATCCCGGTGCGGACGGTTTGAAGACAGGCTATACGAGCGAGGCGAAATTTTGCCTGGCTGCGACCGCCAAACGCAAGGATTTTCGAATCATCGCTGTCGTACTCGGGGAACCAAATACGAAAACACGGAATGCGGAAGTTTCCCAGCTGTTTGATTATGCATTTGCGCAATACGAGAATGTACCGCTGTATCAAAAAGGAGAGGTAATGGGAACTGCGCCAGTTCGAAAAGGCCAGGAGGAATCCTATCCGATCATCGCCGATCAGCGATACAGCATGCTGCTCAAAAAAGGACAAAAACACGGTGAATGGCGTCATGATCTGGAAATGAACGAATTGAATGCCCCCATCCATAAAGGGGATGAGATCGGAAAGCTGGTCATACGGGACGAAGAAACAGTTCTGAAGGAATTCCCGCTCTATGCCGATCATGAAATCGGGAAAGCAGGCTGGTGGAAGCTGTTCAAGCGATCGATGAAAAATATGATTGTGCTGGGCAAAAAGGATGAACCGGATCGCAAGGAAGAGCCATCCGTCGAAGAGCCTGCGGATGAAAACCAGCCGAAGCAACAGAAACTAGATGAGATGAAAGAGAAGAAAGAAACAAAAGAGAATCAAGAAACAAAAGAGAAGTAATATTAAACCGACATCATCGTGCGCACCTGCATCGGGGGCAAAGAAAGAGATGAGTGATGTCGGTTTTTTTCGTTGGGCAAAGAAGAGATGAGTGATGTCGGTTTTTTTCATTTGGGTGTCAGTTGAAGACGAATGAACAGAGGACGGTCTGTCTGATCATGACTGCCTCGTTCTAGTTTTGTCGAGGGGCAGGAATCGGTTTGGCAAAAAGCGAAACAGTGATTCATTCGTGAAGAAGGAGTGAGCACAATGAGCATGGAGTTGGAAATGGACACGCACCCTAGTGCGGTGATTGTTCGATTAAAGGGGGAGCTGGATCATCATACAGCAGATCTCGTTCGCAGCAGAATGGAAGAGGTCATTGAACAGGGAAACAGACCGCATGTGATCCTGAGCATGAAAGAGCTGACGTTCATGGACAGCTCCGGATTGGGTGTGATCCTGGGGAGATACAAGCAATTGTCCAATAGAGGAGGCAAGATGGTGGTCTGTGATATGAACGAGTCCGTCTATCGGTTGTTCGAAATGTCCGGACTTTTCAAAATTTTGACGATTGAAGAGAATGAAGAGCACGCGCTTTCAAGTTTGGGGGTTGTATCATGAGCAAGCAAAACAGGATGAAGCTTCAATTTGCCAGTGTTTCCGAGAATGAGGCATTTGCCAGAGTCACTGTTGCCGCTTTCGCTTCACAGCTTGATCCGACGGTCGATGAATTGACTGATATTAAAACGGTGGTGTCCGAGGCGGTGACCAATTCGATTATTCATGGGTATGACAGCAATCCCGCATGTACGATTACCATCGAGGCGAAAATAGAGGAAAACTGTATCTATTTATCGATTGAAGATGAGGGAGGCGGTATCGAGGATCTGGATCTGGCCAGGCAGCCGTTATATACCTCCAAGCCGGAACTCGAGCGTTCAGGGATGGGATTTACGATCATGGAAAATTTTATGGACCAGATTGAAGTGGCTTCAGATGTTGGAAAAGGAACACGCATCTCCATGATGAAACGAATTCAATCCAAGCATGCCTTATATAATTAGGTGATCCGATGGAATTTGATAAGCGAAACCAAACTCATCACTTTTTAGACGATGAGGAAGTGAAGAGACTGATCGCACTTTCTCAGAGCGGAGATACCGATGCGCGAGACACGTTGGTGAATTGCAATATCCGTCTCGTCTGGTCGGTTGTGCAGCGATTTTTGAACCGGGGCTATGAACCGGAAGATTTGTTCCAGATCGGTTGCATCGGCCTGCTCAAGTCTGTAGACAAGTTTGACCTGTCCTATGATGTCAAGTTTTCCACCTATGCGGTTCCGATGATTATCGGGGAAATCCAGCGATTTCTCCGTGATGACGGTACCCTGAAGGTCAGCCGTTCGCTCAAGGAAACGGCCAATAAAATACGCAAGAAAAAGGATGAATTGTCCAAGGATTTGGGGCGGTTGCCAACGATTAATGAGATCGCTGATGCCCTGGATCTGTCGCCTGAGGAGGTCGTATTCGCCCAGGAAGCAAACAAGCCGCCGACTTCCATCCATGAAACCGTGTTTGAAAATGATGGCGATCCGATTACGCTGATGGATCAGATATCGGATGATTCCCAGGACAACTGGTTTGACAAGATTGCGTTGCATGAAGCCATCGGCGGGCTGACGGAGAGGGAGAAGCTGATCGTCTATCTTCGTTATTACAGGGATCAGACCCAGTCAGAGGTAGCCAGCAGACTGGGAATCTCACAAGTTCAGGTGTCCAGGCTGGAGAAAAAAATTCTGAAATCAATCCGAAATCAGATTGCTCAATAGGAGAAGTCGAGTCGAATGTCCGCAGCGTCCATCGCGGCATTCGGCTTTTTTTATATGCGTATATGGGGTCGAAATGGGTTGAACAACCCAGGCTTGGAACATACTAAGGGTACCCATGGGGTATCCAAGCGTTCCCGAGGAGATTCTCTTTTCCTTGCTGGTGGTGAGAATTGCGAACAGGGAGAGTGAACCATCATGTCCAAGCAGGCTTCTGCCGTCATTCATCTGAAGCTCAAGAAAAAAGTGAAGCTGCCCGCGACGGTCACCCATATTCCCCTTGCTGCGATCGCCATCTTCCTGACGACAGATCAGGAGCAATCGGACAGGCTGGAGAAACTGATTGTGCATGAAGTCAAGCCGGAGGACGGCAATTTGATTCTCATCGATATTCTTCAGCTTATTCACTGTATGAAACAAAATGGCATCGAGGGCACCATTGAAAATTACGGAGAGCCCCACGTCCTCATAGAGAGCGGCAACAGTCAGAAGAGGGCGTCCTGGGTCATGATCGGTTTTATCTGGCTGCTTCTGTTTTTCGGTTCAGGGCTGGCCATCATGAATTTTCATGCGGATGTCAGCATGCAGGAAGTTCATCAGAAAATGTATGCCATCGTAACCGGACAGGAAGATGCCCATCCTCTCGTCATGCAGATCCCGTATTCGATAGGACTCGGTGCAGGGATGATTTTGTTTTTTAACCGGATTTTCAAGAAAAAATTCAATGAGGAACCCAATCCGCTCGAAGTCGAAATGTTCATGTATGAAGAGAATGTCAGACAATATGTCATTCATGATGAATATGCAAAAATGCAATCCTCTCCCACGACCGGCAAAGACAAGACAGAGAGCGAAGAGAAAGAGAGGTAAACGGATATGCTGGCATGGCTGTTTACGGCGTTTCTCGGCTTGAGTGGCGGTCTTGCGGTAGGGTGCGGATTTGTCGCGTTTATTACCGTCCTGGATATCATCCCTCGTCTGTATCAGCTGCTGGGGGGTGCGGTATCCGTTCAATGGCTGGAAAAAGCGGTTATCTGGGGCGTCATTTCTGCCATGGTGATAGATTTCAGTGACGTTCACTTTCATTTTCTGCCATTCGGCACGGCCTTTATCGGATTGCTTCAGGGCATGTTTATCGGCATGCTCGCCGCAGCACTGACAGAGGTGCTGAATGTTTTTCCGATACTGGCAAAGCGACTCAAGCTGGATGACGTGCTTGTCTGGCTACTCATGGCGGTTGTATTTGGCAAGGTCGTGGGATCATTATTTGACTGGATGATCTATCAAACATCCTGATTGGAGGAGACAGCGCGATGAAATTTACAACCCGGGAGCCAAGAAAATCTAAACAAACCGGTGACCCGAGCCCTCATGAAATAGAGGAAGGAAAAGGACAGGCCACGATATTACCCGGCAAGCTGAAAACCAAAAAACTGGATATTCGCAAAGACGACAAGAAACTGAAGGAAGAACAGGTCCTCACGCGCGAAGAACGCGACTGGAAGCATAAGGATGAGATCATGCATCGCATTGAGGACAACAAGCGAATTCTTGAAGAGCTGATTGGACTCGGCACCAGCTTTGATATTGTGTTCAGAGAAATGAAATTTGCAGGTAAAAAGGCGGCGCTGCTTTTTTTCAACGGTTTTGCCAATGACATTGTGATGTCTGACGTTTTGACCAGACTGACCTATGTGCAACCGGATCATCTGTCTGACCAGCCGCTTGATACGTATCTTCACGCCCTCATTCCGCATGTTCAGGTAGAGAAGGTACATACCATGTCAGGTGCAATTCAGAAAATGATGCTGGGCAGCAGCATTCTGTTCCTGGAAAATGAGTCTGCGGCCATCGTGATTGACGCCAAGCAGTTTCCGGTTCGATCGATTGAGGAGCCTTCACTGGAAAAGGTCGTCAGAGGCTCCAGAGATGGCTTTGTCGAGACGATGCTGATGAATATTTCGCTCGTACGCCGTCGGCTGAAGGACCCCAATCTCAAGTTTGAGCTGCTGACCGTAGGCAAACGAACTCGCACAGACATCAGTGTCGGGTACGTAAGTGATATTGCCGATATGGATCTGGTCGAGGCAGTCAAGGACAAGATTCAAAAGATCAAGGTCGAAGGGCTTCCTCTCGCAGACAAGCAACTGGAGGAAGAGATGATGGGGCGTACCTGGAACCCGTATCCGATGGTGCGTTATTCAGAACGTCCAGATGTCATTGCCGCCCATTTGCTGGAAGGGCATGTGATTGTGTTTGTCGATACGTCCCCGAGTGCCATGATTTTGCCGACAACCTTTTTTCACCACGTACAGCATGCAGAAGAGCACAGACAAACCCCGATGATCGGCACCTATTTCAAGTGGGTACGCTTTATCGGCATTATGGCATCCATATTCCTGCTGCCGCTCTGGTACCTGATGGTCGCCTATCCGGCCATGAAGCCTGAAGCGCTGGCCTTCATCGGCCCGCAAGAGACAGCCAATCTGCCCATTATCATTCAGTTTCTCATTGCGGAAGTGGGGATAGACATGCTGAGGATGGCGGCCGTCCATACCCCAACGCCATTGGTTACCGCCATGGGTCTGGTCGCGGCGATTGTGATCGGGGAATTTGCAGTATCCACCGGTCTGTTCGTCAACGAGGTAGTCCTCTATATGGCCGTGGCCGCGATTGGCATGTTCGCAACCCCGAGCTATGAATTGAGTGTAGCGAACCGAATTGTCAGGTTGTTGCTGCTTGTGAGTGTATTTTTCTTCAAAATTCCAGGCCTCGTAATCGGCACGACGCTGGTCATGCTGATCCTGATCTTCCAGCGATCCTACAACAGTCCGTATATGTGGCCGTTTATTCCCTTCAATGCAAATGCGCTCTTCTCTATCGTGATCCGCAAGCCATTTCGGATGGAGAAGGTGCGCCCCAGCATTACCAAGAGTCTGGACAATACGAGACGCGATCCGTAACTTGTCATGGAACCAAGGACGGGTTCAGACAGACTGAGGTAAAATACAAATTTTCTTTTCGATAATACATGGCTCCTCTCTCCTTGCTTGTGGTACGTTAAGTGTATGTAAATTGGGAAAAGGAGAATGATTATGTATTTACACGGAACGTCTAAAATAAACGGGCAAGGTCATCTTGAAATCGGGGGCTGTGATACGTCCAAGCTTGCAGAAACATTCGGAACGCCATTGTATATCATGGATGAAGCGCTGATTCGTCAAAGAGCGAGAGAGTATATGGAAGCCTTTCGTGCATCAGGTCTGACCTTCCAGGTTGCCTATGCCAGCAAGGCATTTTGTGTACAGGCCATGTGCCGGATTGCCGATGAGGAAGGACTATCCCTGGATGTCGTTTCCGATGGTGAGCTTCACACCGCTCTGACCGCAGGTTTCCCGACAGAACGGATTCATTTTCACGGAAACAACAAGACACCAGAGGAAATTGAAATGGCACTTGATGCCCAGATCGGCTGCTTTGTGGTGGACAATTTTGTAGAGCTCAAGCTGCTTAATGCGATGGCAGGGGAAAGAAGCAGCAAGGTCAATGTATTGCTGCGCATTACACCAGGCGTAGAAGCGCATACGCACGAATTTATCTCCACAGGCCAGACGGATTCCAAGTTTGGATTTGATCTGGGCAACGGAGCTGCATATACCGCAATGGAAGAAGCAAAGGCGCTGGAGAACCTGAACATTCTCGGCGTTCACTCTCATATCGGCTCCCAGATTTTCGAAGTGGATGGCTTCAAGATGGCAGTAGACAAGGTTGCCGGATTTGCCATTGACGTTCGGGACAGACTGGGCCTGACCTTTGAAGTGATCAACTTGGGTGGCGGCTTTGGCATTCGCTATACCGCTGAAGATACCCCGCTGCAAATGAGCCAGTACGTGGGGGCGATTGCAGATTCCGTCAAGCAGACTTTTGAGAGCGCCGGCTATCCGGTGCCGGAGATCTGGATTGAGCCAGGCCGCAGCATGGTCGGTGATGCGGGTACGACGCTGTATACAGTCGGCACCTACAAGGAAATTCCGGGAGTGAACAAATACATTGCGGTTGACGGCGGCATGACAGACAATATTCGTCCTGCTCTGTATGGTTCGAAGTATGAAGCCATTTTGGCCAATCGTGCCAATGAAGCTGCGACGGAGAAAGTAACCGTTGCGGGCAAAGCTTGCGAAAGTGGAGATAAAATTTTGTGGGATCTGGAAATTCCAAAGGCAGAGACTGGTGACTTGCTGGCGGTTTCCTGTACAGGAGCCTACAACTATGCGATGGCGAGCAATTACAACCGCATTCGCAGACCGGCCGTTGTTTTTGTGGCGGATGGACAAGCCGATGTAGTCGTCAAGCGGGAATCCCATCAGGATATCGTTGTCAATGATGTGATCCCGGCGCGCCTTGCGAAGAAAGTGGAGGCAGCCAAAGCATAGATCAGATGAGCCCTTGGCGCCTTTCATGGGCGCTGATTGTGAATGGAATGAGACTCTTCAGGAGTCTCATTTTCTTTTTTCACGCAATTCGCGTATAATCTACAATTGAAAATGGAAAAGTGGAGGTTCTGAATAGATGGCAAAATATGCAGAAATCGAAATGGAAAAAGGCGGTACAGTTAAAATTGAGCTTCATGAAAATGAGGCGCCTGGCACGGTGGCGAACTTCGAAAAACTGGCGAATGAAGGATTCTACAATGGCTTGACCTTTCATCGCGTCATTCCGGGATTTGTGGCTCAGGGTGGATGTCCGAACGGTACGGGCACTGGCGGCCCAGGCTATACCATCAAGTGTGAAACCGCAGGCAACCCTCACAAGCATGAGCGAGGTGTACTTGCCATGGCACATGCAGGGAAAGATACAGGCGGCAGCCAGTTCTATCTCACATATGATGCATTCCCGCATCTGGATGGCATCCACACGGTGTTCGGTAAAATTGTTGACGGCATGAATATTGTGGACGACATTCAGCAAGGCGACAAAATGAAAGAAGTGAAAGTATACGCAGCATAAGTGATAGCGAAGACAGGAAAAAAGGCGGTTTGAGCGGTTCGCGCTTAAAGCCGCCTTTTCTCGCTAGACAAAAGAAAGGGTTGTTGGTATACTTATCCTCAACTAAATAAATGTAAGTGAGATCCTTTCGGGGCAGGGTGGAAATCCCTACCGGCGGTGATGGCAGGCATGAAGATGCCTGACTCAGTCCGTGACCCGTGCTGTGCCTGGCATAGCCGGTGGATTCGGTGCAACTCCGAAGCCGACAGTAACAGTCTGGATGGGAGAAGGGATCACAATCGCATACTCATTTCACGAATTCATCTGCACATGACGTTCATGCCGTAGCGCTTGCACTTTTTTTCACATGCCTACGTGTATGCTGTATGCCATTTGCCAGTGTTTGGCTTGTCTGTGAGAGCCGAAGAAGATTCGTGTGGGTGCTTTTATTTGTGTTGCGATTTGTGATTCATGATTCATATAGAAAATCAGCCCTCGAAGCATGTGATGCTTAGGAGGGCTTTTTGCATAGGTTCGGGAAAAAACAGTGAGAAATGAGCGAGTGTTGAGCAGGGAGTGACCACAATGAGCAATGATGTGATGGATGATCAATGGTACATGCAGACGGCGTTGCAACTGGCCGCTGCAGCGCAAGGACAGACCGATATCAATCCGGTGGTAGGCTGTGTAATTGTGAAGCAGGGTCGGATCATCGGGATGGGTGCACATCTGAAACGGGGAGAAGGGCATGCCGAAGTGCTCGCCCTGCAAATGGCGGGAAGTGAAGCAGAGGGGGCAACCGCCTATGTCACGCTTGAGCCGTGCAGCCATTTTGGCAAAACCCCGCCATGTGCGGATCGGCTCATTGAGGCTGGCGTCAAACGGGTTGTTGTCGCCACTGAAGATCCGAATCCCCAGGTCGCAGGCCGAGGGATTGCAAGACTGCGCGAGCATGGCATCGATGTCACGACAGGGATACTCGGCGCGTCTTCCAGACGACTTAATGAAAGGTTCAACAAATTTATCGTAAGCCGTCTGCCATTTGTGACACTGAAATCCGCCATGACATTGGATGGCAAGGTTGCCACACGACTCGGAGACAGCAAGTGGATTTCCAATGAGGCAGCCAGACAGGAAGTGCATACGCTGCGACATCAGGTACAGGCGATTATGGTCGGGGTGGGGACGATATTGGCAGATGATCCGCTTCTCACAACCCGATTAAGTGTGCCAGGTCTGCATCCGGTTCGCATTGTGGTCGATTCCTTGCTGCGTACTCCGATCGAAGCCAATGTAATCACGAACAGGGAAGCCGACACCATCCTCATTTGCGCTGAAGAAGCGGACCCGCAGGCCGTTCGTCGGTTTGAAGCGCTCGGTATCCGGGTGATCCGCAGCGGCAAAGGCAAGCGGGTCGATCTGACGCAAGCCATGCAGCGACTCGGTGAGATCGAGATTTCATCCATCCTGGTCGAAGGCGGAGCCACATTGGCGGGTCAATTGCTGAAGGAAGGGCTGATTGACAACATGATCGTGTACGTCGCGCCCAAACTGGTCGGAGGATCGGGAGCACCTGGCCTTTTTGCAGGGGAGGGCCTGGACTACATGAGAGACGCCTGGCAAATCCATGACATGCAGGTTGAGATGGTGGGCGATAATATACGTATAACCGGTTATCCAAAAAAAGGAGGTGGAGATTTATGTTCACAGGGATTATCGAAGAAGTTGGACTGATTCAATCCATTCACAGAAAGGGACAGACCCTGGTGCTGGATGTGAAGGGCAAGCAGGTGTTGCAGGATGTCCAGCTTGGGGACAGCATATCGGTGAACGGCGTATGCCTGACGGTCACGACGTTTACGGATCAATCGTTTCAGGCGGATGTGATGCCGGAAACGTTCAAAAAAACCAGCCTCAGAAATCTGCAAGCAGGTTCACCGGTCAATCTGGAACGTGCGATGGCAGCCGGTGGCCGGTACGGGGGGCATATCGTTCAAGGGCATGTCGATGGGGTAGGCATCATCGAGCACATCTCACCGATGGAAAATGCCGTCGTGTATGATATCGTACTTCCTGAAGCGGGATTGATGGAGTTGATCCTGCCGAGCGGCTCCATCGCAGTAGACGGCATTAGCCTCACTGTCGTGGACGCCAACCAGACAAGTCGAAGCTTGCGCATATCGATCATTCCGCACACGCTGCAGATGACCTCGCTGGCGAAGAAGAAAATCGGGGACCCGGTCAACATCGAGTGCGACATCATTGGCAAATATGTTCGTCATCTGCTGCATCGCGGCTCGGATACCTCGGTCTCTCCACCTGCCTCGAAAGCTTCCAGCGTGACAGAAGATATGCTCAAGAAACACGGGTTTATGTAAGAAGATCAAGATCAACATCCATAACAGAAATGACAGGTAGACGGATGTGTGCGTAAACAGACAAAGGAACGAGGAGGAACGATCCCATGCAAAATATACATCTGGATCCGATCGAGGACGCCATATACGATTTGATGCTTGGAAAGGTTGTCATCGTGGTGGATGATGACGACCGAGAAAATGAAGGGGATTTCATTGCGCTGGCCGATAAAGCCACACCGGAAGTGATCAATTTTATGATCAAGGAAGGTCGCGGACTGGTTTGTACGCCTATTACAGAGGAGCGGGCCAGACAGCTCGATCTGCCGCCGATGGTGATGCAAAATACCGATTATCATGGCACGGCATTTACCGTCTCGATTGATCATACCCAGACGACGACAGGCATATCTGCCCACGAACGTTCTCTGACCATCCAGGCACTGATTGCGGATGATACGAAGCCTCAGGATTTCCGCAGACCGGGCCATGTGTTTCCGCTTATCGCCAAAAAAGGCGGCGTGTTGCGACGAGCCGGACATACAGAAGCGGCGGTGGATCTCGCCAGAATGTGCGGCTCCTACCCGGCGGCGGTGATTTGCGAGATTATTAAGGAAGACGGCTCAATGGCCAGACTCCCTGATTTGAAAGAAATCGCCAAACAGCACCAGCTGAAGCTGATTTCGATCCGTGATCTGATCCAGTATCGCAATGAGAAGGAGAAGCTGGTCAAGCGGGAAGTGGAAGTGAAACTGCCGACTGATTTTGGTACCTTCCAGGCTGTCGCCTATACGAATGAAGTCGATCACAAGGAGCACGTGGCTCTCGTTAAAGGGAAGATTGACGGCGAGAAACCGACGCTCGTTCGGGTCCACTCCGAATGTCTCACTGGCGATGTCTTTCACTCCCAGCGCTGCGATTGTGGTCCCCAGCTTGCAGCTGCATTGACCCAAATCGAGGAAGCAGGCAAGGGTGTGCTGCTTTATATGCGTCAGGAAGGCAGAGGGATCGGACTGATCAACAAGCTGAAGGCTTATGTCCTGCAGGAGCAGGGGATGGATACCGTTGAAGCCAACCAGCAGCTCGGCTTCGCCCCGGACTTGCGTGATTATGGCATCGGTGCACAGATTCTCAAGGATCTGGGCGTGAGAAAGATTGGTTTGCTGACGAATAATCCAAGAAAAATCAAAGGATTAGAAGGATATGGGCTGGAAGTTGTAGAAAGAATACCTTTGCAAATGCCGGAAAACGACAACAACACACGCTACCTGCATACGAAACAGTCCAAGCTCGGTCATTTGCTCAATTTCAGTCACAACCAGAAATAAAGGTCTGCCACAGGTGGCCTGCTTTCCAATATAACATGCAGCATTGCACAGAAGGAGACGATCAGAATGGTAAAAGTATATGAAGGACATTTGGTATCCAAGGACAGCAAATACGGCATCGTAGTGGGACGTTTTAATGAGTTTATTTCTTCCAAGCTCCTGTCCGGTGCGATCGATGCATTGAAGCGTCACGGCGCAGCCGAAGAGGACATTGAAGTCGCATGGGTGCCAGGCGCATTTGAAATTCCGATGACTGCCCAGAAAATGGCCAAATCCGGTAAATATGATGCGGTCATTACGCTTGGCGCTGTTATTCGCGGCTCTACTCCTCATTTTGACTACGTATGCAATGAAGCCGCCAAAGGTGTAGCGACTATTAGCCTGCAAACGGGCGTACCTTGCATATTTGGCGTATTGACCGTTGACAGTATCGAACAGGCGATCGAAAGAGCGGGAACCAAAGCCGGAAACAAAGGCTGGGAGGCTGCCGCTACAGCGATTGAGATGGCGAACCTGAATCGTCAACTCGACGCTTAATCTTGCTATGGCCATTCATTACAAACTGGAGGGATTCGAGGGTCCCCTCGATCTTCTCCTTCATTTGATTGATAAAGCGGAAGTCGATATCTATGATATTCCCATTGTATCGATTACCGAGCAATATCTCATCTATATACGGCAATTGCCACAGCTGGAGCTGGACCCGACTAGTGAATTTCTGGTGATGGCTGCCACCTTGCTGCAGATCAAGAGCAAAATGCTGTTGCCGAAGCCACCGGTCATCGACCTGGGTATGGACGATTACGAGGAAGATATCGATCCCCGTACCGAGCTGGTGGAGAAGCTGATTGAATACAAGAAGTATAAAAGCATCGCCGAGCATCTGCGAGACAAGGAGTTAGCCCGCTCTCTTGTTTATTCCAAGGAACCGCTGGATCTGACCCCGTTTCTGCCGGAAGTAGAGCAAAACCCGGTCAAGGGTCTGCATCTTGCGGATATCGTGGTGGCTTTCCAGAAAGCATTGAAAAAAGCAGCAGGACGCAATACGGTTACCAAAATTCGCAAGGACGAAATTTCGGTCAAGGACCGGATCGGTGAAATCATGCAGGTACTGGTGAACCAGCCGGAAAAACGCATGCTGTTTTCTCGTCTTTTTGAAGAGGATCGTACCAGAGAGGATTTGGTCGTTTCTTTTCTGGCCTTGCTCGAGCTGATGAAGATGAAGAAAATCAGATGTTTTCAGCATCGGCTGTTTGAAGAAATCGTCATTGAGTTCAAGCAGGACGGAGAGGAAATGAATGAATCAGCAGGAAATGAAATCCGTGATTGAAGGATTGCTGTTTGCAGTCGGAGATGAAGGTCTGGATGCCGGACATATCGCGGACGTACTGGAACAGAGTCCCAAAATGATCACGAAGCTGCTTCAGGAAATGAAGGAAGCGTATCGCACCGAGCAAAGAGGCATTCAGATCGTGGAAATTGCCGGAGCCTATCAGCTGACGACCTTGCCGGCTCATGCGCCTTATTTTCAAAAACTGGCCTACACCCCAACGCGGGGCACCTTGTCCCAGGCCGCTCTCGAAACCTTGTCTATTGTGGCCTACAGACAACCGATTACCCGTGTAGAGATTGAGGAAATTCGCGGCGTCAAATCGGATCGGGCCATTCAGACACTCGCTGCCAAAGAGCTCATTACAGAAGTCGCCCGGGCGGAAGCGATCGGACGCCCCATTCTGTATGGAACGACCCGCCAGTTTCTCGATTACTTCGGACTTGGTCAGATAGAAGAGCTTCCGAACATGGAGGACTTTAGTAGTGGCGAACTCAATCTGGAAGAAGAGGCCAAGCTGTTGTTCGAGAAACTTGATGCAAAGCAGTTAAGTATTGATGATGTGAATGAATAATTAGCAGGATTTGGATGCATGCTAACTTCAGGCTTTCGTGCCTGGAGTTTTTTTGTTTTCTGATTCTGAATAGAAGATCTTAATCGGTTGGTTCTGGCAAGGACATACGACAGTCTTGACCTGTAAAAAGAGTCCTGCAAGGGAAGAAGGAGATGGGCAGTTTTGGTCTGGCTTTGGATAGGAGGCATACTGGCTGTAATTGGGTGCATCGTCTTGTTGCTGCCGATTCATATTGAATTGGAATACAAGCGTGTTCAAGCCAATGACCGCCTCACTGCAAGATTAAAAGCGGTCGGAGGTCTCGTTCGGTACAACTATGAGATGCCAGTCATCCAGGCAGAGGGTTTATCCGCGATCAGGGTAGAGACCAAAACGTCTTCGCGAAAAAAGACGGTGAAGGAAAATGACACCGAAGTGACGCCCCGCAGTATTCAGCATTTCATTCAAAAGACAAAGGTGCTTGTGGAGCATGCGGTCGGATTGTTGAAATGGGTCAATCAGACGTTGTGGAAAGTACATTGCTACCGATTTCGCTGGCGGACCGAGATTGGAGTGGGAGATGCACCTCAAACGGCAGTCTGCACCGGCATGATTTGGGCGTTGAAAAGCTGGCTGCTCGGTCTGTTTTGCAGTCATGTCCGCATGCATGTCTACCCTCAGCTGCATGTGGAGCCTGTGTATGCTCACAAGAACCTGCAAATGCATGTAGATGTCTATGTGCGTATCCGTACGCTTCATGCTGTACTCGCAGCGTTGAAGCTGCTCAAGCGAATCATCAAAACTCGCAAGGGTCTGAAAGCCTGGCGAACGGTTATTTCAGAGAGAATGCAGTCTATGTAAGTCATATCGGTATGAAATACGGGGCATACTATTAGCTGAATCGCACATCAAACTCGATGCAGGAAAACGGATAATCAGCAAAGCCACTGACTGAAGGAGGAGCTCGAATGAATGATCATCCCATACAAGGCTTGATGCAAACAGCCATGGAAAACATTAAAGCGATGGTCGATGTGAACACGATCGTAGGAGATGCTGTGGAAACCCCTGATGGCAGCGTGATTCTGCCTATCTCAAAGGTTGGATTCGGATTCGCAGCCGGTGGAAGCGACTTCGTGCTGGATACGGACAGCAACAACTCGTCTTCGGGTGAAGACAGCGCTTCATCGTCACGAAGGCATCCGTTTGGCGGCGGAAGCGGCGGTGGCGTCTCCATTACACCGATTGCGTTTCTCGTGGTAGGCAAAGAAGGGGTTCGGGTCGTACCGCTTGATAATCAGACGCACATTCTGGAGAAAATCATTGATTCAGCTCCGGGGGTCATCGAGAAGCTGCAATCTGTGATGAAGAAAAATAAGCACGACACAGACAAGCAGGAGCACAATTATATTGTGTAGCCGTCAGGCACCAGCAGGAAACTGCACCTTTCTCGCCAGTAAACAGGCGGGAAGGTGCAGTTTTTATTTTGTGCTTCTTCATAACCGGACTGGAAAAGCATATACATGTACCATGATATAAGACAGGTTGTATGGAGGAGAAAATGGTATGAAAGCATCCCGAGTTTGGATTATGATCGTACTGCTATCGATGCTGTGGACCCTGACAGGAGGTACAGTGACAGCCAATCATCATCAGGTGGACACGAGTGCGCAATCAGCGGCCCTGATCGATGTAGAATCTGGCCGAGTTCTGTACAGTCATCAGGGAAATCAGCAAATGCGGATTGCAAGCCTGACCAAAATCATGACGGCCATCGTGGCGATTGAACACAGCGATTTATCTTCGAGGGTCAAGGTTAGCCGACAGGCTTATGGCAAAGAAGGTTCTTCCATCTATCTCAAGCTGGGAGAGGAAATGACACTGGAGCATATGCTGTACGGTCTGATGCTGCGCTCAGGAAATGATGCTGCGACGGCGATTGCCGAGCATGTGGGCGGATCTGTCGAAGGCTTTGCCTTGCTGATGAATCAGAAGGCCGAAGCGATTGGCATGACGCACAGCCAGTTTCGGAATCCGCATGGTCTGGATGAGGACGGTCATTATTCAACAGCGGTGGACATGGCGAAACTGAGCGCATATGCCTTGCGCAACGAGACCTTTCGTGAAATTGTCAAAACGACCGACAAGAAAGTGCCCAATCCGAATGAAAGCTGGGATTACACCTGGCGCAACAAAAACAAAATGCTTCATATGTTTGAGGGTGCGGACGGGGTGAAAACCGGATACACCAAAGCAGCGGGCAGATGTCTCGTCTCTTCCGCCACAAGGAAAGGACAGCAGCTGGCTGTCGTTACGCTCAATGATCCGAACGATTGGCATGATCATCGGCAACTGCTTGAATACGGATTTACCACATATCCGCTTCATGAGCTGGTCAAGTCAGGTCAAGGTATACCCGGACATACAGACTGGGTAGCGGGTCGTACGATTCGCTATCCGCTGCAAGACCAGGAAAAGCAGGAGGTACAGTTCCGCATTCAGACCACACACCCATCGAGTTTGGATGCCCGCCTGGGCTTGATGGGGACACTGGTATTCACGCTCGGGAATGAGACCATGGCCACGGTTCCCATTTATGAGGAAAATGATGTCCGTGTTAGAGAGAGTCATTCACCGACTGTCGCGGCTACAGCCGATGACAAGGGATTCCTTGCTTCCTTTTTGGCGACGCTGGAATGTGTGCTGACGGGGAAATCCTCTTGATCAGGTAAGGAGGGGGAATTGCGATGGTGAATGTAATCTGGCTGTTTTTTATCGTGGCGGGATTTGTCGTAGCTGCCTTTACAGGCCGAATGGATGAGGTAACCGCTGCGATCTTTGATGGCGCCAAAACGGGGGTGACGGTCTGTTTCGGGTTGATCAGCATCCTCGTCTTCTGGCTGGGGATGATGCGGTTGGCAGAAGATTCAGGGCTGCTGAAAGGGCTGACACGGCTCCTCAGGCCGCTCGTGAGCTGGCTGTTCCCGTCTGTTCCGAAAGATCATCCGGCTCTTGGCTATATCATGTCCAATATGAGCGCCAATTTACTCGGACTAGGCAACGCCGCGACCCCGATGGGCATCAAGGCAATGGAGGAATTGCAGAAGCTCAATCCGGACAAGAGTACGGCCTCCCCGGCCATGTGCACACTGCTAGCGATTAATACGTCAAGCATTACCCTTATTCCGACGACGATCATCGCTATTCGCATGAATTTTGGTTCTGTACAGCCTGCGGAAATCGTCGGGACGACCATTATGGCGACGATCTGTTCGACCTTGGCAGCCATCTGGCTGGATCGTCTGTTGCAGAGAAAACAGAATGTATAGCGGGAAGGGAGAGGAGTTGCGTTGTATGCCTTCATTAATACCATATCGATCTGGGCAATACCGGTCATCGTAGCACTCATCCCGTTGTATGCTTTCTATCGCAAGATTCCCGTATATGAATCTTTCGTGGACGGGGCAAAAGGCGGCTTTGACACGGCAATAAAGATTGTCCCTCATCTCGTGGGGATGATGGTCGCCATCAGTGTGTTTCGGGCCTCAGGAGCGATGGATGTATTGCTCGCAGGGGTACGCCCGGTGATGGAAGGACTGGGCATTCCGAGCGAAGTATTGCCGCTGTCGATCCTTCGTTCGATTACAGGCGCTGGCTCGCTTGCTTTTGCTACCGATCTGATGAAAGAGCATGGACCGGATTCGCTGATCGGACAAATTGCGTCCACGATTCAGGGGAGCTCAGATACGACGTTGTATGTGTTGACTGTCTATTTTGGTGCAGTGGGAATACGCAAAAGTCGCTATGCGCTCAAAGTTGGCTTGTTCGCTGATTTTATCGGATTTGCCGCATCGGTTTTACTATGTTTACTCGTATTTGGATAGGATAAGGAGAAGGAACCATTAGAGATTTTGCGCTAATGGTTTTTTTCATGTTGTGATTTGTCGTCACAATCGCTATGATAAGGTTTGAGGTGAAACATAAATGGAACGATTACAGAAAGTGTTGGCACATGCGGGCGTAGCCTCGCGAAGAAAATGCGAAGAATTGATTACCGCCGGCAAGGTGGAAGTGAATGAAGAAGTGGTTACAGAGCTGGGTGTGAAAGTAGACCCGGACGTGGATGAGATAAAGGTAAACGGTCGCCCGATCCGCAAAGAAGAAAAGGTATACATTTTGCTGAACAAACCGAAAGCCGTCATCAGCAGTGTCACAGACCCGGCAGGCAGACAGGTTGTAACCGATTATTTGAAAGGGATCAAGCAGCGGGTCTATCCGGTGGGTCGCCTGGACTATGACACGGAAGGACTGCTCCTACTGACAAATGATGGAGAATTTGCA
This sequence comes from Marinicrinis sediminis, assembly GCF_042685085.1. Classification (NCBI taxonomy): domain Bacteria; kingdom Bacillati; phylum Bacillota; class Bacilli; order Caryophanales; family Paenibacillaceae; genus Marinicrinis; species Marinicrinis sediminis. The sequence continues at coordinate 240,957 of NZ_JBHUMM010000043.1, forward strand.
AACATGCTGCTTCATCCGAAGCATGGCATCGACAAAACGTACCATGCCACGGTGAAGGGAATTCCGCATGGCAATGTATTGGACAAATTGCGCAAGGGGATCAAGCTGGAGGACGGAATGACAGCTCCTGCGGAAGTCGAGTATTACGATGTCAATCCGGAGATGAACAAATCTGTGATATCCGTCACCATTCATGAAGGCCGGAATCGTCAGGTGCGGAGAATGTTCGATGCGATCCACTATCCGCTTTCCAAGCTGAAAAGAGTCAAGTTTGGCTTTTTGACTTTGCAGGGAGTGCGGCGTGGAAAGTTTCGATATTTGACAAAATCAGAGGTCAAGGAAATGAAGGATCTGGCGCTCAGGTCACATAATATTCAAAAAGAAACACCGAACGAAGAGGGAAGTTCGTTATAATAGGAGTTGATGCACATAGCATCTGATTTTATTCTTCTGTTATAGGTGGTTAGCGAAATGAAAAATAAAAAAACGATGCAAATCGTCATTCTGGCCCTGTTTGTCATCGTGGGCGGCTATACGATCACAAGTGGATTATTTAAGGAGAGCAATCCGCTCCCGCAGGAAGGGAAGGAAGTGCCGGCCTTTGAATTAACCGATCTGGAAGGAAACCAGGTCTCCTTGAGCATGTTCGAGGGACAGCCTGTCATCATTAACTTTTGGGGCACCTTCTGTGAGCCTTGTGTGCGGGAAATGCCGTTAATTGAAGACTATTATCAAACCTATCAGGAAGACGGACTCGTTGTACTCGGAGTCAATCTGGCTGAGCCCAAGTTGCGCGTACAGACATTCATTGAGGATATGGGTGTCTCTTTTCCTATATTAATGGACCCGGGCAGCAAGACAAGAAAAGATTACGGGGTTTCTTCTTTCCCGACCACGTTTTTTGTCAATGAGCAGGGAGAACTCGCCAGTGAAGTCATCGGTGAAATGACGGAATCAACCATGCGCATACACTTGTCCAAAATCATGTCACAGCCCTTGAAATAAGCTCATTCCAATTGCTTGCCTGTTAAATGGGAGAGTCGCAAGCGGATAGAAAGTCAACAGGGCAGAAGGGGGGACAGGCTGAAATGATGGAAAATACGAAATGTGAATGCGGGCATCAGAACCCCGTTGGGACCCTGCTGTGTGAGTCATGCGGCAAGCCGCTGCAGGAAATGGATGAGCAGGAATTGCTGGAAATGCGTTATGACGGAATGGCGCGACGGTCCCAGCGTGCCAATAAATCGTGGATCGACCACATATGGAGTTTCTTCTCTTCCGTAAAAATAGCCGTATACCTGATCGTGATTACATTGATTGTGGCTTCGCTAGGTACGATCTATCCACAGCAAAGCACTTTTATCGGACGGGTAGACTTTGCAAAGTGGTATGCAGACAATTACGGCTGGACCGGCAAACTTTACTACTATCTGGGCTTGTCAACGGTCTATGAGTCTTGGTGGTTCAAGGCGCTGCTAGTGATGATCGGCACCTCGCTGGTCGTTTGCAGTCTGGACCGGGTGTTGCCTTTGTACCGGGCGCTAAGCAAGCAAAAGCTACGCAAGCATCCGCAATTCCTGATGCGGCAAAAAGTAGCTTTCAAGGGAATGGTTCCACAGTCTGGCGCCAATCATGCCGTTCAATCAGAACTAACTGCTCTTTCGGACCAAACCGGTCATTCGGATCAAGCCAGTTTTTCGGATCAAACGGATCAAGCTGCTCATGCGAACGATATACAGGATCAAACGAATCTTACCGAAGGTGCTGTTTCAGCGTCATCCCAAACCGCAGAGTTGCAGCAGACGCAGCAGACAGAGGGAGACTGGATGGCGCAAATGCAAGCTGCGCTCAAGAAGAAGCGTTATCGGGTACATGTAGAGGATGGCGCACTGCTGGCCGAGAAAGGGCGGTTCAGTCGCTGGGGACCTTATATCAATCATATTGGTCTTATCTTGTTCTTGCTGGCCGTTTTGGCCAGAGGCATTCCTGGCTGGCATCTGGATGAGCATATCTGGGTACTGGAACAGGACATAGTGAAGCTGGAGAATACCCCGTACTACGTGAAGAATGAAAAGTTTACGCTCGATTTCTATGATGAGGACGAAATCCCAGAAGCCATCCAGGATCAGGGCAAAACAATTGCCAAAACGTATCGTCTTGACGCCGTGCTGTACGAATGCACCGACAACTGCGACAGTCAGGAACCGGTATTGGAACAAGTACATGCACATGATATAGAAGTGAACTACCCGCTGAAATACAAGGATTTGTGGATTTATCTCGTGGATTACGAGCCGACCCGTCAACTGCTGTCCATGAACCTGACGCTCAAGAAATCGGCGGAGGAGAACGTGCTGGGACAGTTTGAACTGGATATGAGAGATCCGCAAAAAGAATATCAGATTGATGCGTATACGGTCATGATTGAGGATTATTACCCGGAACTGATTATGAGAGAAGGGGCACCAGCCACGAATTCCAGGGACCCGATCAATCCGGCCTTTATCATGCAGGTCACCGGTCCGGATATAGCTCCGCAAGGAGAGCGTTACTTGTTCATCCCGATGATGGGGGTTATGACGCTGATTGGGGAGGATGGATTTGACCTGACGGCGCAGCAGCAGGGAGAAATGGAATTCACGATCCAGTCTGAGGACGATGTGGTCATGTCAGAATTCCGTTCCTTCCTGAATATTCGCAAGGATGTCGCCATTATGTATATCTGGATTGGTGGTGCGATCAGCATGATTGGTCTTATCATGGGCTTTTACTGGCAGCATCGCAGAATCTGGCTGAGAGTGGACAAGGGACAGATTCAACTCGGTGCGCATACAAATAAAAACTGGTTCGCACTGCGCAAAGAACTGGCTGACACATTGAAACGTACGGGGATCGAGGTAGACCCTCGATCGCTATCGAATGAGGTGAAATCGAAATGAATGCACTGGAACTAAGTAATGGAGCGCTGGTTGCTTCCATGCTGCTCTATATCTCCTCCTTTTTCCTGTTTGTGTTTGCAGCGCTCGGCAAGTCATTCCGGAGCGATCATCCAGCACGCAGACAGCGCAAATGGAGCAAAATCGCCCTGACAGTAGGGATTATCGGATTCGTCGCCCAGCTGACCTATTTTATTGCCCGCTGGATCTACATTTCCCATACGCCGCTGTCCAATTTATTTGAATATATGACGTTTCTGTCGATGATGATTGTGGCTTCCTTTTTCGTCATTTATGCCCTGTACCGCACACCGCTTACCGGGGTGATCATGATGCCGCTTGCCATCATCATCCTGGGCTATGCCGCTGTTTTCCCTTGGGACCCTTCACCGCTTGAACCAGCACTTGATGGTGGGGACAAGCTGTGGCTGCTCCGTATTCACGTGTCGCTGGCAGCCGCGGGCGAAGCATTTTTCGCGATTGGTTTTGCAGGCGGACTCATGTATTTGCTACGAACAATTAACTACGCATCTACGGAGAAGAAGGACAAAAATCAGAAGCGATTGATGGAATTTACGCTATTCTCGCTGCTGGTCCTTATTGGCTTTATTGTGAGCAACTTGCTGTTCTCCATGACGGGATATGAAGCCGTATTCAAAAAGCAGGAGATGAGCGGAGAGCAAGTGCTGGAACAGCAGGTACGCTATACGCTGCCTCCGATTTCTGCGCCAAGTGATGCCGAACTGGATAAAATGGATTCGTTTCTCGGTATGACGGAACCGCTCTTCGAAGCCCCAAGCTGGATGAAAGGCATTAACGCAGGTCGGAAACTGAACACAGTGATCTGGTCAGTCTTGTTCGGACTGCTGTTGTACGGGCTGGCCCGATTGATTGTTCGCAAGCCGCTCGGCGCAGTCATTCAACCGATTCTAAAGGAACTGGACCCGGATGACCTGGATGAAATCAGCTATCGGGCGATTGCCCTCGGCTTCCCGATCTTTACGCTCGGCGCCCTTATTTTTGCCATGATCTGGGCGCATATCGCCTGGGGCCGATTCTGGAACTTTGATCCCAAGGAAACCTGGGCGCTTGTAACGTGGCTCTTCTACAGTGCCTATCTGCATTTCCGGTTGTCCAGAGGCTGGCAGGGTACGAAGTCATCCTGGCTTGCTGTACTCGGATTTGTAATCGTCTTTTTCACACTGGTAGGCGTCAATCTGCTATTGGCCGGATTGCATTCCTATGCGGGTGTATAATCATGATATAATGATCGAAAATGGATGACGGAAGGAAGGATGCTGGAATGTCTGACAATTTTACTATCCTTGTGGTGGATGATGAAGAACGGATTCGCAGATTGCTGCGTATGTATTTGGAGAAAGAAGGATTTATGATTGATGAAGCCGAAGACGGAGAGACCGCACTTCGCAAAGGGATGGAACGGGATTACGGTCTAGTCATCCTGGATGTGATGCTGCCGGGTATCGATGGAATCGAAGTATGCATGAAGCTTCGTCAGGAGAAAGCCACTCCAATTATTATGCTGACGGCCAAGGGAGAGGAAGTCAACCGCGTTCAGGGTTTTGAAGTGGGGGCAGATGATTATGTGGTCAAGCCCTTCAGCCCGAGAGAGGTGATTTATCGTGTGAAAGCGATACTCCGCCGTTCTTCTGCAACCGCCTATCTGTCCAAGGAAGGACGTTCCAGCAACAATATCGTGTTCCCTCATCTGGTGATTGAGCATGACGCCCACCGTGTGACAGCAGGAGGTGTGGACATCAGCTTGACACCGAAGGAGTATGAGCTGCTTCACTATTTGGCGATCTCGCCGGATAAGGTCTTCTCCCGGGAAGAACTGCTGAAGGATGTATGGAACTATGAGTTTTTCGGAGACCTGAGAACGGTCGATACACATGTGAAGCGTCTAAGAGAGAAATTGAACCGAGTCTCGCCGGATGCCGCAGCCATGATCACGACCGTCTGGGGTGTCGGCTACAAGCTTGAGGTACCGAAGTGAAGCTGTGGAAAAGCGTCGTCGGCAAGCTCTGGATGACCATCATCGTATTGGTGGCGGTCGTGCTGATGATTCTCGGTATTTTCCTGCTTGAATATATCGATATTACTTTCACCAATTCCGGTGACGTGAAGAAGCTGTTTATTTACATCTCCATTATGGGCTTCTTCATGACGACTTTCTTTGCATTCTTTCTGTCTACCAAGATTACGCAGCCTCTCATTGAACTAAAAAAAGCGGCTGACCAGATTACCGAAGGGAACTATCATACCCGGGTTCTGATTCGATCCTCGGATGAGATCGGGGAGCTGGCCAAAACCTTCAATCATATGACAGGACGTCTGGAAGAGACGATCAAGGATCTCCAGCATGAGAAGGAGCATCTAGGTTCCATCTTGCGCAGTATGTCCGATGCAGTAATTACGTTGCACGCAACCGGAAACGTTATGCTGGCTAATCCGCATGGCGAGAAACTGGTCCGGGAATGGAACGAGCTGTCTTGGGAAGATGACCGAACCGAGCATGTGCCGGAACCGCTGGAAGGCATTTTCAATGATGTGCTGAAGGAAAGCAAGGAGATGACGACCAAGATTCACGTCCGGCAAGACGTGTTTTCTGTCGTGATGACGCCATTGTATTCCAATAATATGATCCGTGGTGCCGTTGCCGTGCTGCGTGATGTGACGGAAGAAGTCAAGCTGGACAAGCTGAGAAAAGACTTTGTGGCCAATGTTTCGCATGAGCTGCGAACGCCGCTTGCGATGCTTCAGGGTTACAGCGAGGCTTTGCTGGATGATATTGCCGGCTCCTATGAGGAACGGCGTGAACTGGCGCAGGTCATCAATGACGAAACGATGAGAATGGGCAGACTTGTTCAGAATCTGCTTGATCTGGCCCGCATGGAAGCGGGTCATATGCAGATGAATTGCACGGAGGTAGATGTATCCTCTCTCGTACTGCGAACGATCCGCAAATTTACGGCAATGGCCAAGGAGGAAGGCATCACGATCCAGCAACAACTTTATTCCTCGCAAGCCTCGCCAGGTACGCAGGCCACGCCAGGCACGCAGGCCTCTCAGTCTTCTCAGTCTTCGCAGGAGCTGAAGCTCTCTTGTGCGGATGAGGACCGTCTGGAACAAGTTCTGACCAATCTCATTGACAATGCCATTCGGCACTCTCCTCGTGAAACAGGAGAAGAGGACCAGCGATTCATATTTGTTCGGGCCAATCCCTCGCTTATCAATGACGAGCAAGGCATCCTGATCGAAGTGGAGGACCAGGGAGAGGGGATTCCGAAGGAAGATCTGCCCTATGTGTTCGAGCGGTTCTACAAGGCAGACAAGGCCCGTACCAGAGAAGGCAATGTTGGAACAGGGCTGGGACTTTCGATCGTGAAAAATATTGTCGAAGCCCACGAGGGTACAATTCAGGTGCACAGCACATTAGGTAAAGGAACGACATTTTCCTTTATGATTCCACTCGTTTCTTCGAAACGTGAAAAGGCGAAAACCTAGGTTTTCGCCTTTTTTGATGAATACGCCAACAAAATCTTGTTCTACGTGAAACATCCTCCAGCACCGGTCACCGGAACTGGAGGATGTTTGATCATCATGATGAAGTTTATCGCATCTAAGCGTATGAATTAAAGCGTAATGCTCTGTACAGATACCATTTCAGGCAATTGGCAGAGCTCTTCGATAATTTCATCCGAGATCGGCTTATCGATGCTCAGTGCCATCAACGCAGCGCCACCGATAATTTTCCGACCAACCTGCATCGTGGCAATGTTGACGTCTTTGTCACCGAGGGACGTTCCGAGGCGACCGATCATGCCCGGCTTGTCATTATGGGAGACGAGAATAAGATTGCCTTCCGGCTCGATGTCTACCGGATATTGATCGATTTCTACGATGCGTACGCCATACCCGTTCAGCAACGTACCTGCGATCGTATGAGAGCCGCGATTCGTTTTCAGTGTCAGCGTAATGAGGTTTGTAAAGCCCTTGGTTGCGCTGGACTTTTGTCGAACAATTTCAACATCTCTGGATTTGGCAAGATGATTGGCATTAACCAAGTTGACATCTGATCCAAGATGGTGGCTGAGTACGCCTTTTAGAATATACCGAACGAGTGGAGCTGTATCTACGTCTGCCAGTTCGCCGGAGAAATTAATGTGGATTTCGTGTACAGCGCCTTCGCTGATTTGAACCAGGAAGCTGCCCATTTTTTCACCCAGTATGAAGTATGGCTGAAGACGGTTCAGCACGCTTGCAGGTACGGGAGGCATGTTCACCGCGTTTTTGAACGGTTCATTGCGCAGAATGTGCAAAATTTCTTCGGATACATCAATCGCGACATTTTCCTGAGCTTCAATTGTGGAAGCGCCCAAATGTGGCGTTACAACCACTTTCGGATGATTCAGGAAAGGATGATCTGCCTGTGGCGGTTCCACTTCAAATACATCAAAGGCTGCTCCGGCAACCGTGCCGTTCTCGATGGCTTCCATAAGTGCAGCTTCGTCAATAATACCTCCGCGCGCGCAGTTGATAATGCGAGCACCTTTTTTCATGATGTCAAACTGAGGTTTGGCAATCATATGCTTGGTTTCTTTGGTTAATGGGGTATGTACGGTAATGAAATCCGCTACCTGCACGATTTCATCGACGGTACCGATCCCTACGCCCAATTTCTCTGCGCGCTCTTCAGTTAGAAACGGATCGAAGCCGATCACTTCCATGCCAAATGCCTTGGCTCTCTTGGCAACCTCGCTACCAATGCGTCCCATTCCCATTACGCCGAGTGTTTTGTTGCGAAGCTCGACTCCGAGGAAGGACTTGCGGTCCCATTCGCCGCCGACTGTTTTCTTGTAAGCTTGCGGAATGTTGCGCGACAAGGCCATCATCATCGCAAAGGTATGTTCACAGGTAGAGATGGTATTTCCGTCTGGCGCATTGATAACCACGATCCCTTTTTGGGTAGCGGCTTCGAGATTGATGTTGTCTACACCGACACCAGCACGTCCAATCGCTTTTAGGCGCGTACCCGCTTCCATGATGCGAGGTGTTACCTTGGTCTGGCTGCGTACAAGCAGTGCATCATACTCCCCGATGATGGCGACGAGCTCATCCTCGGACAATCCGGTTTTCTTGTCTACTTGGACATCCGTGGCATCATGCAGTTTTTGAATCCCCTGATCGCTGATCGGATCAGAAATAAGAATCTTGAACATAAATGATTTCCTCCCTCATTTTTTCTATGAAAAAACTCTCAATCCCCATACGTCTAGCGCATGTTAGGGACGAGAGTATTCCTATCGTGGTGCCACCCTATTTCGCATGATCAAACTGATCATGCCTTTATGGTCGAAGACCAAATGATAACGGTTTTAAACCGTTTGCGCTTACTGCGGCAGACGCAATCATCTGTCGATCATTCAGCACAAAAACTCCGGAGTGCTCCGCATCATTGAAACACCGGTTCTCACCAGCCACCGGCTCTCTGGGAATCAATGGTCATGCTTGGCTCCATCTGCGTTGATATGGCGTATTTCGTTGGATTGATAAGAATGTACCATGCATGGACAAAAACTGTCAACACGTACATCCAGCGGTTTGTTTAGTGTCACATTTTGTTCAAAAAACGAACAAAAACGAGGATAAACTTAACACCAACTATTTCACTAGGTTTTAGCGGTTTAAAGCAACTCTCTGTTCTTTATTGTAATGGGATACCCGAGAAATTGCAATCTTATTCTGAGGAGCAATATGCCGTCAGATCGATGCGTTCAATATGCGGCCAGATAGAAAGGAAGCTGAGGAAGGCGTTCCTGTCCGTAAAACTTGGATTTCATCCGAATAAAGTCCCCTTGTCTGACCCCATCGGTATGCACAACCGTCTGATAGGCTTCAAAGGTGTCCGCCCATTTCAGCGTTTCTGCGCCCCGTTTTTGCAGCAGTAAATCAATTTGTGCCGTAATGTCCTGAACGAAATAAGGGTTCCACTCGCTTGTTTCTTGGACTTGCGTTGCAATATACAAGTTTTTATAGTTGAGAGCAAGAGACTGCCATTCCTCGAAGGTTAGTTCTTTTTTGCTCATCAACTGAATATCCTTCACACGATATTCATACTGTTCATGCCATTTTGTGATAGCATGGTAATATTGCTGCTGGGCATCCAGCGCGTACCCGATCGATTGCTGCAAAACGGGATGATCAGTCAGGATAGAGGCGGTAAAAGCATCCGTTGGGCCCTGTTTGACCTCCTTGAAACCTGACTCAGCTTGTTTCAAGCTTCGCATCAGATTTTTTTGCGCGTCCACAAGCAAAGGGGAGGCTTTTGGAATGCTCGCATTCTGAATCTCCGTATAGGCAGACGCCGCCAGCTTGGTCAGTTCATTCAGGCTGTTCACATGGTCGCTCGATTCACGTTGATTAAATGATTCTATGTATGCATGCCATTTATTTTGAAATTCCCGATATGGTTGAAAAACGGTATGATAAAATGAAATCAGATGCTGCTGGTCATAGGAGATGTTGGATAATGTTTCCTCCGGCTCTCCCTGCAATTCGGATAAAATGAGTTCGTATTTTTCTTCTGTCTTCTCCTTTCCGATCTGGAAGCCGTAGAAGAAGGCCCCGATCGCGCAAATCAGCATAAAGATAAAGCCTAAAATAATGATGTAGTCGCTGAGTGTCAGTCTTTTTTCCATAAGTCCATCTCCTTTATCTCATATATATCGACAGGAATGGATTCATTTTTTACTTAGAGGATGAGAACGATGACAAAAAAATTCAAATTCCGATTTGAACCACTCGATATGAATCAGATTGATGATCGTCTGCTGCTGATCAATTTATATATCACGCAACTGTTCACCCTGTTGCTCGGTGCCCTGATCATGCTGTTTCAGGGTCGGAACGTATTTACGCTATTTGCCCCGGTATGGAACGTCAATGTGCTGATTTGGGGCGGAGCGGTTGCAGTCGGGGTGTTAATACTGGACCTCGTGATCTCTAATTGGGTGCCGGATGACGTTACCGACGACGGTGGCGTGAATGAGAAATTGTTCAAAGCGAGAGCTGTTTGGCACATCCTGGTCATCGCCCTGGTTGTGTCCATTTGCGAAGAAGTGCTATTCAGAGGGGCAATTCAGCATGCCTGGGGTCCTTACTGGACGAGTATACTGTTTGCAGCGATCCATTTTCGCTATCTGAAGCATTGGTTAATGACCGGAATGGTCTTTGGCATCAGCTACACCCTGGGATGGATCTATACCTATACGGGAACGCTGTGGACCCCGATTCTGGCTCACTTCATTATTGATTTCGTTCTCGGAATGGTGATTCGTTTTGGAAAGGGGCGTGAAGACGAGCATGCGTAAGGAACTCGATAAGGAGAAGGAATGGCAGCAAGAGAGGAACGCGTCGCAGGAAGAGTTGCCGCCGCGAAGTGTCAAACATCCTTCCCAAAAAGGAAAAAGAGTCCGCTTGTTCTATTTGCTGCTGCTGCTCATATTCGTCCTGCTGACCTTCTCGCTAATGCTGTGGGGCCAGCACCTAAGCACCTGACCCTATGTGAATCCGATTCATATGCGGATCAAACTATCTTTGCACAGGTTTGATTCACTCACGAAAAACCTCCACTCCCAATCCGGCATGTATCTTGGCAGGATCGCGAAATGGAGGATTTTGTTTGTATAAAGAAGTGATCGTTGTGTCAGGTTATGCCATCAGGCAGGATCAGGCTGCTCATATAGGGGATCAATGGCAAAAGGATCTACAAAGCTGTACCCTTCGGCCTTGATTTGCTGGAGCAGTTCATCCAGTGCTTCAACTGTCCATGGAAGCTCATGCATCAAAATGTTGCTTCCCGAACGCAGCTGTTCCATCACGTTCTGTATGACAGCAGGTGCAGTCTGATGATTGCGGTCCCAATCGAGAGAACCGTTAGACCAGTTCATGTATCCCATTTGTTCTTCCCTGACTTTTTGCAAAACGATCTCGTTTTTCGCGCCATGAGGGGCTCGGAAGAATTGAGGCGCTTCTCCCGTTACGTCCTTCACGATGGTCTGGACATCCTCAATCTGCTGGTAAATGGTCGCCTGGTCTTCCTTGGACAGATTAATATGATCCCAGGCATGATTGCCGATCGCGTGACCGGCTTCGTGCAGTTGTTTGAGCAGGTCGGGGTTTTGTTCAACACGGAAACCGTTAACGAAGAAAATGGCTTTGGCCTCATGTTTGTCCAGAGTTTCAAGCATGGAGGTGATCATTTCCTGTTCCTTCGGTCCATCATCAAAGGTGAGCAGCACTACTTTCCCGTCAGTCTGGTCATCCATCGGCTTGATGTCATAGATGCCATTGACATAATACATTTTCTTCACGGGTGCAGGCTCTACCACCTCATGGTCCGCTTCTGTATCCTTGTCTGGATCAGCATCTGCATCGTCGGACTGCGCGTCAGATGTTGGATCTGCCGGTTGTTCGTTGTCCGCTTGTTGGTCGTTGTTCACACTCGTATCCTCTGCGTTTTCTGTTGGCGTGGATTCGTTCGCAGGCAGGTCGGCTGGGTCTGCGGCATTCTGATTGGCGCAGCCTGCTGCCAGCAGCAGAGCGGTTAAGATAACGAATTGAAGCAAAAATCGGTTGGGCTTGGTCAATGTTGGTTCTCCTCTCCGGTTGCGTTCCTTATCGGAATCTTTTCTTATCACCATACTATTTAGACGAAAGGTCTGGTAATCCTGTTGCAGAGATGCAGCATCCAATCATTACCACCCTGAATCCGCGAATGAAACCGTGCTGGTCCGTGCACAATAGGGGTACATCCTTAATGAGGAGGGATTGTGTCATGCGTTTCAACAGTTTTCTGATGGGTGGCGTAGTAGGTGCTGCCGCTGCTGTCTATTTCTCGAGACGGAATATGGGTATGGGCAGTATGATGAAAAACATGGGCATGCCGAATTTGGCCGAATCCATGAAGAACGAGATTACGAAAGAACGCTCCACTTCAACACAAACGAATTCAACGTCTCACTCCGAGCATGCACAGCATGAGCAAAGCGGCGGAATCGACCAGGTTGCAGAGATTGCAGCACAGGACGCGGGTGTCATGTCGGAAGTAAACAAGATTCTCGATGAAAATGATCAAAGCTCTATCCAAACGCATTAAAACGCATTAAATTCCATTCCATCATGATCGTGATTCCTGCTGATTGCCAGCAGGAATTTTTTTGTGTGTTTTTGCCTGAAACCCCTTTATACAGATGGAACTTTACTAGTGCATTCTCTTTCATTTAGTGATAACATATGAATTAAGACTAGCTGTTGTACTCACCGAAAGATTCGTACTCACATAATTTAATATATCTGTTGCAGCAAGGGAGGATCCTTCTATGAAAATAGAGCGATTAAGTCAAGATAAAATAAGGATTTTCCTCACATTTGAAGACTTGTCGGAGAGAGGCATTCAGAAAGAGGACATGTGGAAGGAAATCCCGAAAGTACATGAGCTCTTTAGCGAAATGATGGATCAGGCCTATTCTGAGCTTGGTTTCGATGCAACCGGTACATTGGCCGTTGAAGTGTTTTCATTGCCGGCCCAGGGCATGGTTGTGATTGTAACACGCAGCAAGGGATACCATGCGGAGGATGACCTCGATGATGACGATGATCTGTATGAAGTAGAGGTTACCCTCGATCAAAGTGAGTGGGTGATCTTCGCTTTCAAGGATTTCGAAGATGTCATCGGAGCGGCCAAAAAAGTAGTCAATCATCTGCCTGAGTCAAACGGAGGCAGTTTATATGCATACAAGAATCATTACTTTTTGCAATTTGATCCGAAGGCATTTGAGGAAGGTCCATTAAAAACCATTATCGCAATGCTGTCTGAATTCGGCGATAGTTCCGCGGTCACACCAGCAGTTCTTAGTGAGTATGGAAAAACGGTCATGACCGAACACGCGATTCAGACACTGTGCGAGCATTTTTAGGCAGGTAAAGGAAAAGCACCGTGAGGTGCTTTTTCTGCATCCAGCTGAGTATGGAATAGAAGGGGGGTGTGTAATTGGCGATGTTTCCCATGCTGACAGCCGCGGCTGCGCCAGGCCTTGCGCTGCTTACTTATTTTTATCTCAAGGACAGATACGTATCGGAACCGCTGTCCATGGTCTTGAAATACTTCCTGTTTGGCGTTCTGCTCGTATTTCCGATCATGGTCATTCAGCGCGGGCTGTTGCTGGGGCTTGGTGATCAGGAACTGCTTTTTTCTTTTGTTACCTCTGCGGGAATTGAGCAGTTTGTGAAATGGTTTGTGTTGTTCTTCACATTTTATTCCCATCGACTGTTCGATGAGCCGTATGACGGCATTGTGTATGGGGTGTCCATTTCGCTTGGATTTGCGACGATGGAGAATATCATCTACGCGTGGGCTTATGATGCGAATTTCGGCATGCTGCTGTTCAGAGCGATTCTGCCTGTATCCGGACATGCCCTGTTCGGGGTCGTCATGGGCTATTACCTGGGAAAGGCCAGATTCTATCCACGGCAGGAGAAGCGTTTCCTCCTCTATTCACTCCTGCTTCCCATCCTCTGGCACGGGACATTTGACTGGATTATTCTTCGTTCCGAAAGTGAATGGTTCTGGTTCATTGTGCCATTCATGCTGACGCTGTGGCTATACAGCCTGAAGAAAGTAAGCATGGCCAATTCACACTCCCCTTTTCGGTCCGTCTTTATGGAAGAAGAGGTTGAAATTCCTTCGAAAAGCACATAATGTGAATGAACGGAAACGGAATGGGAATCAAAGGGAATGTGAGGAGGCACCTTGTCGATGTCCAATGCAAGAAGAAAGATTGCCATTTATTGCAGGCAATGCGGAGAACGGTTCATCCTGCGCGCTTCAGAGCAAAAAGGAAAGTGGAACAGTGGCTTCAAACGTTGCATTTGCAATAATGAAGATCAGTTTGATGTGGAAATACAATGTTGAATCGGCATCTCTTTCATCGAAATGCATAAAGCTCCTTTCACTGAAACACACTATCGCTAAGATCGTGAGCAGATGAAAGGAGTTTTTTTCGATGTATAAGAGACTCAGCAGCATCCTTTTTCCCATCGTGACCATCGTTTTGATTGGCGCCCTGTACTGGGGCTATCAGGAGAATCAGGAAAAGAACTCGATCCTGATCAAGGCGGAAAATACGTATCAGCGCTCATTTCACAATCTTTCCTATCACCTGGATCAGTTACATAATGAGCTGGGAAACACGCTTGCGGTTAATTCGACCTCCCAGAATTTCCATCGCAAATGTCTCGTCAATGTATGGCGGATCACCAGTGAGGCACAGAGTGAAATCAACCAGCTTCCCCTGACCCTAATGCCGTTTCACAAGACCGAAAAATTTCTGGCGAACATCGCAAGCTTTTCTTATCAGACCGCGATTCGTGATATGACCCAGGAACCGATGACACCGGAGGAAATGAAAACGCTGAAGGCGCTGTACAAGCATTCCGAACAGATTGCCTCAGAGATTCGCGGGGTACAGGACAAAGTCATTGATAACCACCTGCGCTGGATGGATGTCGAAGTCGCCATGGCTTCCGAAGATTCCGTTCGGGATAACGCCATTATAGACGGCTTCAAACTCGTCGATGAGCAGGTCAGTGAATATGAGGACGTGGACTTTGGCCCTTCCTCTACGGATCTGTACAATCAGCACACCGTCAAACAGTTGTCAGGCAAGCATGCTTCCAGGGAGGATGTGGTGAAAAAGGCCAGACAGTTCTTCCGATTGAATGATAATGATGTGCAAGTGGTGGAGAATGGCAAGGGCACCGAATACCAGTCCTATAGTCTGACAACCGAAAAGAACGGGTCTCTGATACAAATGGACTATACGACGAAGGGAGCCTATCTCATTTATTTTATGAATAATCGGGAGATTGGCGATGCGAGACTGAACATGGAACAAGCCAAGGCGAAGGCGACTGAATTTCTGGAGCAGCATGATTACAAGCAAATGGAGCCTGTCAACTTCGATCAGTATGAGAATGTTTCTACGATCACATTTGTCTCCAAAAAGAACAACGTACTGATGATGCCCGAGAAGCTGTCGGTCAGGGTCGCACTTGACAACGGAGAAGTGACAGGTCTGAATGCTTCTGAATTTGTGTATGAACGCAAGGATCGAACCTGGGAACCGCCTGATTTAACCCGGGAACAAGCAGAGAAGAAGCTGAATGAACAATTCAAGGTACTGGATGCGACGTTGGTGTTGATCGAGGATGAGCTGAAAACCGATCGACTGTGCTATCAGTTTTTCGGCAAGATCAATGGCAGCACTTACCGTATCTACATTGACAGTCATACCGGTGAAGAAGTCAGCATCGAGAATGTGAAAATGACGGAAGCATAACATGTGAACGGCAAGAGCGAAAAAAAAGGGAATTCAACCATGAGATTGTAGGTTGAATTCCCTTTTTTTTGTTGATATGATTCACGAATAAATAAATGTTTTATGTATATTTTGGGTTATTTGTATGCTAAATCAAAATAATTACTTGTTTTCAAAGGATGTGTTTATGTGAAGAAAAGTATTTCCATTTGTATGATTGGACTATTTACACTCATCACATTATTATCAGTAACTGAAGAGCCGACAAAAGCAGTTGACAAAGTGAAAGGAAATATTGTGAATGATGCAAAAGAAAAGAGGAAGGAATTTGGATTTCCAGAAGATGAAGAAAAGGTTGAGAAGCTTATATCCGAGGATGAATTTTCAGAAATGTTTGGATTTTACCTTACATCAGAAGAAGAAATGGCTCTAAAAGAAAGAATTATTGAACAGGATATAGTATTCAAAAAAATAAAATTCCTTATTGATTCTACTTATTACTTGAAAAATCAACATCTTGGAATGTATATAAATCAATACGAAGGTGGAGATATTTACATCGGGTTTAAATCAGGAAAAATGTCTATTCAGCAGATTGTGAATACAGTAAATGCTTCAATTCAAAGTTTTATTCCCATTCATGTTTATGAAGCTGAATATTCTGAATCAGAGATGAATCAGTATATGAATATTCTAAATCAAAGTATATATGACCTTCAGCAATCAATTCCCAGTATGGAATATCTCAACCTTGATTTTATTAATCAAAAAATAAAGGTTGGAGTTACAAATTCATCTGATGTGAAACAAGAGACAGTTCAGCAACTCAGTAAAATTACAAACGCTGATTCTAAAATATTTGAGATTGTCTATGATCCTTATTCATCAGAGCAAGATCATAATCGAAATGCAAAGTATAGACCCATGAAGGGTGGGATTGTGATAGACGACGATACGAACCAGACAACTTTAGGAGAATGTACACTCGGTTATTCAGCGATTGATCCTTCGACGAATGAAGGATATATCATTACTGCATCACATTGTTGGTTTGAGTCGCCAGGAACAGGAATCTTCCAAGGAGAGGGGTATGTAGGTCATATAAGCAGTAAAGAACATTATGGCAATAATGTGGATGCAAAAGGAATTCGAGTAACTTCAACTGATCTTTTAAGTAATGATGTATATTCCGAGAGTGTTGGCTTAACCGTACCTCAAGTACCTGGTAACGATGTATTAGGAGAAATGGTATGCATGTCTGGAAGAAATAGAGGAGCAAACAATTCTTGTGGAACCCTACAAGGGAAAAATAACAGCCGTTTCTGGACGAATAAAAATGGAGAAGAGGTTTGGTTCAACAGTATTCGTTTAGCCACATATGAATCAACTAATGGAGACAGTGGAGGGACTGTTTTTTATGATGAGACTTTAAAGGGTATTAACAAGGGAAGGGTTACTGAAGATGGCGTCACTTACGGAACATATAGCCATGTAGGCAATGTAACGAATAGATTGGGGCTAAATCCTGTCACATGGTAGCCCAAAATGATTGAAACATTTTACACGCTTCTTTCGTTTTGTAACTATTAGAAGAAACAATCATTTGAAGAAAGGAGTAGGTATGAATGATAGGGATTCATAAAGATAAACGACAAACCTTCAAAAAAGCAGGAGGATTCATTCTTTTTTTACTTGTCTATTTGATTTTAACAGGCTGTGGAATGGGTAACGAAGAAAACCATGTTAACAAGAAAGTCAGTGTTGAAGCTGTTGATCATAAAGAGGAACCCGAGATGACAGGTTATATTGTAGCGATTGATCATGATCGACTTCTCATTGAAACGGGAACGAATGACAGTTCTAGCTTAGAGGAAGGAGATGTATGGATTTTCCTTCCAGAAGATATGTCGGTAAAAGAATTCCAAAAGGGGGATGAGGTTGGTTTTTGGACGACAGGCCAACTTGAAACATCTGATCCTATGTCTGGGAAGGCCATAAAAATTATTAAGCTTGATTCATAATAATTTATCATTTTTCCCGTACTGAAGAAGCTGTCCATCTAGTCATCCGATGGATAGCTTCTTTCATATTTGTCCGTGTGTTGTAAAGGAGGTATGCTATAATGAAATTAGCATCACACCAATAGTAAAATCAAGCTGATAGAGGTGCATACACGTGCAATTCCGTATCAATCAAATGATTTATTTACAGGTAGCCTCGATCGATGTGGAGGAAGAGCAGAAAATTTATAAATCGAGAATTGCCGACATCGCCGAGGATTATATTGGGATTGAAATTCCGATAGATGATCATACGGGCAAATGGAAGCGCTTGTACCCCGGCGATAACTTGTCGGTGCATTTCATTACAGACGGCGGAGTGAAAAATTTTTTCCAGACAGCGGTGATCGGATATCTGGAAGAACAGATCCGGCAGGTGTTGATTGCCAAGCCGGACCCGGGCTCCATCACCCAGGTTCAGCGCCGGAATTTTCTGCGGGTCGGAGCGAGATTGGAAACCGCTGTCAAAGTAAGTGATGAAATCCGAATTACAGCCCTAACAGAAGACCTCAGCGGTGGGGGACTATCGTTTTTGTGCGCCAAAAAAATTCCGATCAAAGAGCATCAGACGCTGTCAGGCTGGTTGCTGATCCATTACCGCAACGGTGGCCTGGAACACGTCCCTTACAAGGGAGAAGTCGTTCGCGTGAAACCACTGGAGAACCACGAGCAGATCATCATGGTCCAGTTTACGGAGATCCAGGATAAAGACCGACAAAAAGTAATCCGATATTGCTTCGAGCGGCAGATCGAGAATCGGAAAGGGTAGTGCATAGTGCCCTGAATGCCTGCACATGCTACTCCTATCTATGTGCGGGAGTGTGCAATTGCGAATGAGAGAGCAAGGGAGAGCTGAACGCGATACAGAGAAGATTGAAACGGATACATATGAACGCCGGTTTGCCTTTTTTTCAGACTGGGTTGAGAAGTGGCTGCTGCGTCTGGCTTGCCTTCTTTTGATTCTGTTTCTCCTTGCCCAGGCCGGCCTCTACTGGGAGCCTGTTCGTACTTTTCTCACCAAGGTGGATCAGTTGGAGGGACAGCCGCTGACTTTTGCATCCCTATAATACGTGTGGTATAATTTTCTTCATTCGCAGGCAAAGCCTGCTTTTTATGTATTTTGTTGATAGGAGGAGCTTCTTTGTCGCACAACGGAATCAACATCGCGATCGATGGTCCGGCCGGAGCAGGGAAGAGCACAGTGGCGCGCCTTGTAGCCGAGAAACTGGGCATGGTATACATCGATACGGGCGCGATGTATCGCGCGATTACGTGGAAGGTGTTGCAGGAAGGCCGGCAAGCGGAAGATGATGGGCAAGTAGCCCGGATTGCCAGAGAGCTTCGCATTCGGCTCGAACCTTCCGAGCAGGGGCAGAAAGTATTCGCGGACGATCAAGACATTACTTCGCTCATTCGTGAACCTGCCATCAATCAGCAGGTTTCCACCATCGCCCAGCATGCTGCCGTAAGGGAACAGCTTACCCTTCTTCAGCAGCAAATGGCGTCCGGAAAGGGCGTAATCATGGATGGAAGAGATATCGGCACCAAGGTGCTGCCCGACGCAGAAATCAAAATCTTCTTGACAGCCTCGGTAGAAGAAAGGGCTCGTCGCCGTTTCGAAGAGCTTCGAACTAAATATCCGGATCTCACACTCGAAAAATTGAAAGAAGAAATTGCCCAGCGCGATCATACGGATGAAACGCGTAAGGAATCACCACTGACCCAGGCACAGGATGCGATAGAGGTCGATACGACAGGTATGTCGCTTTCTGATGTAACGGCTCGAATTCTGGAGATTGCCGAGCGCTTCAAGTCCTAGTGCTGCAGGCTGAATTTATAGATGCTGGTGCACATACATGGCATTCTAAATTTGGGTATGTTAAGATAAGTAAGGATGAACACAAAAAACGTTATAAATTTATGCCCTGCATAAATTTAGATAGTATCATGGTTATGGTGGACACAGTTACGTGATGTGCTGCGAATACTGTAACGATGATCGATATGCTGTAGGAGAGATTGAGGAGGGTAATCAATGACTGAAGAAATCAATGTGAATGAAAATCAGCAGACTGAGGCTGAACAATCCCAAATGGAAGATGTGACTACCATCAAAAATGGGGATGTCGTCACAGGGAAAATCGTAAAAGTAGAAGATAACCAGGTCCTGGTTGACTTTGGTTACAAATATGACGGAATTATTCCAATCCGTGAATTATCTGCTGTTCATTTGGAGAAAGCATCCGACGTTGCTGAGGAAGGCCAAGATATTCAAGTAAAGGTCATCAGCATCGATGATGAAAATGAAAAATGTATTCTTTCCAAACGTGCTGTTGAAAGCGAAAAAGCTTGGGATACCCTTGCTGAGCGTCTGGAATCTGGTGAAGTATTCGAAGCAACCGTCGCTGACGTTGTCAAAGGCGGACTTGTCGTAGATGTGGGTGCTCGCGGTTTCATCCCGGCTTCCATGGTTGAGCGTCACTTCGTTGAAGATTTCAGCGATTACAAGGGACGCACAGTTCGCTTGAAAGTGAAAGAACTTGACAAGGAAGCAAACAAAGTCATTCTTTCCCAAAAAGACGTGCTGGATGAAGAATTCGAAGCGAAGAAAAAAGAAATCATCGCCGGTCTTGAAGCAGGTCAGGAGCTTGAAGGAACGGTTCAGCGTCTGACTCAATTCGGTGCGTTTGTCGATGTAGGCGGCGTGGATGGATTGGTTCATATTTCCGAGATGTCCTGGACACATGTAGACAAACCGTCTGATGTCGTGAAGGAAGGCGATCAAGTTCAGGTGAAAATTCTGAAAGTTGATCCTGAGAATGAGCGCATCAGCCTGAGCATGAAGGCTGCACAGCCAGGTCCATGGGAGCAGGCTGACGGTAAATTCAACCCTGGTGACACGGTTCAGGGAACTGTGAAGCGGATCGTGGATTTCGGTGCGTTTGTTGAAATTGCGGCTGGCGTGGAAGGTCTGGTTCATATCTCCCAGATTGCACACCGTCATGTGACAACCCCGCATGAAGCTTTGAAAGTGGGTCAGGAAGTGAACGTCAAAATTCTGGATATCAATCTGGAAGAGAAGCGTATTTCCCTTTCCATCAAAGCTACAGAAGAAGCACCGGCTAGAGAAGAACAAGCAACAAGCAACGCTTCTGACAAAGAAGTTCAGGAAAAAGTTTCTTCTTCCCAAGGACTTTCCCTGACACTCGGCGAGCGTTTCGGAGATAAATTAAGCAAGTTCAAGTAAGATCATTCGTCTTAATTTCGTCATCACCAAAAGCTGTTTGTACGCAGAAACGTACAGGCAGCTTTTTTTTGTTTAAAAACAGGGTCTCATTCAAATGATAAGCCTTATACAAGAGGTGATCATCATGTTGGCTGGCTATATGTCTCATCTATTGGTTTTGATCATGGGCATTCTGTTAGCGACGGGCTGGAAAGAGGAGCTTTTCGGCCGTACACTCAGACGAAGCTGGCTCATGCTGGGACTGGCTCTATGGGTTGCTTTGGTGCATGTCCATGTGCCGCTGGGCAAATATGCCTGTTCTTTGGCCTGGTTCTTGCTCGTTGCAGGCTTGATGATATATAGAAGCAAACAGCGCATTTTTGAACGGCGTGGTCACGGCTTGCTTATCTCTCTCATCATTGCAGCGGTACTGCTCTTATATGATCAGCTTGTGTATCTGGAGCCGAGGTTCTTTCTCCTGCATCCCCGTTATGATGCTTCGCTGCTGCTGGGAATGTGCATTCTTCTCTTCACGCGATCCCCCATGCAGCAACTGACGATTGTGACCCTCAGCCTGACGGTATTTCAATTCGCTCAAACCGCTTTTCATCCAATTGAATCACCTCCTGTACCGATTGGAGACACCGTGTTCTTTGATCAATGGCTGCTCGTATTTATCCTTTGCAGAACCGTGAGCATTCTGATGGAGCGAGGGCATGGAATCTTGAAAGGGCTGTTGCAGCCCCAGAAGGAGAGGGAATAGCATGTTTGACTATATGTTCAGTGATCGGTATACACTTGGCGTTGTGCTGGGGACTTTGTTTGGCATTATTGCCCGATTCTATATGCTGCAAACGGATTATCGTCAATATCCAACCTATCCTCATGGCCGAATCATTCATGTTTCTCTCGGCATCATTGCAGCAGGGCTCGGAGCGGTAGCTGTGCCGGCTCTGTTCGAGGAGGACTACACCGCCATTACATTTCTGGCACTGGCGGCCCAGCAGTTCCGGGACGTGCGCAATATGGAGCGGGAAACGCTCACCAATCTGGATGAGATGGAGCTTGTACCTCGCGGAGCGGTATATATCGAAGGTATCGCGATGGTCTTCGAAGGGCGCAATTATCTCGTCATTCTGTCTGCTTTTCTGGCTTCCCTGTTTACGATTTTGCTCAGTCCCTATGCGGGGATCGTCGGGGGGGTGCTGTCGCTGTTTGTGGCGAGGTATTTCAAATCCGGCAAATCCGTCTCCGAAATTGCAGACATTGAGATCGCACCAGTGAAAGCCGATGATTTCAACATCTATGTCGGGGATATCTATATCATGAACGTCGGACTGAAAGAAAGTCAGGATATCATCGCCCAGCAAGGGATCGGACTGATCTTCACACCGAAAAACCGCAATAGCAGAGTGTCGCTTGCCAATCTCGGGCAGCGGCAAGCCATTTTGCATGACATGTCCACCATTTTTGGTGCTTATCGGGATTCTAGCGAGCCTTCCCTTCTTCCCCTGGCAAAGCTGGACATGAAGGACGGCAGGCTTGGGGTGTTGCTGCTCGTCTGTGAAGTGAACCCGGAAAAAGCGGTTGAGGCTGCCCGGAGCGTTCCCTTGCTCGAAAGCGCCGTACGCATGCCCTCAGAAGCTTCAGCCAATCAAACATCCAGGGAGGCGACCAAGTCATGACCGTAATCCTGGCGGTGGTAATGTTGCAGTCAGATCATATTAAAGCAGAGGCCGAGTATACCTTTTATGCAAAGGACGAGGCGGAGCTTCACCAGCTTTCCTTTCGCTTGGAGAAAATTCTCGATGCAACCGCGCATGATCTCGGAAATGGCACCATGCTCCTTGTCCAGCATTAGCCAATCTTCAAATTTTCTGCTATGATGTAATAATGAATTCTTGTAGGAGTGAAGGGAATGGCAAAACCAGTTGTAGCAATCGTAGGTCGTCCCAATGTGGGGAAATCCACCATTTTCAATCGCATCATTGGAGACAGGCTTGCCATTGTAGAAGATAAACCAGGTATTACACGAGATCGAATTTACGGACAATCCGAATGGAATGATCAAGGCTTTCATATGATTGATACCGGGGGCATAGAAATCAGTGATGATGAGATCCTGAAGTCTATTCGCGCGCAGGCTGAGCTTGCCATCGAAGAGGCAGATGTCATCATCTTCATGGTGGATGCAAAAGCGGGGCTGACTCCGGCGGACTCTGAGGTCGCGAACATCCTGTTTCGATCAAACAAGCCGATTGTATTGGCGGTCAACAAGGTAGACAATCTGAAGCGTATTGAAGATACGTATGAATTTTACAGTCTCGGCTTTGGTGAGCCGATTGGCATTTCAGGCGCTCACGGCCTTGGATTTGGCGATCTGTTAGATGCTGTCGTGGAGAAGCTGCCTCCAGAGGTTGAGGATGAATATGAGGACGATGTGATTCGGGTTGCCCTGATCGGACGTCCGAATGTCGGCAAATCCTCCCTCGTGAATGCCATGCTGGGCGAAGATCGCGTGATCGTCAGTGATGTAGCGGGTACGACACGGGATGCGATTGACACCCCGTTTGAGCGAGATGGACAGAAATACGTGATTATTGATACCGCAGGGATGCGCAAGCGTGGAAAAGTGTATGAAAATGTAGAGAAATACAGCGTACTCAGAGCGATGAAAGCGATTGAGCGCGCAGATGTGGTGCTCGTCGTCATCAACGCGGAGGAAGGCATCATCGAGCAGGATAAGCACATTGCCGGATACGCCCATGAGGCAGGAAAAGCCTCCCTGTTTGTCGTGAACAAGTGGGATGCTGTAGAGAAAGATGAGAAAACTTTGCAGCAATTTACGCAAAAAATCCGCGATCATTTTCTGTTTATGAGTTATGCGCCGATCTTGTTTGTTTCTGCCAAATCCGGACAGCGATTACATAAGCTGCTTCCGCTCGTCAATGAAGTGTCCGAATCGCATGCCATGCGGATTCCGACTCATGTACTGAATGATGTCATTTCGGATGCGGTTGTGCTCAATCCGCCGCCGAGAGACAAAGGCCGCAGGCTGAAGATCAACTATGCGACACAGGTATCGGTCAAGCCTCCGACGTTCGTACTGTTTGTAAATGCACCGGAGCTGATGCATTTCTCGTATGAAAGATACCTGGACAATAAAATTCGCAATGCGTTTACCTTCAACGGTACACCAATCCGCATTTGGATGAGAAGAAAAAGCGAACAAGAATAGGGGAGAGGTTTGTTGCTTTACATCTTGCCATTGATTGCCGGTTACCTGTTAGGGTCAATCAGCTTCAGTTATCTAATTGGAAAATGGGTAAAAGGGATTGATATCCGTCATCATGGAAGCGGAAATGCAGGTGCCACCAATACACTTCGCGTGCTTGGTGTGGGCCCGGCCATTTCCGTTTTGGCGATGGACGTTGTCAAGGGCATTCTTGCGGTATGGATCAGCATCTGGGCGTTCCCGGAGGAGCAATGGCTGCACGCTTTAACCGGTCTGTCCGTCATTCTCGGACATAATTGGCCTGTATTCTTTGGATTCAAGGGTGGAAAGGGAATTGCGACGACCATCGGCGTAACGGCCAGTCTTTTCTTTTTCTCTGCGCTGTATGCCGGTATCATCGCCATCCTGTCGATTGTATGGACCCGCTATGTATCGCTCGGTTCGCTGATCTTTACCGGATTGCTGCCATTGTTTGTTTTCTGGCAGCATGGCATTCACGCCTTTTTCTGGCTCACCTTGGTCATTGCTTGCTTTGCGTTTACCCGTCATCGCAGCAACCTGGTCAAACTGGTCAAAGGACAGGAAAACAAGCTCGGAAGCAAGGGAACCAAGGGAAGCAAGAAAAAGACGCTTGAACCGTAATGACTGGCTTGCGCGCGCAACGAGGAATACTTGGGAGGGATGTACATGACAAAGAAAGCAGCCGTCCTGGTGGCGGGGAGCTGGGGAACCGCCCTTGCCTCGGTATTGGCAGACAATCAATATGCCGTCCAGATGTGGACACGCAACGAGCAGCAGGCGAACGAAATAAATTGCAATCATACGAATCCCCGTTTCTTGCCTGATGTCGTTCTTTCTTCGGCTATCTCTGCCACCACAGATATGGAGGAAGCCATGCAAGACGCTGAGCTTGTGCTAGTTGCAGCTCCCTCTCATGCCATGCGTGAAGTGGTGAAACAGTGCAAGCCTTATTATCGCAAAGGGATGCTGATCGTGCATGCGACCAAAGGCTTCGAACCGGGAACGTTGAAGCGAATGAGTGAGGTCATTATTGAGGAATTGCCAGACTGTCGCAGTGAGCTGTCTGTCCTGTCTGGACCGAGTCATGCAGAAGAAGTCATTCAGAAAAGTCCGACCACGATCGTCATCGCTTCATACAACAAAGCATCCGCAGAGCGAACACAGGATGCATTCATTACCCCTTATTTTCGCGTCTACACGAATCCCGACATGACGGGTGTAGAGGTAGGGGGAGCGCTCAAAAATATCATCGCGGTCTGTACAGGTCTGGCCAACGGATTGGGTCTCGGAGATAATGCCAAGGCGGCGCTCATGACCAGAGGTCTGGCAGAAATGGGCAGACTCGGTATGGCGATGGGAGCTCATCCGCTTACCTTTGCCGGACTGGCCGGTGTCGGCGACTTGATCGTGACGTGTACGAGTCAGCATAGCCGAAATTGGCGAGCGGGTTACATGCTGGGTCAGGGCAAGGCTCTGCAGGACGTACTCAGCAGCATGGGCATGGTCGTCGAGGGTGTGAAGACCACTCAGGCCGCTTATCAGCTGTCCCGCCTGTACAAGGTAGAAATGCCGATCACAGACCAGCTGTATGAAGTGCTGTGGAATGGCAAAAATCCCAAAACCGCAGTAGAAGATCTGATGGGAAGAATGAAGACACATGAAATGGAAGAAGTCGCCCACAATCCGAATGTAACCTGGATGGAATAGCCCGAACCATCTGCCTGCCTCCTTCATAGAATGGTATGAAATCAGGCTGAAGGAGGATGAAGATGGTCGATCGGAATCTGTCCAAGGACGTTTTGAATACAGTCAACAAAAAGACCGGCAAAAAAGTGACTTCACAGGATATTCACAAAATTGCCAGCAATGTGAAACCATCCACATTTCAGAGCGAAAAGCAGCTGCGTCAGCTCATCAAACAAGTCTCAAGTCTCGTTAACATTCCAGTCTCCGAGTCCACGATCAAGGAAATTGTGAACGCGGTGCAGAAAAGCGGGGCCAACACGAGCAATATGGAGTCCTTGATGAAGATGATGATGGGCAAGAAAAAGGGCTAAGCGCTGTGAATCATCCAATTGCATGAATGGCAATAAAGCCGGGGCGAACCCGGTTTTTTTGTTTTTCATCGGTAACGGGCTCGGATTGTGATATAATATTCGTTGTTGCCGCTTAACATGAGGCGACAAGGAAGAACCGAAATGAACGGGGATGAATGTGTGATTCATGCCCGGATTGAAACTGATTATACAAGAATGGGGCATTACATATGAGTGCAATGGACAAAATGTGGTTGTCATTAGTCGCAATACTGTTGATGGTGGGTGCATCGGTATGCATTACCATCGCCCGATATAAAGTAAAAGGAATCATCATGCGCTGGGTCTTTCGAATCGTTGCATTTATCCTGTTGTTCTATGCCGTTATTCTCGGATTTATTTCCATCGTGTAAAGGGACGACAAAACCTGACAAATACAAACCTGATCACCTGAACAGGGGACCTGAACGAACAAAATGGAAGAGGTGAGCGAGATGACATCTAACCTGATTCATCTGCAAGCCAAAACAAAGGCTGCAGATATCGAATTGGATACGGAAAAAACATTGCTGGACCTGGCTTTGGCCAACAATCTGGATTGGGGCTTTGCCTGCACCAGAGGAACGTGTGCCCGGTGCCGCTGTCTGATAGAGGAAGGCAGCGAACATTTGAATGAGCCAACAGATGCTGAACTGGATCGACTGGGAAGCGAGGAAATTCAGGAAGGATATCGGCTGGCTTGCCAGGCTGAACCGGTTCGAGAAGGAACCATCAAGGCCGTCAACAAAACTTATTTCTAGCTGAAAGGGTGACAGGAGACATGACAGGAAGCATGCATGCTTCAGCCCTTTCACATGCGTTGAAAAAGGCATTATTGAACGTCATGCAACAAATGGGGGATCAGCAGCGCCATTGTCTGATTGGTGGCAGCTGCGGCCTGCTGCTGCAAGGAGTGAGTCTGGAGACGCCTCCGCGCGATCTGGATATTTATGTCGATGCGATTCATCGCATCCCGATTTATGAAAAATTGGCTCCGCTGGCGACTGACCAGCCGGAGTGGAATGTGACAGAGATGTATCAGTCCTATTTAAGCCATTATGAGCTGGAAGAGATTACGATTGAGCTGGTTGCGGGTTTCAAGGTGAGCAAAGGCGACTCCTGCTATCAAGTGGATATTGATAGCTGTTTGATGCAGGTGCGGGAAGAGGTTTATGTCGATCAAACCCTGATTCCGCTTATGCCGCTGGCTCATGAATTTGTATTTAACATCCTGAGAGACCGTGCCGATCGATATACCAGCATAGCCGAGACGATGAAAGCTCGGCCAGACAAGCATGCGTCTGTTCTAAATACCATACTGAGCCGCAATCAATGGAGTGAGCTGCATATGCGAACCATGCGCAGCTGCCTGCAGCCCGACTTCCAGCTATAGGGGGAAGGAGCGAGAAAATGGTTAAGGTTGTGTTTCAGGACGGAGATCGAAGATCATCCGTTGAGGTTAAGCCAGGCACGAACCTGTTGCAAGCTGCTCGAAAAGCAAAGGTTCCCATTAAGACACGTTGTGAGGGAAACGCTGCGTGCTTGATGTGCAAGGTGAAAGCCGATGACCCGTCAGGTCTGGTGCAGCCGAATGAAAAAGAAAAACGAAAGCTGGATGGCGCGATCGAGCAGGGGATACGCCTGGCTTGTCAGGCCGTGGTGAACGGAGATGCCGTCGTTTCTTTGCCTGAAGATCCGTTGAAAGCGGCTGTCAGAGCCAAGCTGGAAGCTTTGAAACGCAAGCAAGAAGGAGAGGATTTGTGGTGAGTCGTTCCGTAAGAAAAAGCATCGCGATGCTAGCATGCCTTTTCCTGATAGGGGTTCTCACTACCGGATGCATGTATCCGGACAGTCAGCGAAAACAGCCGTACAGGCCCAGCCTTGAATCGATTGCCATCGTACAGATTGCAGTGGATCAATTTCAGGAGAGAACCGGTGTGCTTCCCATTAAAAACAGCGAGTCAGACACGCCGTTTTATGAAAAATATATCATTGATTTCAAGAAGTTGATCGGACCGTACTTGAGCGAACCGCCGTCCAACGCTTTTGAAAATGGTGGTTCTGATTATTATGTTCTCGTGGATGTGGAAAAGGACCCTACCGTTAAGCTGATGAGCCTCGTGGCCATTCAAAAAGTGAATGATGTGCAGCGAGCGGTTGATGATTACGCTCTGTCCCATCCAGGTGAATGGCCATTGCTGAATCCGGCTCATTCCCAAGGATGGTTCACCCTGGATTATGGCAAACTGTCCGTGAAGGAACCGGACATTCCCAGCTTCTATTCCCCTCAATCGCTTCAACTTCTGATTCATGAAGAGCAGGGTCATGTCGTGATCGACTATGCTTCGGACCTGATGGCTATCATTCAGAAAAAAGGCATCGAAACCTTTGAAGCCGAAGGAGATATCAGAGCGTTGTTGATTGAGGATCACCCGTATGTACCGGTCAAGTCGTTTCCGTATGAATGGAACGATCAGCAACCCGTGCTGTTGAAAGAAAGATAATGAGCGCCATTCGTGCAACATCATAGTTGCATGAACTGCATGGCCTGCCAGGCTGTTTCCTGTCATTGAACGGGGAGCAGCCTTTTTTTGTTTCTATTGATTTAATCATGTTGCGAGCATGTATGAACAGGAAGGATGAAACGCTTCGGATGGTGCTCATAAATGAGGATGGACTGCATATATTGGTAAAAACAATGAACGACAAGGAGGTAAGTCCTGTTTTCTATTCAATTGATCAGGAGCAGTCATAATCACGGTATCTGTACATATATTGTTACTAGTCCAAATGAATGTACGAGTTAGGAGGGTTTCTCTTGGAAAAAGTAGATATTTTCAAGGATATTGCAGAACGTACAGGCGGTGATATCTATCTCGGCGTAGTGGGAGCGGTACGTACTGGTAAATCCACATTTATTAAACGATTCATGGAGACCGTTGTCCTCCCGAATATTGTGAATGAGGCGGACCGCCAGCGCGCAAAGGATGAGCTGCCTCAAAGTGCAGCAGGCAAGACGATTATGACAACGGAGCCCAAATTTGTACCGAATCATGCGGTGAAGATCAGTGTGTCCGAAGGACTGGAAGTCAATGTCCGGATGGTTGATTGTGTGGGCTATGCAGTTGAGGGAGCAAAGGGATACGAAGATGAGAACGGACCGAGAATGATCAATACCCCTTGGTTTGATGAGCCGATTCCCTTTCAGGAAGCCGCTGAAATTGGCACCCGAAAAGTAATCCAGGAGCATTCCACATTGGGTGTCGTCGTTACCACGGACGGTTCCATTGCAGAGATTCCGCGCTACTCTTATGTAGAATCGGAAGAACGGGTTATTGCAGAGCTGAAGGAAGTCGGAAAGCCATTTATTCTGATCGTCAATTCCCTGGAGCCTAGAGGATCTCAGGCCCAGCAGCTGCGCGCTGAACTGGCAGAGAAGTATGATATTCCGGTCGTGGCGATGAGTGTCGCCGATATGAATGAAAATGATATGATGTCCGTGCTGCGCGAAGTGCTGTATGAGTTCCCGGTTCATGAGGTCAATGTAAACCTTCCGAGCTGGGTCATGGTCCTGGAAGAGAAACACTGGCTACGTCAGGAATTTGAATATTCTGTTCGCGATACGGTGCAGGACATTCGCAGATTGCGGGATGTCAACGGACTGGTGGATGGCTTCCTGGAATACGAGTTTATCCAACGGGCCGCACTGGCCGGCATGGACATGGGTCAAGGGGTAGCGGAGATTGATCTGTATGCACCCGACGAGCTGTATGATCAGATCCTGATGGAAGTGGTCGGGGTAGAGATTCGGGGCAAAGACCATCTGCTACAGCTTATGCAGGAATTCAGTATTGCCAAACGGGAATATGACCGATTCGCGGATGCGCTTGAAATGGTGAAGCAAACCGGATACGGAATTGCAGCTCCGCCTCTGGAAGACATGAGCTTGGATGAGCCGCAACTGATTCGTCAAGGCTCCCGATTCGGAGTTAGACTCAAAGCGACGGCCCCGTCCATTCATATGATTCGTGTGGATGTGGAGTCCGAATTTGCGCCGATTATCGGTACCGAGAAACAAAGTGAAGAACTGGTCCGCTATCTGATGCAAGACTTCGAGGATAACCCAACAAAGATCTGGGAATCAGATATTTTCGGTCGCTCCCTTCATGCCATCGTGAGAGAAGGAATATCCGGAAAAATCGCGATGATGCCGGACAATGCGAGATATAAGCTTCAGGAGACACTGGGCCGGATTATAAACGAAGGCTCAGGTGGTCTGATCGCGATCATTTTGTAGATTCACACGTATATACCATCTACATCATCCCAAGCCCTTTTTGGTCTGTCTTCGGACACCAGGAAGGGCTGTTTCCTGTGTGAATGAGGAGTCATGCAAGGCGAAAAGGTATAGAATGACGGGAATTGGGCACAAAGAATGATAACGGTGCGTGAAGCCGGGAGGAGGTGAGGTCATGAACAAGACGGATTTGATCAATCATGTGGCAGAAGTGGCAGAATTGCAGAAGAAAGAGGCAACCAGGGCAGTCGATGCGGTGTTTGACTCCATTGCAGAAGCGCTTCGCAACGGCGAAAAAGTCCAGCTCGTAGGTTTTGGCAATTTTGAGGTGCGGGAACGTGCGGCACGCAAAGGACGCAATCCTCAAACAGGTGAGGAAATTGATATCGCCGCAAGCAAGGTCCCTGCGTTTAAACCGGGGAAGGCCTTGAAAGAAGGCATTAACTAATTTATTTTGCATAAACGGATACACGACATTCACTACACGACATTTCACCTGTGATGGAATCGCCGCTCCGGTTCAGTGATCGAACTGAGCGGCGATTTTTAGCGGCTGTTACCCGCCCGGCGGGCCGCTCAGGGGGGAAGATCTATTTCGCTTTAGTTTGCTTGCGAAGGCAATCCAGTATACAATAGAGCCAACAAAGCAAGCAGAGAGAGGGGATCAGGATGGATTCAACCCAACATGATTATTTTGTAGTCAAGGCGAAAGAGAACGGGGTGCATGTCATCGGCTTGACGCGCGGGCATGATACGAAATTTCATCATACGGAAAAACTGGACAAAAATGAAGTGATGTTCGCCCAGTTCACGGAGCATACGTCAGCGGTGAAAGTAAGAGGCAACGCGACGATTTACACGAAATATGGTGTCATTGAAACGAATGAAAAAGACGAATCCTCTTAAAATCGGCAGGCATAGCTTGCCGGTTTTTTTTGTACATATGATAGAAGAGACCCTACAAATGAGATGATGAAAAAGCAGGTTGAAGATTGGGAAATGAGTGATTAACAGATTGGGTACAACTGTGAGGTGATCGCAATGAGAAGTATCAGATTAAAGCCTTTCATATGGTGGGCCTTGCCTGCTCTCCTGTTCATCTTGTGCTCACTTGTGTATACAGGCTGGTTCCAGCAGGATGTGCAGCCGGAATTGTCCTCCCGGCAGTTCTCAGAGGAAACGCTGGTTGATCAACTGCTCGCGCTGCGACTGGATGAGCGGATTCATCGTGTCAGCTGGCATTATGACATTCTCTCGATCGATTTCCAGATTGGGGAGAGCGAGCAAGCGATGGCTTCGGTGCTGGAGGATATCGGCGAGATCGGCGATTTTGCTTTCTCCGAAACGGACAACATCAAGCAGATTCTCGTTAGGGTGCTGTCCGCGCCTTCTGCCAAGAACCTGCTGCTCGCTATCGATGCACAGCGCAGCAATTGGATGGTAGTGAATCGCAATCAGACAAGCACCCAGCTGTGGCTTAAACAATTGCAGCAACAGAGTAAAATGACGATGACCCGGCAAGCTGTGGATCGCTATCAACTGTTGCAGTCCTAGGATTTGAAGGTTTCATGACGATCATCGCCCGTCTGTGCGCTTTGGATGGGGATATGTTATAATAGCAAGGATATAGATACTGATTCGCATCGGCGCACAGGGAAGATCGGAGGAACAGAATGAAATCGGTAATCAACACCGCCAACAAATATATGAAGCATGACATGATTGAACAACACACGGAGCTTCCCGAATTTCCCCATATCCGCAGTCAATTGCTCTATACCTGTTTACGGCACGAGGTGCCGGAGCGGGAAGAGTTGTTCACACTGGCTGCATCGCTCGTTCAGATGGGATTGGATACACACGATATGGTGGAGCTGGAGCAAGGCAAAAACATGCAGGAAATGAGAGCCAAGCAATTGAAGGTGCTTGCAGGAGATTACTTCAGCAGCCGCTTCTATCAGGTACTGTCTTCGGCGGGGCAGATTGAGACAGTCCGGCAGCTCTCCTCTGCGATATGTGAAGTGAATCGCCTCAAAATCAATTTCTACCAAAAACTAAAGCAACTCACCCTTACAGCTGAAGATTATTTGAACCATTCTGTTCAAATTCGAAGTCAGCTGTATTTATCATTTGCCGGCTGCTTCTCGTCCAAGTTGCGCAACAGCTGGCAGGATATCGTCACGGGCCTGTCGCGGCTGGAACTCCTTCAGCATGAAATTCATACGCACACACCGTATGTGATGCAAACGAGAAGCTACGGCTATTGGAAGCTGAAGGAAATGGCTTCTGAGCAGGATTGGCGGCAAGCGGAAGAGGAAGAGTCTGATCCTTCACAGGCCGCGCTGAGACTGACGAACAAATATCCGTTGCTGTCCTGCTTGCAGGATCAGGTGACGCATTACTGGAATGAAGTGAATGAGAAGGTAAAACAACTGGAGCCGGGTGCACTGGTATCCGATATTCAGAAGCTTGGGCAGCAGTTGCTGCAAGTCCAGCCACGCAGACATACCCAAGCACAATAAAGTGACTCATCAAGAGAACCTGGGAGAGGTGACCAACAATGGACGCAAATCAGAAAGAGCAGCATGTCCATTCTGTCTTTCAGAAGATAGCTCCAAAATATGACCTGATGAATTCTGTTTTGAGCTTTCGAAGACATAAAGCATGGCGCAAGTTTACAATGAAGAAGATGAATGTTCAGCCTGGCGATACCTGTATCGATCTATGCTGTGGCACCTGTGACTGGACCATCAGCACGGCTACGGCCAGTCAAACGGGCAAGGTGATCGGCCTTGATTTCAGTCAGAATATGCTGGATATGGGTCAGAAAAAACTGGACAAGCTGGGCCTTTCCAATCAGGTTCAGCTTATTCAGGGAAATGCCATGGAGCTGCCATATGAGGATCATGCGTTTGATTACGCGACCATCGGTTTCGGGCTGCGAAATGTCCCGGACCTGAAGCAGGTGCTTCAGGAGATGTCACGCGTCGTAAAGCCGGGTGGCATGGTTGTTTGCTTGGAGTTATCCAAACCGACCTGGCAGCCATTCAAAGGCTTGTATTATTTTTATTTTGAACGGATTTTGCCGCTGCTCGGCAAGCTTTTTGCGAAAAGCTATGAGCAGTACAAATGGCTTCCTGAATCATTGGCAGCCTTTCCCGATCACAAGCAACTCGCTGATATCTTCCGGGAGATCGGTCTGCAGGACGTTCAAGTCTATCCGCTGACTGGCGGCATTGCTGCCCTCCATATCGGCATCAAGAAACAGCGGGCGGATAAAGGGGAAGTAGAATGCTGAGAAAAATCAATATCTTTTTGGAAATGATCAAGTTTGAACACACGATCTTTGCGCTTCCCTTTGCGTATATGGGTGCGGTGCTTGGTTCGGTTGTCGTGCATGATGCGCTGCCCTCCTGGCCCGAGATCGGCTGGATTACGCTGGCGATGATCGGTGCCAGAAGTGCGGCCATGGGTCTGAATCGGCTGATTGATCGTGTGTTTGACGGGAAGAATCCCCGAACGGCGATGCGTGCGATTCCGGCAGGTCTGCTGTCAGCCAAGGAAGTCATTGTCTTCATCGTGCTTTCATTTATCTTATTGTTTGCCGCGGCTTCCCAGTTGAACTTGCTTGCCATGCAACTGCTTCCGGTTGCCGTTTTCTTTCTCGTTTTCTATTCCTATACGAAACGCTTTACGTGGCTGTGCCATGTTTTTTTGGGATTGACGATTGGACTGGCTCCATTAGGCGGCTGGGTAGCCGTAACCGGGAGCATCGATGGGATCGCCTTGATCTTTTATCTTTCCGTATCCCTTTGGACAGCGGGATTTGACGTTATCTATGCCTGTCAGGACACGGAATTCGATCAGGAGGAAGGCCTGCATTCCATTCCGAGTCGGTTCGGAGTTGCCAAGGCTCTCTGGATTGCCAAGGTGTTTCATATTCTGACCGCAGTAGGGTTCATCAGTTTGCTGGCTGTCACTCAGTTGAGCTGGTTTTATTTAATCGGGACCTTGATTGCGCTGGCACTGCTGTATTATGAGCACAGTTTGGTCAAGCCTTATGATCTTTCCAAGCTGAATACCGCATTTTTCACGATGAACGGTGTCCTCAGCGTTGTCGTTTTTGTTTTTACATTGATTGACCTGGTGGTGTGGACGCGATGAATACACAGAAAGTTTCAGAAGGCTGGATTGTGGGGATGACCGGAGCAAGCGGGGCAATCTACGGTGTGACGCTCGTTCAGGAATTGCTGAAAGCAGGAATCCGGGTACATCTCTTGATTACGGAAGCGGGATGGCGGGTATTGAAGGAAGAGCTGGCCTGGCCCGTCCATGATCGAAAGGGTTGTCTGGAGCGTCATTTTGGTGGCTTGCCCGCATCCTATACCCATTATCCCATTCAGGATATTGGAGCGGGAATTGCAAGCGGTTCGTTCCGGACGGAAGGAATGGTCATTGCGCCCTGCTCCATGGGAACCCTGGCCAATATTAGTCATGGCATCTCTGCCAATCTGATGCAGCGCAGTGCAGATGTGATGCTCAAGGAACGCAGACCCCTGATTCTCGTTCCGAGAGAAACACCGCTTCATGCCATACATCTGGAAAATATGTTGAAATGTACGCAGGCCGGTGCCGTTATTCTGCCAGCCATGCCTGGTTATTATCATCTTCCGCAATCCTTAGAAGAACTGGTCCGTTTTCTGGTCGGAAAAATAATGGATGCGATGGGCATACATCATGAAATATACCGTAGGTGGGGAGACAGTCATGACAACGAGTGAGCAACCCTTGCGTATCGGGAAAATCAATTACACCAACGTGTGGCCGATATTTCAGCATTTTCCCTATGAGTTTTTTGAGGATGAAATCGAAGTGGTGGAACAGGTTCCGACCGAGTTGAATGAGGCGATGGCGAGGGGAACGATTGATGTCGGTCCTATTTCATCGTTTTCCTTCGCTCAGCACGCCGATCAGTATGTGCTGTTTCCAGACCTGTCTGTATCCGCCCATGATCGGGTTCATTCCATCCTGCTTTTCACCAAGAAGCCCTTACAGCAGCTGGACGGGTGTCCTGTCGCTCTGCCTACCACGTCAGCGACCTCGGTCCATTTGCTTAAAATGATCCTGGAGCGATTTGTAGGCGTTCAACCGACCTACTTTTACGCACAGCCCGATTTGGAAACAATGATGAACACAGCCGATGCAGCTTTGCTCATTGGGGATGATGCGATTCGCTCTTCCTGGAAGCAGACGGGCTACGAGGTACTGGACCTAGCGGAGCAATGGCACCGTTATACGGGCAAGTGGATGACCTTTGCCGTCTGGGCTGTTCGCAAGGAAGCTGCTAGCCGCATGCCGGAAACGATGGCGCGGATTTTTCATGGCTTCCAGTCGAGCAAGGAAATGAGCACGCGTTTTCCCGAAGATGTCATCGCGGCCGCCATGCGAGAAATTGGCGGTACCCGTACGTATTGGCAACAATACTTTCAACATTTGTGTTATGATTTTCAGGAGGAGCAGTTTGACGGATTGCAGCATTACTTCGCTTTGGCGAAAGAGATGGGCTATCTGCAACATGCTGTTTCCCCCAAATTTTGGAACAATAAATCGTTCGTATAGGTGACGCATGAAACTAATTGATATGTACGCCAGATTAAAATCGGATATCCATTATATTGAGAAAGAGCTGGAGGCCCAGATTCGAAACGAGCACAGAATGCTCAATGACGCCTCGCTGCATTTGCTTAAGGCCGGCGGCAAACGAATACGTCCTGTATTTGTGCTGCTGGCTGCTGAATTTGGTGATTATGATATGGAGAGGCTGAAGTATGTGGCCGTTCCCCTGGAACTGATACATATGGCTACGCTCGTCCACGATGATGTCATTGATGATGCAGAGACGAGACGCGGCAAGCTTACTGTAAAATCGAAATGGGACAATCGCATTGCGATGTATACAGGAGACTACATTTTTGCCAAGGCTCTGCACATGGTGACAGAACTGGAAGAGGTGGAGATCCACCAGATTCTCTCCAAAGCGATCGTCGAGATGTGCATTGGCGAAATGGAGCAGATCCGACTGTTTTTCCATACCGAACAAAGCATTTATGATTATTTATTGCGGATTCGACGTAAAACAGCCTTGCTGATCGCGATCAGCTGTCAGCTCGGTGCCATTGCAGCGGGCGCGCCAAGAGATACCGTGCGTCGCATGTACAGATTTGGCTATAATGTGGGTATGGCCTTTCAGATTCGTGATGATGTTCTCGATCTGTGTGGAACAGAGAAAGAAATCGGCAAGCCG
Organism: Marinicrinis sediminis; assembly: GCF_042685085.1. NCBI lineage: Bacteria > Bacillati > Bacillota > Bacilli > Caryophanales > Paenibacillaceae > Marinicrinis > Marinicrinis sediminis. The sequence goes on from NZ_JBHUMM010000043.1 coordinate 277,512, forward strand.
CCGGGCAGCGATATCCGGCAAGGCAATATTACCTTACCCGTTCTGTATGCCTTGCAGGACGAGGCGGTAAGACCACAATTGCTTGAAGAAATCGCCCGCATTCAATCCAATCCGGATCAGCGAGAGATTACCGCATTTCTGAATTTGTTGAATCAGACAGACGGAGTGGAACGAGCGGAAGCGCTCTCATCCAGGTACATACAAAAAGCCATCTCTGCACTAGACCCTCTGCCTGCACGTAAAGCGAAAAAGAATTTGATTGATATCGCATACTTTGTGGGAAATCGATCACATTAACGTTTTCACGCATGTGCTAAGATGTGTCTGACAATAGATATACAAGGAGGCGTTTTTCCGTGGAGAGAACATTTCTGATGGTGAAGCCAGATGGTGTGCAACGAGGACTGATGGGAGAGGTTATCGCTCGCTTTGAGCGGAAAGGATTCAAAATGATCGGCTGTAAATTCGCGCAAGCGACAGAGGAGCAGGCAGCCTTTCATTATGCCGAGCACAAGGAGAAGCCTTTCTTTCAGGAACTGGTTGACTTTATTACCTCTGGCCCCGTATTGGCCATGGTATGGGAAGGTGATGACATCATCCAGCTTTCCCGAACGGTAATCGGGAAAACAAAGGTGCATGAGGCGATGCCTGGTACCATTCGTGGTGATTTCGCCCTGCATACCAATCGAAATGTGATTCATGGTTCCGACTCTGCCGAGAGTGCCGAAAGAGAAATCTCCAATTTCTTTAGTGAAGCGGAGCTGGCGAATTACAAGAAGCTGATCCACGCCTGGATGTAGCGTTAATGATGATATGGGAAGCGAGATGCTTGCACGTACGTTGTGCAAGCTTTCCTTTTCTCATGATAGGTTCCCACTTCTTCTTTCTTTCTCGATCTCTTACTCATCAGCCTTTTATTTATCCTGCTTTCACTTATCCTGCTTTCATTTTTCATGCTTTCATTTTTCTTTCCTTCTCTTTACAACCCTTCACTTCTTCTCTTTTTTCTCTTTTTTTGTCCGCTGCTTGTTTGTCACTCCCTTCACTTTCATCACTCATTTTTCTTCATTCACGAAGTCTGCTCATGAGACGATGCACACGCTTCTCGCGCTTTATCCGACATGCTTGTTCCATTTTCCTGTATGGGTTGTGGCTGAACATGCCGGTTTGCTGAAATGTTGTCTCCTCTTGTCGATTTCAGCAGGAATATGCGATATAGCGGGCGAATAATAGAGAGTGCTAGAGACCAAGAAAGACGAGCAGACTGGAGTGAACGCTATGGGGAATCAAAGTTTTGCAGGTCAACATCAAAGTGAAGATGTCAGGGATCAGGATTTTTTCACGTTTATACAGCAAATGAAGAAACTGACTTCCATCGATCTTTCTCAGTATAAGGAAGCGCAGATGAAGCGCAGATTGACAACATTGCGTATAAAAAGAGGATATGACACCTTCGGGGCTTATTTTCAGGCCATCAAGCAGGATACAGAGCTGTTGAATGAATTTTTGGACCGGATGACGATCAATGTTTCGGAATTTTGGCGCAATCCGAACCGCTGGATGGTATTGAAGGATGTATTCTTGCCAGCTATGCTGAAGGAAAATCCTCGCCTGAAATGCTGGAGTGCCGCTTGTTCGACTGGAGAAGAGCCTTATACACTGGCCATGATTCTCGCTGAGCTGAAAGGACTTCAATCCTCGCAAATTATCGCTTCCGATCTGGATCAGATGGTCTTGAACAAGGCGATGCAGGGGTTATATCCGGAGCGTTCCTTACGAGATGTACCGCCTGAATTCAAACGTACATATTTTAAAGAACAGATACCGCTTTTCAAAGTCGACGATCAATTGAAGAAACATATCAAGTTTGAAAAGATGGACCTGCTGCATGATGCATACGGCAGTCAGTATGATCTGATTATTTGTCGGAATGTGATGATTTACTTTACAGAAGAAGCGAAGCACAAGATGTATATGAATTTTTCAAAAGCACTCAAACCCGGGGGCATCCTGTTCGTGGGCAGCACCGAGCAAATCTTCTCTCCTGCACAATATAACCTGGATTCAGTAGAAACCTTCTTTTATCGCAAAAAGTAATGTGTATATGGACTACCATTGTTTGCAATACTGTGAATAGGTGCAAAAGTGGAGGTCATGACAATGGATAAAAGACAGGTGATACAAGCTTATAAACGGGGTCTGATCACCATTCAGGAATGCGCGCAAATACTGGGCATGCAGCCGGTTCATTTGTATGGCATGATGGAGGATGGGCAGACCATGCTGAACAAGACGGCGAAACAGGCAGATGGTGAATCCACAGTCAGCCAAGAACGCTCCCTGGATGCGGAATGGCAACGGGAGAACAGAAAGCTGCGTCAGCAATCTGTGAACAGCTGAGGTGGATAGAGAGCAGGCAAGAGCTGCGGGTGCTGATCACGCAGCTCTTTTTTTGCGTGAGGGACAACAGGTCGAATCTATCGGCTTCGCTACAGGTTCTTGATAAAAGCGAAAAGCTATACTATAATTAGCACATATCGAATGAGAACGCACCAAAGCGTTAAAGCGTAAAAATCTTAAGGTTCAGCGCTAGATTGCCCAGAGGCAGAGGAAACGGATGGAGGGAAAGGCATTGAGATATTTAACAGCCGGGGAAACCCATGGACCACAGCTTACTGCAATTATTGAAGGAATGCCAAGCAATGTGTCCATTAACTTTGAAGAATTGAATCATCAGATGCGTCGCAGACAAAAGGGGTATGGAAGAGGACGGCGCATGCAGATAGAACAGGATACAGCCAACATCGTGGGTGGTGTGCGTCACGGAAAGACAACGGGTGCGCCAATTGCGCTGATTGTGGAGAACAAGGACTGGACCCACTGGACGAAGATTATGAACATCGAGCCGATTGAAGGAACGGATGAAGAGCGTCGCCGTGTGCACAGACCTCGTCCGGGCCATGCGGATCTGAACGGTGGAATCAAGTACAATCAGACGGATCTTCGTAATATTCTGGAGCGTTCCAGTGCTCGGGAAACGGCTGCGAGAGTGGCTGTCGGTGCCGTGGCGAAACAGCTGCTGTCAGCGTTCGGCATCAAGGTGGCCGGTCAGGTATTGCGCATCGGAGAAGTCGAAGCGAAGCGGGTGGAGTTGCCGATTGATGAATTGATCGAGACGACAGAAGCCTCTCCGGTACGGGTCGTAGACAAAGATGCCGAAGCGAAGATGATCGCTCATATTGACGAAATGAAGCAGGAGGGCGATTCCATCGGTGGCATCGTGGAATGTATCGTGGAAGGTGCGCCGGTTGGACTTGGCAGTCACGTACAATGGGATCGCAAGCTGGATGGCCGGATTGCACAGGCTGTCGTTTCCATTAACGCATTCAAAGGCTGTGAGATTGGCATCGGATTTGAGGCTTCCAAGCTGAGAGGCTCCAAAGTACATGACGAAATTCTGCATACCGAAGAAAAGGGCTATCATCGTGCTTCGAATAATGCAGGAGGATTTGAAGGCGGGATGACAACGGGAGAGCCGATTGTCGTACGCGGTGTGATGAAGCCAATCCCGACTCTGTACAAACCACTGCGAAGTGTAGATATCGATACGAAGGAACCATTTACGGCTCAGGTTGAACGTTCTGATGCTTGTGCGGTTCCAGCTGCCAGCGTCGTGTTAGAGCATGTAGTAGCCTGGGAGGTTGCTTGTGCATTCCTGGAGAAATTTGGCGGAGATTCCATGGAGGAAACACGCCGCAATTATGAAAGCTACCTTGCTCAAGTGGAGCAGTATTAGTATGAGAGAATTGTGGATCGAACTGGGAGAGCGTTCATATCCGATTATCATTGGGGACGGTTTGCTGAATCGTCTCCCTCAGGCTTTGTCAGATAGAGGCATGGGAACGGATGGCGATCTGTTCATCATTACCGATGAAAATATTGCCCCCCACTATCTGTCCGGTCTGGAAGCGGCCTTGAAGGAACAAGGGTATACCGTGAACAGCTTTGTCGTCCCGGGTGGAGAAAGCTCAAAATCTCTAAAGTGGTATGAAAACATCATGACCGAGGCCATTCAGCTTGGACTGGATCGTAAGTCTGTAGTCATCGCGCTAGGTGGTGGTGTAGTGGGTGATCTGGCCGGATTTGTGGCTGCTACGTATATGCGCGGCGTTCGATTTGTGCAAGTGCCGACCACGATTCTTGCCCATGACAGCAGTGTAGGGGGGAAAGTCGCGGTCAACCATCCATTGGCGAAAAACATGATCGGCGCCTTTCATCAGCCTGAGCTGGTGCTCTATGATACGGCAACGCTGTTGACGCTGTCTGACCGTGAAATTCGCTCGGGGCTGGCCGAAGTGATCAAGCATGGACTCATCTGGGATGAAGCATTTCTAAACTGGTGCGATGAACATGCAGACGCCTTGCTGAAGTTGGATGCAGAATCGTTGTCTTATGCCCTCTACAGAGGGTGTGAAGTGAAGGCAAGCGTTGTTTCGCAGGATGAGAAGGAAGCCGGACTGCGTGCCATTCTGAATCTTGGACATACGATCGGTCATGCGCTTGAAGCTGTGGCAGGCTACGGCGAATTGCTGCACGGAGAAGCGATTTCCATCGGCATGGTGGGATCAGCAAGGCTTGCAGAAGAGCTCGGATATCCGGCAACAATCGTGGAACGAACGCAGTCGATCCTTGAGCGTTACGGACTTCCGGTTCGGATTCCGAAGCATCTGGATACGGATGCGATTATGGCAGCGATGATGCGTGACAAGAAATTCAAATCGGGTCAAATGAACTTTGTCGTTCCCGTTGAGATTGGCAAGGTTGAGATTCAGACGGGTATATCTCCGACCTTAGTACGCAGCATCGTGGATGACTTGAAGGGAGAGGTGTAACCGAATGTATGTGAGAGGGATACGAGGAGCAACGACGGTTGAACAAAACGAGGAGCAGCAGATCCTGTCTGCGACGATTGAATTGCTGCATGCGATTGTAGATGCCAACAAATTTGAACCCGAAGACATCAGCTGTGTATGGATTACGGTGACGGAAGAGCTGACGGCTACTTTCCCAGCCAGAGCGATCAGACAAATGTCAGGATGGGAAATGGTTCCGCTGATGTGTGCCTTGGAGATTCCGGTACAAAACAGTCTGAAAAACTGCATTCGCCTGATGGTGCAGGTCAATACGGAGAAAAAACAGCATGAAGTTCAACATATATATTTGAATGGAGCGAGAGCGCTTCGTCCGGATTTGGCTGGCTCATAGGAGCTCCGCAAAACCCCCTTCCCTTCTCTTGCGAAAAGCGCAAATGTCGGTCAGGGGGTTTTGCTCCGCTCAGGGTTGGTGGGGAGCTGCGTAAAAGCCGCTTCCCTTCTCTTGCGAAAAACGCAAATGTCGGTCAGGGTGTTTTGCTCCGCTCAGGGTTGGTGGGGAGCTGTGCAAAAGCCCCTTCCCTTCTCTTGCGGAAAACGCAAATGTCGGTCAGGGTGTTTTGCTTCGCTCAGGGTTGGTGGGGAGCTCCGCAAAACCCCCTTCCCTTCTCTTGCGAAAAGCGCAAATGTCGGTCAGGGTGTTTTGCTTCGCTCAGGGTTGGTGGGGGGAGCTGCGAAAAAGCCCCTTCGCTTCTCTTGCGGAAAACGCAAATGTCGGTCAAGGTGTTTTGCTCCGCTCTGGGGTTGTAGGGGGAGCTGTGCAAAAGCCCCTTCGCTTCTCTTGCGGAAAACGCAAATTTCGGTCAGGGATTTTTTGCTCCGCTCTGGGGTTGTAGGGAACTGCGTAAAACCCGCTTTCTTTTGCGGAAAACGCAAATGTCGGTCAGGGTGTTTTGCTCCGCTCAGGGGTTGTGGGGAGCTCCGCAAAACCCCCTTCCCTTCTCTTGCGAAAAACGCAAATGTCGGTCAGGGGGTTTTGCTCCGCTCAGGGGTTGGTGGGGGAAGCTCCGCAAAACCCCCTTCCCTTCTCTTGCGGAAAACGCAAATGTCGGTCAGGGGGTTTTGCTTCGCTCAGGGTTGGTGAGGGAGCTGCGCAAAAGCCCCTTCCCTTCTCTTGCGAAAAACGCAAATGTCGGTCAGGGGGTTTTGCTCCGCTCTGGGTAAAGGGATGTTGACGGTGGGGTGGAAATACGGTATAGTAGCCTCAATGAAGTGAACTTTATCGCATGGTCTGGGAGCAGACGATGGATAAGAACGTTTGAGATGAGCAGAGATTAGCGGAGCAGAGATGAGAAATGAGCGATGAGTCTTGTGAACATGAGGGATGCCCTTTTGTTGACGTTCAATTTTTCATATCTTCAACGAGCCTCTGCCATTTGCGGCAGGGGCTTTTTTTGGCACAGAAATGACACCGCTACGCTCACCCGTGATCGATTCTAATGTGAGCGTCGCATGAGAGAAGCATGAACTGTACGCCCATTTGTGAATGGTTGTGAATGGAAAGGAGAGAAACAAGTATGGTATCCCTGGCATTTGAAGACGTGTTGGCCTTGTCAGAGCATCATAATCTGATCCCGGTCAGCAAGAGTATTTTGGCAGATACAGAAACGCCCATCCGTTTGTTTCATCATATGCATGAAGAGGAATATTGCTTTTTGCTGGAAAGTGTAGAAGGGGGAATCAACTGGGCGAGGTATTCGTTCATTGGTACAAAGCCGTTTCTGCGCGTGCAGGGCAAAAACGGGGTGCTTGAAGTCATTGAAGGCGACAAGACCCATCGGCTGAAGGAGAAGCCGCTTGCGGCACTGAAGGAGATGCTTGCACGCTACCGCAGTCCGGATTTGCCGGATTTGCCAAGGTTTACAGGTGGTGCGGTCGGGTTTTTCGGCTATGATCTCGTGCAGTATTATGAGCAGCTTCCAAAGCATCGCGAGGACGATCTGCTGATGAATGACATTCAGTTTATGTTTTGTGATCAGGTGGTTGTCTTTGACCATCTCAAACAGCAGATCAAGGTGATCGCAAATGTACATGTTCCCGAAGGAGCAAGCATGGAACAGGTGCGCAAGGCTTACGATGAAACGCTTGAAGAGATTGATCAGGCGCTCCATCAATTGCAGCAGCCGGTACGGGTGGACTCCATGAATCGGAATGCACAGCAAGAAGTAGACCTGGGTGAACTGGCTTCCAATATGTCGAAGGATCAATATCTGAACAATGTCATTCAGGCAAAGGAATACATTCGGGCCGGAGATATCTTTCAGGTTGTGCTCTCCCAGCGGTTTGAAATGGATACAACGGCTTCTCCGCTACAAGTATACCGGGTGCTGAGAACGGTCAATCCGTCCCCCTATATGTATTATTTGAAAATGGGTGATGAGGTGCTGGTCGGATCTTCACCGGAGCTGCTCGTTCGTGTGGAAGACCACCAGGTACAGACTCGCCCAATCGCCGGAACGCGCCCTCGCGGACAAACGCCGGAAGAAGACACGGCGCTGGAAATAGAGTTGCTCGCTGACGAGAAGGAGCTTTCCGAGCATCTCATGCTGGTGGATCTCGGACGCAATGATATTGGCCGGGTTTCCAAATATGGCACGGTATCCTGCGATACGTACATGGAAGTAGAGCGCTATTCCCACGTGATGCACATTGTGTCTAATGTTTCGGGAGAACTGAGGGAAGACAAAGATTTCTTCGATGCGTTCATTTCCTGTCTCCCTGCAGGAACCGTTTCCGGAGCGCCCAAGATTCGGGCGATGGAAATCATTGCAGAACTGGAAGAACACGCTAGAGGCGCCTATGCAGGCGCAATCGGATATCTGGGATTCAATGGCAATCTGGATACGTGCATTACCATTCGCACGATCATTTTCAAACATGGCAAGGCGTATGTCCAGGCGGGTGCTGGCATCGTATGGGATTCTGTACCGGAAAACGAGTATCAGGAGACGGTGAACAAAGCGAAGGCACTGCTCACCTCCATTCGACTGGCGGAGCAATGGTTTCAAACCGCGCCAGAAACACCTGGTGAGGCTGTCACTGTCAATCAGGACTACCATTAAAAAATAGAGGGGGATGAAGGAAAGTGAAAGGGATTCAAGCATCATTGACTCAGTTAATGGAAGGTCGTAACCTTACCCGATCTGAAGCGCAACAGGTCATGTCTGCCTTGATGGAGGGCGAGGCTACACCCGCTCAGATCGGCAGCTTGCTTACACTGCTGCGCATGAAGGGCGAGACGATCGATGAGATTACGGGATTTGCCGAAGTCATGCGGGAAAAGTCAAAACGAGTACAAACGAGTCAGGAAGGGCTGCTCGATACATGCGGGACAGGTGGAGACGGAGCGGATACTTTCAATATTTCCACAGCTGCAGCGATTGTAGCTGCCTCCGGTGGCGTGCGTGTCGCCAAGCACGGCAATCGGGCCATGTCCAGCAAAAGCGGAAGTGCCGATGTGCTGGAAGCACTGGGCGTCAATATTCAGATCAACGAGGCGCAAGCCCAGCAGTGTCTGGAACAGGTAGGGATCTGCTTTATGTTTGCCCAAAATTATCATCAGTCCATGCGACACGCAGCGGGACCAAGAAGAGAGCTCGGTTTTCGAACGGTTTTCAATTTGCTTGGCCCTCTTACCAATCCGGCTGGGGCAGATCGCCAGTTAATGGGCGTGTATGACCGCAGCAAAACAGAAATAACCGCTTTTGTCCTGCGTGAGCTGGGGCTGAAACGTGCGCTGGTCGTATCCAGTCATGACGGACTGGATGAGATCAGTATTTCCGGACAAACGCAAATGACGGAGCTTGACGAAGGGACGATATCTACCTATCATATTGACCCGGATGCGCTCGGGTTAAAGGCTCATGACCTGAAGGATATTGCGGGCGGAGATGCCGCCGCCAATGCCGAGATCATTCGAGCCATCTTTCAGGGCAGTGAAGGAGCAGCTCGCGATGTGGTGCTTGCCAATGCAGGAGCGTGCTTCTATATATCAGGTCATGCAGGTACGTTGCAGGAAGGCGTGAAGAAAGCAGCCCGAACCATTGATGATGGGAAGGCGATGGAAAAGCTGGAGCAGCTTATTACGTGTACGAAGGAGTTAGGCCATGTTTCTTGATCGAATCGTTCAACACAAACTGCAAGAAGTCGAACATCTGAAAGCCACGCACACCATCGCACAACTGGAGGCGCAAAGCGAAGCAGTTAGTGCGCCCAGAGGATTTATTCACGCACTGACAGAAACACGCCATCGCCAGATGGGTCTGATCGCTGAAGTGAAGAAGGCTTCTCCGTCCAAAGGACTGATCCGGGAAGATTTTCATCCGGTTCAGCTTGCCCAAGCTTATGAAAAAGCGGGCGCAGATTGCATTTCTGTTCTGACCGATGTATCTTTTTTTCAGGGAGCGAATGCTTATCTGACTGAAATCAGAGAAGCGGTGCAGCTTCCACTTTTGCGCAAGGACTTTATCATTGATCCTGTTCAGGTTTACGAAGCCCGGGCGATCGGGGCTGACGCGATTCTCCTTATTGCGGCTATCCTGAGCAAGCAGGAGATGAAGGAATTGAAAGATCTGGCGGAAGCGATGAAGATGGACGTATTGGTAGAGGTACACAACCAGGCCGAACTGGAAACCGTCCTGGAACTGGATACGAAGCTGATTGGCATCAATAACCGCAATTTGCAAACCTTTGTCACCGATCTGCAGACGACGTCCGAACTGTCTAAGCTCATCCCGGCGGACCGCTGTATCATTAGCGAGAGCGGCATCTCGGCTCGGGAAGATATTGCGTATTTGCAGGAAAACGGTGCATCTGGCCTCTTAATTGGTGAACATTTCATGCGGCAGGGGGATGTTGAGACAGCCGTGACCGATTTGTTGGGTGACTGGACCGGCATGAACGGTGCACAGGCGTGAGGAAGGACAGAACGCCAGCAACGGCAGTTAAAATATGCGGATTTAAGGAACTGGAACATGTGAAGCAGGCGGCGAAGCTTGGCATCACGCAGATGGGTTTCATTTTTGCTCCTAGTAAACGGCAGGTTGAGGCCGAATTTGTGCGTCGCGCATCGCTGGAGCTCGATCAGCTTGTTGAACAGGATGCAAGCCAAGGAGAGCACACGAAACCGGAGCTGGTGGGTGTATTTGTGAATCCGGCCATGGATGAACTGAAACAGGTGATGCGTGAGATACAGCTGGATGTGATTCAATTGCACGGACAGGAATCACCATCGTTCTGCCAATCATGCAAAACGGCTTTCAAGGCGAAGGTTTGGAAGGTGTTCTCTCTGAAACGAAGTGAAGATTCAGCAGAGGAGCAGACGGAGCTTCGCCCGATAACCGTCCTGAAGCCCTATGCAGGTCTGATCGATGCGGTACTGCTTGATACCCATGATCCCGTGTACGGTGGAGGCAGCGGGAAGTCATTCAATTGGGAAATCATCCCGGAGTGGAAGGAAGCAGCCGAACAGATCGGGGTCCCCTTGTATGTAGCAGGCGGACTGGATGCAGAGAATGTCGTCGAATTGCTGGATACCTACGCGCCCCATGGGGTGGACATTTCCAGTGGTGTAGAGAGCAACGGCGTAAAGGATAACATGAAAATGACAGCATTTATGGAAAGGGTGAGAAGCATTGCAACAAGTTCCTGACGAACATGGACGATTTGGAAAGTTTGGCGGCAAATATGTACCAGAAACCTTGATGAATGCACTGCAGGAGTTGGAAGACGCTTATCGCACGCATCATGCGGACCCTTCCTTTCAGAAGGAATATCAGGATCTGCTGAAGCAATATTCCGGCAGGCCGACCTCTCTCTACTATGCGGAGCGGCTGACCAAGCATCTGGGTGGTGCGAAGATTTATCTGAAACGGGAAGATTTGAATCACACGGGTGCGCACAAGATCAACAATGCGATCGGACAGGCGCTGCTTGCCAAGCGCATGGGCAAGACAAAAGTTATCGCCGAGACTGGGGCAGGGCAGCATGGAGTGGCCACCGCTACCGTCGCTGCACTGCTTGGACTGGAATGCAAGGTATTTATGGGGGAAGAGGATACGAAGCGCCAAAAGTTGAACGTGTTTCGGATGCAGTTGCTTGGCGCAGAAGTGATCCCGGTTACCTCCGGTACGAAGACCTTGAAGGATGCCTGCAACGAAACACTTCGATACTGGGTCAGCCACGTAGAAGACACGTATTATATTCTCGGCTCTGCGACCGGCCCTCACCCATATCCGATGATGGTGCGGGATCTGCAACGCATTATCGGGGATGAGACCAGAAAGCAAATCCTGGAACTGGAAGGCCGTCTGCCGGATACGATTATCGCTTGTGTGGGCGGAGGCAGCAATGCCATGGGGATCTTCTATCCGTTTGTGGCTGATCAGGAAGTGGCGCTAATCGGGGTAGAAGCGGCAGGGAAAGGCGTCGAAACCAAAGAGCATGCAGCGACCCTGACGATGGGAAGTCCAGGTGTCTTCCAAGGCTCGCTCAGCTACTTGCTGCAGGACGAATTCGGGCAGGTGACCGAAGCACATTCCATTTCGGCGGGGCTGGATTATCCCGGTATCGGCCCGGAGCATGCGTATTTGAATGATGCGGGCAGAGCGAAATATGTCCCAGCCACCAATGATGAAGCGCTGGAGGCGCTGCAATTGCTTAGCAAAACAGAGGGGATTATTCCCGCTCTTGAAAGTTCTCATGCCATTGCGCACTGTATGAAACTCGCTCCCCAGCTGGATGAGAATCATATTATGGTTGTGAATCTGTCCGGTCGTGGTGACAAGGACGTGGAGTCCATCATGGCCTATCTCGGGGAGGATTTGGGATGAATCGAATCGATCAAACGTTTGAGAAACTGAAGTCAGAAGGGCGTACGGCGTATATTCCTTTTGTCACGATGGGCGATCCAAACCTGGACACCTCTATCGATATTTTGGCCGCACTGGAGAGAGCAGGTGCCGATATCGTAGAGTTGGGTGTTCCGTATTCGGACCCGCTTGCAGATGGGCCTGTGATTCAGAGAGCCTCCCAGCGCGCCCTGTCCAATGGCATCTCCATCCGGGATATTATACAATCTGCCAGTCGTGCCAGAGAGCGCGGCATTCAGCTGCCCTTTATTCTGTTTACTTACTATAATCCGGTATTGCAGTTTGGTCTGGAGAATTTCTTTCAGGCGCTGCAGGAGCATGATATTAGCGGGATGATCATTCCAGACTTGCCTTATGAGGAAAATCAGGAGGTCAGCGAGCTCGCAGAAACGTATGATATCCATCTCATCCCGCTCGTTGCGCCCACTTCAAAAGAGCGGATCACCAAAATTGCTTCCAAAGCGAAGGGATTCGTCTACTGTGTGTCTTCCCTCGGTGTAACCGGAGAGCGAAGCGCCTTTCATAATGAGATTGATACCTTTATGGATACGGTCAAACAGGCAGCCAAGGTGCCTGTTGCGGTCGGATTCGGCATTTCGTCCCGGGAGCAATATGAACAGATGGCAGAGCGCAGCGACGGTGTGATTGTCGGCAGTGCTATCGTGCGAACGATTGAAGAGAATGTACCTCTGCTGCTGAATGACGAGACCAGGCAGCAGGGATTGAATCAGATTGAGCAATTTGTGGCTTCCTTGAAAGGGGAATCTGCGAAATAATCTGACATGGGAGTTAGATGATGAAGAAACCGCCACTGAAAGCTGTCTTCGACAGGTCACTCAGAGGCGGTTCTTTCGTATGATCAGATTTGCCGGAAATTGTGGTTAGCCTTATATTTTGCCCGCTATTTCAATGAAACCATCCAGCCGGATTGTGAAGATGCACGATGGTGGAGCAGGAATGCGCGGTTGTAATTAATGAGTAAACATATTACAATTGAGAAACGTAAAAACGTTGTCATTCACGAATTTTACATAGATCATACAAATGCACATTTTACCGAGGTGAAGCGTTAATGAAACCGAAATCTAATATTATGCACTTGCCGGTGTATCAGCCTGGCAAACCGATAGAAGAAGTGAAAAAGGAACTGGGACTGTCCACGGTAACCAAACTGGCGTCCAATGAAAATCCATTTGGTTGCTCGCCACTTGCCAAAAAAGCGATGCTGGACGAAATTGAGCAGGCCAGTCTGTATCCCGACGGAGGCAGTGTGCAACTGAGGGAAACACTGGCTGCGCACTTGGGCGTTGATGAAAATCAGCTTATTTTTGGTGCGGGTTCCGATGAAGTGATTCTGATGCTCGCCCGTGCTTTTCTTGTCAGTGGAGACGAGACGATCATGGCAGATCGGACGTTCCCGCAGTACAAACATAACGCCGAAATCGAAAATGCGGTCTGTGTAGAAGTGCCTTTGCTTAACGGCAAGCATGATCTGGATGCCATGCTGGAGAAGATAACGAGCAAAACGAAAATCATTTGGGTTTGCAATCCGAATAATCCAACCGGCACGATCGTCACCCATCGGGAAATGACCGCATTTATGGCAAAAGTGCCTAAGGATATCCTGGTTGTACTGGATGAAGCTTACTGTGAATATAATGATGGAGAGGAGTATCCGGACGGGATTCAACTGCTGAAAGAGCATGTGAATTTGCTGCTGTTGCGGACGTTCTCCAAGATCTATGGACTGGCTTCCCTACGGATCGGATACGGCATCGGTCATCCCGAGGTCGTGCATACGATCAACCAGGTTCGGGAGCCATTCAATACGACGCGTATGGCGCAGGCAGCAGCCAAGGCAGCCATACAGGATCAGGCTTTTATCGAAACGTGCAAACAGCATAATCGTCAGGGCATCGCCTATCTGACCCAAGAAGTGAAGCGACTTGGACTGGACTCATTCCCTGCCTATGGCAATTTTATGATGATTCATGTGAACCGACCTGCACAGGACGTGTTCCAGGCACTGCTCCAAAAAGGCTACATCGTGCGAAGCGGTGCAAGCCTGGGCTTCCCGGCTTCCATCCGGGTTACGATCGGCAGTCAGGAACAGAACGAAGGATTTGTGCAGGCGCTGGAAGAAATACTCGCTGTAATCCCGGAAGCAGAGATGGCTACGTAAGCCAGCTGATACTATCTTAGACAAAAGAGTGGATGATAAATGAAAACAACCGTAACCATTTGTGGCGTGGGACTCATTGGAGGCTCCCTCGCTCTTTCTTTGAAAGGACAACCTCATATTCATGTCGTCGGACATTCTCCGAATCCAAATTCCGTACAGAAATATCTGGATCGTGGCGTAGTGGACGAGGCGACGACTTCTCTGGCTGATGCCGTCCAGCATGCAGACTTTGTATTTTTGTGCGTACCGGTCGGGAAGCTGGATGCGTATCTGCAAGAACTGCAAGCGTTGCCTCTCAAGAAAGGATGCATCATTACGGATGTAGGCAGCACGAAGCGTAGCGTAGCGGCTTATGCATCCAGTTTATCCTGGGAGGACGTCTATTTTATCGGCGGGCATCCCATGGCCGGATCAGAGCGCTCTGGTGTGGAAGCGGCAACGTCTCACCTGTTTGAGAATGCTTTCTATGTTTTGACACCCGATACAGATACACCGGAACCGGCCTACGAGAAGCTCGTTGAATTGCTTGCCCATACGAAGGCGAATATCGTGCGAGTAGACCCGGTCCTGCATGACGAGATTGTGGGAGCAATCAGCCATTTGCCCCATATTATTGCCGTTGCCCTTGTCAATCAGGTTGCCGACTACCACGCCAACAACGACTTGTTCGGACGCCTTGCAGCGGGGGGATTCCGTGACATTACCCGCATCGCCTCCAGTGATCCGATCATCTGGCGTGATATTCTCATCAACAACAAATCCGTACTGCTGAACATGCTGAAGGACTGGAACAGAGAAGTGGCAGAGTTTGTTCGGATGCTGGAAGTGGAAGACGGAGAGGGCATAGCCAAACAGTTCGAGAAGGCTTCGGCATTTCGTGACGGACTGCCGGAAAGAAGAAAAGGCATGATTACCTCGTTGTATGACGTATATGTAGATATCCCTGATCATCCGGGGATCATTGGGGAGATTACCTCTTTGCTCGGTTCAGAGCAAATCAGTCTGAGCAACATTCAGATTCTGGAGTCTCGTGAGGAAGTACCCGGTGTGTTGCGCCTGTCTTTCCGCAATCAGGAGGATCAGGATCTGGCGGTGGAACGACTCAAGGAAAAGCAATACCACATCCATTTTTAAAAGAATGGTAAAAGAATTGAAAAAGATTGTTGACAAAATGAAAACGGATACATATAATAAAAGTACAGTATGGTTTCTCTCCACTCCTATCCGAAAATGGATCGCACCAAAAAACGTGTGCGTCACCACCTTGCGAAGCAGGGTGGTCTTTTTTTTTTTTGTAAGGGGTTACATGAAAAATGAAAATAACAAGGCCCTATGGAAATTTTAGTAACGTGCAGGAATTTCAATCTTCGACAAAGAATTAAAGGAAATGGCGATTGTTGCGTAAAGGGCTATTTACATATTGTCATAAAATGACGGATGCATACCTGCTCTCTTTCCATCTGGAAGATGGTGGACAGTAAGGGCTGTCCGGTTACGAATACTGTAGATGCGAAACGCGTGACGTATAAACGCAAGACGTATAAAAGCGAGATGCAAATACGAATAAAATGTACATATATAAATATAGAAGTACGGTCGAAACTTTTTCCTTCCATGTAGGTATACATAGGTATACATGTATAACTGCAGTTGCGACGGGAAGAAGTCGATTCACAAGCAAGGAGGGGCGCTTGTTATGACGGATTCCCAAATCATCCGAGAAATAAAAGACGGAAATACGAGTTTGTATGCTGAGCTTATTCAGCGATATGAACGCAAAATCCTGGCTTTTATTTTCCATATGCTGAAAAGCGCCAAGCTCGAAATCCTTGCAGAGGATCTCACACAGGAAACGTTCTACAAAGCTTTTCGCAGTCTGGATACGTTTCGGGAAATCGAGGCTTCCTTCTCGACCTGGCTGTATACGATTGCGAGAAATACGGTGCTGAGCGAGCTGCGCAAGCAAAAACAGACGAAAATCCCGCTGGAGGAAAGCGGCTATGTGCCGGAAGCCTCCCTGGATACGGTACCTGAACATGCGATTCTGCGCGGCGAGAAGGTCGATCTTGTTCGGATGGCCATCAATAATTTGCCGGAGAAGCAGCGGTCTGCATTGATATTGAGAGAATATGAACAGCTGGATTATCAGGAAATCGCCAATATACTGGGACAGACCGTCAGTTCTGTGAAGTCATTGCTTTTTCGGGCGAGAGCAAGTGTGAAAAATCAACTGGAGCCCTATTTCACAGATAATCAGCTGCATGAAGTCGAGGGGATGAAACGAAGATGAAATGTGAAGATGTACGTCATGCGCTAGTCGATTACTGGGATCTTCCAGATCATGATATCAGACGGTTGAAAATCGATCATCACGTCAAGCAGTGCGCGAGCTGCCAGCAGGAATATGAGCTGTGGAAAGCAAGCCGTGAATGGATGCATGATGCCCAGCACGAGTTTGATAGGCAGTCAAGCGAGCCTTCCGCGGTGACTTCCCAGGTGATGCAACGGATCTATCAAACGGATGGCTGGCGCCTGCCGATCGAACGAAAAGGGCTGGCTTTGTCTTTCAGACAACGGTTTTCGTTTGCGGTGCTATTGTCTTTCTTCCTGGCGGTATTCCTGTTCAGCTTTGTACATCTGGCGATGCAGGAAGAAGTACAGTCCTTCAACCCGCAAGAAATGCTCGGCTTTGTTCCGGTAGCCAGCAATGAATATTCCCAGGGCGCAGTAGAGAAAGCAGCCTTCTCCATGGAAGGGATCGTCGTGGCAAGCGTGGGCGAGCCGTACCTGCTTTCCATGGACGGGATGGAGCAAAATCCAAACTACTTTATGATTTTTTCTCTGTTTGGCTTTATCTCGGTTATTTTCTTGTTAAACTGGCTTTCCCGCATTCGCAGTTAATTACAGCGCATCAGAACCATCATCTTGATGACGTTCATCTTCAACGCCTTCTCTTCTTATTGGAGAGAAGGCTTTTTCGTGTTTATTTATCACCCATCGGGTATGAAATCAATAGGTTATCCCCATAATGAGATTAACATAGGAAGAGAATGGCGGTGGGGATCACCATGCGATTAGCAGATATGCTTGTCTATTCCGACATTCAGCAATTGAATCTGATTGCCGACAGCTATCAATGCGACTGCAAGTCTAACTCCAAGCATGAATTGATTCAGCACATCCTGACTGCATTCGGAAGAAGAGAGCACTTCGAGAATATGGTCAGCAGACTGGAACTGGCCGATCTGCGTCTGATCAATGCGCTGATGTTTGATCGAAAGAAAGCATTTAGTATGGAGGAATTAACAGCTAGAGCCAGTCAATCCCTGTTTGACGAGGAGAAGGACAAACGCAAGCCGAGGGACAAGATTCTTCGACTGAAAAGGCTCGGCTTCTTGTTCAATGGCTTCTCACATCAAACGAAATACTTATTCTCCATCCCGGATGACATCAAGAGCCGACTGTCTGATGTCCTGAAATCCCACTATGCGTCCAGACTGGTTCACGCGGATGCCCCTCTCGTGTATCGGGAAGAGATTGAACTGTTGCAAGAGGACGTGCTTCGACTGTTGAGATGGGTTCAGACCTCCCGTATTCCGCTCACCGCCGAACGGTTCATGTACAAACGCCACATTCAACAGGCTCTCTCTGAATTGAGTGTGGAAGAACCATTGGTAGCCAAGGGGGAGTGGCGATTCGGGTATGGAAGAAGAATGAAAGAATACCCGAACCGATTCTCGTTTCTGTATGATTACTGCTTCTATGAGCATGATCTGTCAGAAGGAGAAGAACTGGTGCTCACAGAAAAGGGAGAACAGCGGCTGCTGGAAGGGCATCAGCCAGGTGCAGCTCAGCTCTATCGATTCTATCTGAAGCTGTACAAACATCCGATCAAAAATCTGGAAGTGATCGTTCACTGGATTCTGCAACTCTCTGCCCAGTGGGTGAGCGTCCATTCGCTAAAGCAGATTCTCTTGCCTTATGTGAAGCCATTCTATTACGATACGCCTGAGCGCATCATCGATCAGCGGATCATTCAGATGCTCATGCATCTGGGCATGTTGCGGATCGGGGAAGATCCGGAGTATGGCATGGTCATTCGCAGAACTGCGATTTCCCAGCAGATAGCAGAGGGTGTATCTATCAAGGAGGATGAGCAGATCAGGATGGACCCTTCATCGTCTATGCCCTAGGGTGGTGTCCAAAACCAGACTGCCCGCATGGTATACTCAGAGTATCTCATGAAAAAGGGTGATCAAAATGCGGATTGCATTCCAGGGAAAGACCCCACAGATCGAGGAAGATGTCTTCATCGCGCAAGGGGCCAAACTGATCGGGGACCTTTCAGCCGGGAGCGGGTGCTCGTTCTGGTACAATGCGGTGATGCGGGCCGATCTGGCTCCGATTCGAATTGGAAATCGGGTAAATATTCAGGATGGGGTAGTCGGTCATGTCAATACCAACCAGCCCCTGCTTGTCGCTGACGACGTCTCCGTTGGACACGGTGCGATCATTCACGGCTGCCGCATAGGTAAAGGCACATTAATTGGCATGGGGGCCATCATCCTGAACGGAGCAGATATTGGTGAATATGCTTTAATAGGAGCGGGGACGGTCGTATTGGAAAACAGCCAGATTCCTCCTTACACGTTGGCAGTAGGCTCACCTGCCCGTGTCGTCCGTGAGTTGAACGATGAGGACTTGGCACGAATGAAAACAACAACCGAAAGCTATGTGCAAAAAGCAAGACAATTTCGCAATGAATCAGACTGAAGAAGAATCAAAATAGAGGTTGGGATTAACGGATTGGAGGGATGTCCGGTGGAAAAAATGAGTATCATTTATGATGCACTCTTGAGTCTCCATGCCGAAATGTTTCTGGACCATTCCATACGGGAATATCGTTTGCGACAAATATATGAAGGCATCGACCGTGCGCTCGAGAATGGGGATCAAGAAACGTTCTACTCACTGACATCAGAGATGATGACAATCCGACAGCAAGAAAAATCACCAATTGTGAATGATCGTCACAAACCCGCGTAAGTTCAAACTGTTCTACCGATCAAGCAAATGACGACCGGCTCCAGGCTGATTCGTCATTTGCTTTTTTTGCAGCTTGACCGTTACAATCATACATAATAGAGACAGAACAGGAGGGAAGGTAGATGAAGTTCAGCGAGTTTGAAGCGGAGCAGTGGGAGCAGCTGAAGCCGTTTCTCGATACGGTTTTGCTGCCGGTCACGGGACTTGAAGGAACCGAGAATCCGGTACAAGTGGTTGACACCCTCGAACAGCTCAGAGATGTAATGGATTGGATTGAGGGGCCCTTTACAGGCAGAATCGTCACGTATCCGGCCGTTCAGTATGGCACCCGTGAAGCAGAGCAGATGAAAGATATACTTCAGGAGTGGGTCGGAAACCTGAAGCAGGCAGGATTTACATATGTGATTTGTGTGACAGCCAGACAGACGGATAAGCAGTGGCAACCATCGAATGCGGATCTGTGGATTGAGGCGAATGATGGATGGACGCAGGAAGCGGTATCCAAAGCCATTCAGGCGCTGTGGTTTCCACCCGCCGAACCCAACTGAAGGCCTGACGGCCAGGCGGAAGTCACTATGACGGAACACGCTCAAAGTGTGACAAATTCATTACATTTTTATTTTCCATCCCGCAGAGGGGATGAAAACGGATTCTCAATTCTTGACGCATATGGGGTCGTGGGCTATTATTGATTATGTCCTAGTGTGAGAAATGTGTATAGCTAATACATTCGAATGAGAGGAAAAGGGGGTACACATGACATGACTGAAGAGAAAAAGGATGCGCATCATTCCGGGAAAAAGCCTAGCAGACGTGAAATGTCACGCAGGCAATTCCTTTCCTATACCCTCGGTGGAACCGGCGCCTTCATGATGGGGGTTCCCATCCTGTACAACCTGCGCTTTGCCGTTGATCCTCTATTACAGAAAAAAGAGGGCGGCAATTGGGTGAAGGCGATTGAAGCAGACAAAGTAACAGTGGAACCGCAATCTGTGAAATTCAAAGTACACGTCGTAGACGGTTGGTACGAGAATGATTCCGATCTGGAAGCGTGGATTGCAAAGGATGAGAATGGGAAGATTTTCGCATTATCTCCAATCTGTAAGCATTTGGGCTGTACGGTAAACTGGAACAGCAGTGAGCAATTTCCAAATGAATATTTCTGTCCTTGTCACGGCGCGCATTATACGAAGGATGGAAAGCAGTTGGCTGTTGCATCAGCACCACTTGATGAATACAGCATCAAAGTGGAAAACGGTTGGGTATACGTAAGTGATCTTCAACCGAACACAAGGGTATAGGGAGGCGTGATCTAGATGCTGAAAAGCATGTACAACTGGATTGATGAACGTCTTGATATTACGCCGATGTGGAGAGATGTTGCAGATCATGAAGTGCCTGAACACGTTAACCCGGCACATCACTTTTCTGCCTTCGTCTATTGTTTCGGTGGACTAACGTTCTTCATCACGATTATTCAAATTTTATCAGGCATGTTTCTGACGATGTACTATGTTCCTGATATTATTAATGCGTACGCGAGTGTGGACTACCTTCAGCACAAGGTAGCTTTTGGTGTGATCGTACGTGGTATGCATCACTGGGGAGCCAGTCTCGTTATCGTTATGATGTTCTTACATACCCTCAGGGTATTCTTCACCGGTTCCTACAAGGCACCGCGTGAAATGAACTGGGTAGTAGGGATGATGATCTTCGGCGTCATGCTTGGCCTCGGTTTTACAGGCTATTTGCTGCCGTGGGACAACAAGGCTTACTTTGCTACTAAAGTAGGGATTCAGATCGCAGCGAGTGTTCCTTTCATTGGCGGATATATTCAGCAGTTCCTTCAGGGCGGGGATATTGTAGGAGCGCAGACGATTACTCGTTTCTTTGCTCTACATGTATTCTTCCTGCCGGGTGTTCTGCTCGCACTTCTTGGAGCGCACTTCTTTATGATTCGAAAACAGGGGATTTCTGGACCGCTATAATATGAAAGGAGGAACTGACTGTGGCTCATGGAAATGATTCGAAGGAAAAGGTAGTCTACGTAGGTGATTCACGGATTATCAAACGCAATCACCCTAATATTCCTAGTGATTATTCAGCTTATCCGGGAAAGTCTGAAGCTTTTATTCCAAACTTCCTGTTAAAGGAATGGATGGTTGGCGCGGTTGTGCTGGTAGGATTTCTTTTCCTCGTCATTGCACATCCATCACCATTAGGTTATCCGGCTGATCCATCCAATACGGCTTTTATACCGATGCCGGACTGGTACTTCCTATTCATGTATCAGCTTTTGAAATATGATTATCTGGCTGGAGATTACGTCGTACTGGGTACGGTCGTGATTCCAGGGATTGCGTTTACCGCTTTGATGCTGGTTCCTTTCCTAGATACAGTGAAGGAACGACGTTTCTATAAACGTCCGATTCCATCCACATTGATGCTGTTATTTCTTGCGGCGTGTGTGTACCTGACCTGGGTATCCTGGGATCATTACACACATGAGATGGAAGCGAAGGGACTCATCCCTGAGCATATTGAGCGTGCGGAAAAGTTGGCAGAGGGAAAGGAAGTTCCGAAGTCAGGCGGCCAAGAGGATGAGGCGGTTGCGATTGTGGATAAGGATGCAGAAGGATTCAGCATTTATAAACAGTCCACTTGCGTAACGTGTCATGCGAATGATTTGACAGGAACGCCGAATTTTGCGCCGACTCTTCGTGGAATCGGAGATAAATACACCAAAGAAGAAATTGTGAAGATCATGAAAGAAGGTACGGAGAACGGCAATATGGCTGCACAATGGGATGACAACATTGCCCAAAAAGGCCTCACGGATGAACAGCTCGATGGTTTGGCAGAGTGGCTGGCCAGCCAAAAAGCAGAAGTGGAATAAGCCTGACTTCATGAAATGAAAAACCTGACCTGTCTGATACAGGTCAGGTTTTCTTGCATACAAAAGCAGGTCTATCACTACATAGAAGGGATTCGGATGATGAAATTATCCATGATCACGTTCTTTTTCAGTCGATCTTTTTTGTTGAATCGTACCATCCTGTGGTCGGTATTCTGGGTCAATGCACTCGGTACCATCTATGGATATGAGTGGTACCGTAATCAGCTGCTGGATACGGTGGAGCATCATCATGACTGGTTGGTGATTTTTGTGCCGGACAGTCCGACAGCCAGCTTGTTTTTCACCCTTTCCATCGGCCTCCTGCTGTATCGGATGAAGCAGACCAAGACTGAACGTACTGCCTCCTCTCCGGTTTCAAGTTTCATTGAAGCTTTTGCAGTGGTGACCTCCATCAAATACGGCATTTGGGCCGTGGCGATGATTATAGCGGGAGGCATGCAGGGGGATACGATAGTTTGGAAAGAGTACATGTTGATTGTTTCGCATCTCGGTATGGCATTCGAGGCGGCTTTGTACGCCAGATATATGCGGTATTCGCTCGCAGCCGTCTTGGTCGTGGCCGTCTGGACTCTGCTTAATGATGTCATGGACTATGCAGAGGGAATCTTCCCCTGGCTGCCAGCACCGCTATATGATCATTTGACGGAGGTAGCCGCCTTTACAGTAGCATTAAGCTTTCTGTCTGTCGGGTGTGCCTGGATGTTGATTCGATTCAGGGAAAAGCGTCTGGTCTAAATATGGACAATCCTCCATAAGATGAGTGTAGAAGCTTGTTTTATGGGAGGAATGGAGATGTACCCGCGATATTTGATCCTGATGTGCGTGCTGTTTATCGCCGCCTTTGCTTTGCTATTAGCCGCTTGTTCAGAAGAAATGAAGATAAACGAAGAGAAGCCACCACTGGATGCAACGGAATGGGTGAAGGAGCTGGAGCAGCTTGCCAGCCAATATGAGCAGGCTGTTCAGACTGGCAAGCTGGAACAGGCGATCGTATCGCTCAATCAGATCGAGAGAAGGCTTGAGTATCAGCCCGACCGCTTCATGACGCTGACGGGCAGACACACATTAATTGATCTCGTGCTGAAAGCCAGACGAAGCGCTTCAGCTCTCAAACCAGACATGAATCAGGTTGGCTATCATGCAACTCGGCTTCATCTTGCGCTGGACAGTCTGGCTCATCCGAATGATCCGCGATGGAAGCAGCTGAAGAAACCGATCCTGGATCAAATTGCGCAATTGGAAGGGCAATTGTCCTCCGGTGATGGACAGGCCAAAAAAGCCTCCTTTTACCGGTTGAATGAAAGTTATCAGCTGCTCCATCCGGTTTTACAGGTTACGAAGGAAGCGTGGGTAGCGGAGAAAGGGCAATCGTTCCTCATCTTTTTGGCCCATGCAACCGGTCAATCCGGTGACGGAGTGAAGGAAAAACCGGCTCATGAGGCGGTAGCGGTGCTGGATGAATTCAAGCGATTTATGCTGGACGTTTTTGAAGATGCGGAGCTGACCACGGCGATGCCGATGGACATGCACAACCAGACAGCGCGATTGTGGACCGCCTTTGGAATTGCTTCTTTTATATTGGCCGTGTTAACCTTCCATGCCTATGGGCGATACCGGTATGACAACCAGGTCTGAATTATTCTTCCTCGCGAAATCCTTCTCCGAGCACGTCATGGACATCACTGATGATGAGGAACGCTCTCGCGTCGATTTCCTTGACAATTTGCTTTAGCTTGCGGACTTCCTGTCTGGATACTACGCAGTACACCACTTCTTTCGGCTGTCTGGAGAAGCCGCCTTTTGCGGACAAGTAGGTCATGCCCCGATCCATCTCTGAGCTGATGCGCTCCGCGATCTCTTTGGGATGATCGCTAATGATCGTAAAGGCTTTGGCTGCATAGGCGCCTTCCTGAATAAAATCAATCATTTTGGCTGCGACGAACACGACGATCAGGGTGTAGAAGATTTTCTGAATCGGAATGTAAAAGGCGGATGTACCGATGACGATGGCATCGATGAACAAGATGACTTGTCCCATGCTCCAGCCGAATTTCTTGCTCCCGATCCGTGCAATGATATCCGAGCCGCCTGTCGTGCCTCCAAAGCGAAAGACAATCCCGAGTCCAAGTCCCAGGGTGGCTCCGGCATACAGAGCAGCCAGCAAGTAGTCTTCTTCAGATTGAAAGGTGGATATCCATCCCCTGTGAATCAAATACTCCATAATCCATAGAAAAAATGAGAGCGACAGCGTGCCAAAGACGGTATAGAACATGGCGGTCCGGCCTACATAACGCCAGCCCAGATAGAAGAGCGGAATGTTGACCAGCAGTGTCGTGTAAGAAGGCGATACGTTCAGTGCGTATTTGAGCAGCAGGGCGATACCGGTTACGCCCCCTTCCATCAGTTCGTTCGGAATCAGAAAAATATGCAGGCTGAAGGCATATATGGCTGTTCCCAGCAAGATCGGGATAAGTTGTTGGTAAGTGGTTTTCCATCGGTTTTGCGACATAATCGGTTCCTCCTGGCTCGTCCTCTGCCATTTATCCATTCCTGGCAGCATACTAGTGTTTATTATATGCAAAAAGGATTTGTTTTCAATCTGTCTTTAAGATAACATGATAATAAATGATCGACGATTGAGAATGTCACAATGGATTGAAGGACAGAAGAAAGGAATGTCGTTGACCGATATGAAGGAAGAGTTGAAAGCCAAAGCATTAAGCGATATGCAGGGTGAAGTGCATGCCTATATCTCTCAATTTAAAGAAGGCTATTTTTCGCCGCTTGCGATGATGGCGCGGATGACGGAGGAAGTAGGAGAGCTCGCCAGAGAGGTGAATCATTTCCACGGCGAAAAGCCGAAGAAGACAAGTGAGGCGGACAACTCCATTGAAATGGAGCTCGGTGATATTTTATTTATCCTGATTTGCTTTGCCAATTCACTGGATATCGATCTCACGGACTCCTTCGAGCAGATCATGCATAAATTCAACACGAGAGATCAGGACAGATGGACCAAATTGAACACCGATTAATGGACAGTGACATATGCTGTACCATCCACTGAGTAAGCCATTGCGCCCTTGTCGGGCGATATGACGCTGGAAAGGAGATGGTACAATGAACGGGGAAGACATGATCAAAAAAGCATATGAGGCGATCTTGCATCACGATTTTGAGCAGGCGATTGGCTGGTTTGAGCAGGCGATCTTGCTTGAGCCTGATCACCCGGGCTATCATTACAAATTATCGATCAGCTATGCGCGAAGCGACAGGATTAATCAGGCGTTGCAGCATGCTCGGCAAGCTGTAGAGCTGGATTCATCGCACCCCGAGTACCATCAGCATCTCCAGCATGTGAAGGCGCGGGCATTGGTAGCCGATGCGGAAGAGCTGCTGTCACAATCGGCCGAACATGCCACTGAAGCGATTCGATTACTGAATGAAGCCATTGACGCTGATCCTCTCTGCTCAAAGGCCTACCTGTGGAAAGGTGCCGTGTATGCAGCCATGCAGCAATACGAGATGGCCCGTCAGCAATATGAGGAAGCGGTAAGGATGGACCCGTCCAGCAAAAAAGCACTTGAAATGATCAAGCACATTCAGCGAGAATTAGAGAAAGAATCAAATGAATGAAGGAAACATATAGCATGAAATTGAACCATACGTAATTCGCGTACAAACAGCAATCAATGCAGAAAGGGATTGGGTAAGATGACAACAGCAAAGATTCGTGTAGCCGTAGCAGGACCAAAAGGAAGAATGGGCAGAGAGGTCGTGAAGATGGTCTTGTCTGATGCCGAGCTTGAATTGGTGGCGGCCGTCAGCCTTGAGAAAGGAGAAGACGCTGGGGAAGCGGTAGGCATGGGACATTGCGGTGTGCCCATTACCGACGATCTGGAACTGGCACTGGTGGAGAGCAAGCCAGATGTGCTGGTTGACTTTACGACCCCTCAGCTCGCCGTGCGTAATACGCGTCTGGCGATTGAACATCAGGTGCGGCCTGTCATTGGAACGACCGGCTTTACACCGGACGATATTGCGGAGCTGGACAAGCTGTGCCGGGAACGAAATCTGGGTGGACTGATTGCCCCGAATTTCTCAATTGGCGCCATTTTGATGATGAAGTTTGCCGCACAGGCTGCAAAGTATTTGCCGAACGTTGAAATCATCGAATATCATGGAGATCAGAAGCTGGATGCACCTTCCGGAACTTCGGTCAAGACGGCTGAGCTCATTCATGAAGCACGCGAAGAGATCAGACAGGGCAATCCTAACGAAGAGGAAACGCTGGAAGGGGCTCGCGGTGCCTACTATCACGGATTCCGCATACATAGTGTGAGATTGCCGGGTGTTTTCGCCCAGCAGGAAGTCATCTTTGGCGGTGACGGGCAGACCCTGAAAATTCGACATGATTCATATGACCGTGCCGGTTATATGCCGGGCGTCAATGTCGCCATCAAGAAAGTGATGACGGCATCTCATCTCGTCTATGGATTTGAGCATTTCTTGGATTAGTCATTCGTCAACTACATCGGAGAGGAGTCAGGAAACATGACTGCTTTGAATATTGCTTTGATTGCGCATGATCGCAAAAAAGAGGAAATGGTCAACTTCGCTATCGCCTATGAACATGTATTCAGCCACCATAAGCTGTATGCAACGGGGACAACGGGCACACGCATAATGGAAAATACGAAGCTGAATGTGCATCGCTTCATGTCTGGACCCCTTGGCGGGGATCAGCAGATCGGTGCACTGGTGGCTCAAAACGAAATGGATCTCATTATTTTTCTGAGAGATCCGCTCATGGCTCAACCACACGAGCCGGATATTATTGCGCTGCTTCGCCTATGTGATGTACAGGGAATTCCGCTGGCAACCAATATTGCAACCGGAGAGATTCTCGTCAAGGCGCTCGATCGGGGCGATCTGGCATGGCGCGAAATGGTTCACAAGTACAAGGATTCGGCTAATGAGCAGCAGGGTAGTGGAAGCGGAAGTGGAAAAACGGTGGAGCTGAATGTAGAATGACAGAAAAGCTGGACATTCTCGTCTTTGCCGCACATCCCGATGATGCCGAGATTGGCATGGGGGGCACGATCCTGAAATATGCCAGCGCCGGACAGCGTGTAGGGATCTGTGACCTGACACGAGCTGAAATGTCTTCCAATGGCACGACAGACAGCCGGCAGGCAGAAGCCCAAGCTGCTTCCGAGCGATTGCAACTGGCGATGCGCGCCAACCTGGAGCTTCCTGACAGGGGCTTGACGGGAGATGACGAGCAGTTGGCTGCCATCGTGCAGGTGATCCGGGAAACGCAGCCCAGACTGGTATTTGCACCGTATGGGGTAGATCGTCATCCCGATCATGTCAATTGCAGCAGGCTTGTTCAGGAAGCGGTATTCAATGCCAAGCTGAGAAAATGGCAGCGAGGCAAGAAGCAACAGGATGCATGGACCGTGGAACAATTGTATTATTACTTTATCAACGATATACAGGAGCCGGATGTCCTCATCGACATCAGTGACTTCTTTGCAGCCAAGATGGAGAGCCTTCAGGCGTACCGCTCCCAGTTCACCCTGATGGACACGGACAGTGTAAAGACGCCGCTAACTGAAGGATATCTCGAGCGAGTGAGAGCCAGAGATTATTTGAGTGGACAAAAAATTCGTACCGATTATGCGGAAGGATTTATGAGCAACCTGCCCATACAGGTGGAGCTGTTGTGAAGCCTGCGCAGCGGGCAGCGTATTGGTGGAGGTAGAAGGCATGTTGAAAATCGGGATAACCTGTTACCCTTCTCTCGGAGGATCAGGTGTCGTGGCCACGGAATTGGGAAAACTGATGGCCGAGCGAGGGCACGAGGTACATTTCATCACCCACAGTCTTCCTTTTCGATTGGGCAAATTTCATAAAAATATTTTTTATCATGAAGTGGAAGTCAGTGATTATTATGTACTGAAATCTCCGCCTTATGATTTGACCCTGGCCAGCAAGATGGCGCAGGTGGCGGATATGCACAAGCTGGATGTTCTACATGTTCATTATGCGCTCCCACATGCGGTCTGTGCGTTTTTGGCCAAGCAGATGGTGAAGCATGAGCTCAAAGTCGTCACCACGCTGCACGGCACGGATATTACGATCTTGGCACAAGAGGAATCGCTGAAAGAACTGATTCGAATGGGGATCAACAACAGCGATGCGGTGACGGCTGTTTCGCAGGATCTGATTGAAGAAACGCGCAAGCTGCTGGATATCAATCGGGAAATTGATCTGGCCTACAATTTTGTGGACAAGCGCGTCTATTACCCGCGTGAATGCAAGCAGCTTCGTCAGGAGTTCGCACAGCCAAATGAGAAGCTATTGATGCATATTTCGAACTTCCGTCCGGTCAAACGAATCATGGATGTCGTGGAGGTTTTTTCGAAGGTCAGTCGTTCCGTCCCTTCCAAGCTGTTGTTTGTCGGTGAGGGACCGGATTTGCCAAAGGCCAGATGCAAGGTGCAGGAGCTTGGTCTGGAGGATCGTGTCTTCTTTCTAGGCAAACAGGACGATGTGGCCCAGATGATCTCGATTGCGGATCTGTTGCTGTTGCCTTCGGAGAAAGAGAGCTTCGGTCTGGTGGCACTGGAGGCCATGGCTTGCGGCGTGCCGACGATCGGCTCCAACGCAGGAGGCATCCCCGAGCTGATTACACACGGGGAGACGGGTTACCTGGCTCCCATTGGAGATACGAGCACGATGACGCGGTATGCGATTGATTTGCTGAAAGATGAGCGCAAATATGCCGATTTCAGAGAAGCGTGCCTACAGCGTGCCAGACAAGTATTTTGCAATGATCTCGTTGCTGGCGAGTATGAGGATATCTATTATCGGGTTCTGGGCAAGACAGCCCCTGCGAGAAAAGAACCCGTCTGCTAGACGGCGGAATGAATGCGTATAGATAGGATGTCGATGCAGATGGAAGTGGGAAAATTGAATCTGAGTGAGATGGAGCAAGAGGGAGCGCGTGTGCTTGAGCAGTTGGAGCAGCACGGCTTTCTTGCTTTTTTTGTTGGCGGATATGTACGGGACAAACTGATGGATGCGCCCATATCAGACATTGATATTGCCACCTCTGCAAGCCCGGAACAGGTGATGACGGTATTCCCGAGGCACGCCGCAACAGGTCTTCAACATGGTACCGTGACCGTCATTCAGCCGCTCTATACGTTTGAAGTCACGACATTTCGCACGGAATCCGATTATGCGGATTACCGGCGCCCCCAGAAGGTGGCGTTTGTTCAGTCACTGGAGGAAGACTTGAAGCGGAGAGACTTTACGATCAATGCGATGGCATTTGATCGATTTTTTCAGCTGTATGATCCTTTTGACGGTTGCCGCGATATGACGAACAAGCTGATTCGCGCGGTCGGAAAGGCGCGAGAGCGATTCGAGGAAGATGCCCTGAGGATCATCCGCTGTCTTCGTTTTGCGGTCAAATATCAGTTTGCAATTGATGCTGAGACGTTTGCCGCGATCCATGATCGCAAGAAGCTGTTGAAGCATATTGCCATGGAGCGGGTGTATGCGGAATGGGAAAAAATGATGGCCTCCGACTATCCCGCCCAGGGCATTCGTCTTCTGGTGGAGAGCGGTGTGCTGGAGCATGTGAAGGAGCCCTTGCCTGCTTCGCGTGCCGCATGGGAGAGCTGTCTCCATGAGCCGTTTCTGCAGAGCTTACAGCAGTTGGGGGACAGCAGCCTGAGATGGATTAGATTGATCGATATGCTGGGCTTGTCCGAGAAGGAGACGGCCAACTGGGCGGACTCTCTGAGAATGTCTAATGAACGAAAGACGATGCTCGTTCAAGCGGTGCGGGGCTTGCGAATATTGCAGACATGGGAAGCCCAATGGGAAACCCAAGGGGAGACCGAATTTACCGAATGGCAAGAGGAATGGCGGGCAGCAAGGCAGCGGACACATTTAGGGGAAGAGGCATCCTACCAAGGGGATTCGGATAAACGCTTCGAGAATCAGTTCAAGCTATGGGTGCTGAAGACCGGCAAAGAAACGGTGTTGCGGATATTGGATATTTCGAGGGTGCGAGCCAGTTCGGAGGATCAAACAGCCTCTGCTGAACCTTCATCATTCTGGTCGTGGATCGAATGCCACGGAAGGAAATGGCTCTCAGAGATGCCTGTCCATGCTTTGAAGGACTTGTCCGTGACGGGTAAGGATTTGATGGCGCAAGGGATGAAACCAGGTCCTCAGCTGGGCGAGATGCTCGGAAAACTGCTCGAAGAAGCGGCACTTGGCCATCTGCCCAATAGAAGAGAAGCTTTGCTGAAACGGGCAATAGATGGGTCACCCGAATAGGGAGAAAGGCGGGAATTGATCGGTGAATCACGATATTTTGCAATGGTTTAAGAATCAGCCTCAGACCTTTATTTCGGGCGAAGAGATCAGCAAGCAATTCGGGGTAAGCCGGACCGCAGTCTGG
This sequence comes from Marinicrinis sediminis, assembly GCF_042685085.1. Lineage (NCBI taxonomy): Bacteria > Bacillati > Bacillota > Bacilli > Caryophanales > Paenibacillaceae > Marinicrinis > Marinicrinis sediminis. Next base: position 307,942 of record NZ_JBHUMM010000043.1, read on the forward strand.
AAGCATATTGAACAGCTTCGCAAAGCAGGCTACAAGATTGAAGCCGTGCCGCGCAAAGGGTATCGACTGGTTGAATCGCCGGCTTTTTTTCAAACCGTACGATTTGTTGCGGCCCTGAAAACGAAGAAGCTCGGCACGAATTTGCGTGTCTTCGAATCACTCGATTCTACGCAGACTCGCGCTTTTGAAGAAGCAAGAAAGGGAGCGCCGGAAGGGACACTTGTCTGGACAGAGATGCAGACCGGGGGCAAGGGAAGACGAGGCAGAGCCTGGCATTCTCCTCCTTACAAGGGCCTGTGGTTCAGCTTTATCGTACATCCCCGTATTCCGCTTCAGTTCACGCCACAGCTCACGCTGCTTACCGCTGTAGCGATCTGCAGGGTCTTGCGCAGAAAAGGGATAGAGTGCGGCATCAAATGGCCAAATGATCTGTATATAGAAGGTAAAAAGTGCGGTGGCATTTTGCTGGAAACGACAGCGGAGGATGAACGTGTTCAAGTGGCGATCGGGGGGATTGGGCTAAGTGTGAATCTCGATGCAGAGGATTATCCGGAAACGCTGCGTGATCAGGTCATTTCATTGAAAATGGCAACCGGAAAAAGTTGGGATCGGGAACTGCTGCTTGCAGATATACTCAAGGAGATTGAAGACTTTTATCTGATTTATCTGGAACAGGGCTTTGAACCGATCCGCATTTTGTGGGAAGCCCTCTCCATTCATATGGGGGAGCAGGTAGAGGTGGAGACGATAGAGGGCAGAATAGGTGGACGTACACGCGGGGTAAACAGTCTGGGTGCCTTGATCCTGGAACAGGCAGATGGACGCAGACAAGAGGTGTATTCCGGCGATCTGATCGCCCCATTTTAATTGCGGACGGGATTTGCTATAATGGAACGTGAGGCAGTATCCATAGGAACTGCACTCTTCGGTTACACTGTAAATATCGCAAGATGGCAACGAAGCTTGCACTGCAAGCGTCAAGCAGTGGCAAGCCAGCGGCAACAAATCAGAATCTGCTCTGAGCCGAAAGGACCGAGACAGAGATCAATCAAAGATCTTGTGCTTAGGGTGCTTTTTAGTCTCAGAGAGGGCTGGAGGGCATTTTTTTGCGTTCCGGTACAACTCTCGGGAGGTGCACAATGGCGGAATATCGCAAGATGATTACGACCATGGATTTGCAAAAGATGAAAAGGGAAAAAGAAAAGATTGCAATGGTGACAGCCTATGATTATCCTTCTGCCCGATTGGCGGAAGAAGGCGGGGCTGATATTGTATTTGTCGGAGATTCACTGGGCATGGTCGTGCTCGGCTATGACTCGACGATTCCGGTCACGTTGGATGATATGATTCACCATACGAAAGCGGCCGCACGCGGGGCCCGCAACAGCTTTATTTTAACGGATATGCCTTTTCTGACCTACCACGGCACCGTGGACGGTACCCTACGCAATGCGGCCAGGGTGATGCAGGAAGCGGGCAGCAAGGCCATTAAAATGGAAGGCGGCGCTGAAATTGCGGAGCATCTGCAAGCGTGTGTGAGAGCCGGTATTCCGGTTATGGGACATATCGGATTGACCCCTCAGGCGGTCCACCAGTTCGGCGGATACAAGGTACAGGGGAAGAGTGCTGAACAGGCACAGCGACTGCTGGCGGATGCCAGAGCCCTTGAGCAGGCTGGCGCTTTTGCCATTGTGCTGGAGATGGTGCCGGAGGAACTGGCCACCTTGATCACGGAACAAATTCAGATTCCGACGATCGGAATTGGGGCAGGCCGGTATACCGATGGACAGGTGCTCGTTTATCATGATCTGCTGCAATATGCCAGTCCAATCAAGCCCAAGTTTGTCAAGGCTTATGCGGAGCTGGGTGCGGCGGCCATGAACGGCATTTCCGCTTATGTAGAAGAAGTAAAGGGAAGCAAGTTTCCGTCGGAGGAGCATGTTTTCCATATGAATGCAGAAATTATACAGCAGCTGGCTGATCATGATAAGTAAAGCAGGTAGATTGCAGATGAATATAATCAGAGAAGTTTCCGCCATGAGAGCCTGGTCTAGACAGAAGAGAGCCGAAGGGAAGACAATCGGGTTCGTCCCGACGATGGGGTATTTGCACGAAGGTCATAAAAGCTTGTTAAGCGCATCTGTGCAAGAAACGGATGCGACCGTCCTGAGTATTTTTGTCAATCCACTGCAATTCGGACCGAATGAAGATCTGGATCGGTACCCTCGTGACGAGGAGAGGGATGTGGCGATCGCGAAATCAGCAGGAGCAGAGGTGGTGTTTGCTCCGACAGTTGAAGAGATGTATCCGAATGAGATGTATACAACTGTTCGCGTTCCGGCACTGAGTGCCATGCTGTGCGGTGCATCCAGACCCGGACACTTTGACGGGGTGGCGACAGTGGTGAGCAAGCTGTTCCATATCGTGCAGCCACATCAGGCTTTCTTCGGTCTGAAGGACGCCCAGCAAGCAGCCATCATCGAGAAGATGGTTCAGGATCTCAATATGGATGTGCGTATTCGTACTTGTCCGACTGTGCGCGAGTCAGACGGCCTGGCCATGAGCTCCCGCAACAAATATTTGTCGGTGGAGGAACGTGCCACCGCGCCTGAATTGTATCGTTCGCTGGAACAGGTCAGGGAGTGGGTGGAACAGGAGGAATGGCCAATCGGTGAGATTCTCCAAAAATGGCGAGACAGATTGCAGAATATGGAATGTGCTGAGTTGGATTATGCGGAGATTTTGGATTATCCGTCCTTGCAGCAGCCTGATTTGAATTTGAAAATGAAAAAGGGCCAGCACCGATGGATTGCCGCTTGTGCGGTACGCTTTGGACAGACCCGGTTGATTGACAATGTGCTTATTGGCACGCATGCCAAAGCGGAAACCGTCAGGCAGACAGGAGGTAACGCTATATGTATCTAACGATGATGAAAGGGAAAATTCACCGGGCAACGGTTACCGAAGCCAATCTGAATTACGTTGGCAGCGTGACCATTGACCAGGATATCCTGGAAGCGGTAGATATTCTCCCGAATGAAAAGGTGCAGATCGTCAATAATTATAATGGAGCCAGGCTGGAGACGTATGTCATCCCCGGAGAGAGAGGCTCAGGCGTGATTTGCCTGAACGGGGCTGCCGCTCGATTGGTACAGCCAGGTGATACGGTTATTATCATTGCTTACGCCATGATGACCAGAGAAGAAGCCGATGTGCACCAGCCAAAAGTCGCCATTATGGATAAAGATAATCAAATTAGCAAGCTGCTTCATGAAGAGCCACATTCCACGTCCTACGCTGCCTACAGTTAAAGGATGGATGTATGAAAAGTGTCCCCTCAACAAAGACTGTTCCTACAAGCTGCTAGCGGCAGTGATTGAGACAGCATACGTGAGGGGGCACTTTCATGTTTAAGCAACTATTTGCAGCGATGAATGAAGTGCTGGAGGATGTGAACAGCCAGTACGCGACAGCGGATCTGACTCAAAAGAAGGAAATGGAAGAAAAGCTGGCCTTGCTTCGAGCGATGAGTGATACCTGTATCGAGCAATGGCTGCAATTCGAGGAGAAAATGGCTGAGATGCAGGCTGCTTCACTGGGAAGTCCGCTCGATTTTTCCCAGTATGCCAGTCAGGATGCAGCCGCACATTTTGAGAAGGGACAGGGGTATTTTCAATTGCTCATGTATCCTGCCGCCATTGAGCAGTTTCAGGCTTCCTGTCAGCTGGAGCCTGAGTTTTTGCCAGCCAAGCTGTTTTTGGGTTTGAGTTATTTGCATATCGGGGAATGGGAGGAAGCGGCCAGGCATCTGAAATGGGTAAATTCAGTCAGTGAACACCCCCTGCTCAGAGCGATTACGTTTAATGCGATGGGCTGTATTTATGTGCAGCGCAACCAGCCGGAGGAAGCATCTGCCCTGTTTGAGAAAGCCGCAGCGCTGGAGCCGTCGATGGCCCAGCCGATGACAGAGCTGAATGCACCTCATGCGACAAACGATTTGCTGATTCAAACCGGACTTATCCAATAATTAATATTCACATGGTCGTCCATTCTTTGGTATTCTAGAAATAGTGTCTGGCTCGGTAAGGAAAGGAATGGACATAGACATGAAATATGCAGTTATCGATTTCGAGACGACAGGCAGCGGGCATCAGGACGAAATTATTCAAATCGGATGCACCCTGATCGAGCACGATCGGATTACGGATCAGTACAGCTCGTTCGTGAAACCTGTTCAAGATATACCGGAGATGATTACCCAACTGACGGGTATTACAAATGAAATGGTGCAAGAAGCCCCTGTACTGGATGAGGCGCTCCGTGAGCTGCTTCCTTATCTGGAAGGGGCAGTTTTTGTTGCTCATCATGCGGCGTTTGACCTTGGATTTCTGCAGCGAGCACTGGATGAATGCGGGTATGCGGCTTTTCAGGGGCCGGTGCTGGATACGGTGGACATCCTGCGGGTGTTGTTCCCCGAACTGCCCAGCCTTCAGCTCTCGATGGTATCAGGTGCATTCGAGATTGACCATGAGCGCCCGCATCAGGCAGACAGTGATGCAGAGGCGACGGCAGAAGCGTTGCTGCGCTGTATCGACAAGATGGAGAGCTTGCCGTATCTGACGCTCCAACGGTTGTCCCATATCTTCGATGCACCTCGCGCTTCCCTGCATGATATGAAATGGTGGATCGATGAATGGATCGTGCAGCGTGAAGTACAGGGCAGACTGGAAGAGCCCGTTCACGCCTATCGTCAATGGGCGCTGGCTGTGGACGACTGGAAGGATGCGGCTGAGCTGGAGGAACGTGAGCTGCCAGAGGATTTCGAGGCCTTCTATACGGAGCTTGTGGAAGCGCTAAAGCTGAAGTTTGACCGGTATGAGGAACGGGAAGCCCAGGTGACGATGATTCATGAAGTGATCGACGCGTTCGAGAAGCAGAAGCACTTGATTGTAGAGGCCGGCACAGGCACAGGTAAATCACTCGGTTATTTGATTCCATCCCTCTATTACAGCATCAAACATGAACAGAAAATTACGATCAGCACTCATACGATCAACCTGCAGGAACAGATTCGGCAGCGGGATGTCCCGTTATTGAATGACATTATGCCGGTCCCGTTTGAGGCCGCGGTGTTGAAAGGCCGCAGTCACTATCTGTGCTTGCGCAAATTCGAGCATAAAATGAACAGTAAGGATTATGATGCCCAGAAGGAGCAAATTTTATGGGCTGCACAAATGGCGATTTGGCTGGGGGAGACCCAGACAGGGGATGAGGAAGAAATCCACCTCGGACCCAAGGGCATGGAATCATGGCGCACCGTATCCAGTGATGCAGATTCCTGTCTCAACCGGGCCTGTCCATGGTTCCGAAAATGCTTCTATCATCGAGCAAGGAATCAGGCCAATCAGGCGGATGTCGTCATCACGAACCATTCTCTGCTGTTTACGGATCAAAAGGCCGATCACCGACTGCTGCCTGCGTATCAGCGGCTGATTATTGATGAGGCTCATCAGTTTGAAGAAACGGCGGGCAGGCATTTGGGTACAGAAACGCATTATTTTACACTGACAAATGCGCTGCTGTGGCTACACAAGGAAGGAAATATCGGCAAGCTGCCCCAGTTGAGTGAGATGCTGATGCATAGCGGTTACGAGAAGGCGGAGAAATGGGTTGATGCCCTTGATCAGGCGATCCATAAGTCGATTCAACTCCAGCAGTCGTGGGATGAATTCTTCGAGAAGGTATATGGCGAGGATATGGTTCCGCTTGAAGCGACCGCCATGCAGGAAGGCGGACAGGCCGTTGTGAGGTACAAGCCAGGTGAATTACCTGCTTACTGGCCTTCGCTCAAGGAGATCGAGGAGAACATCCATGTGCATAGCTCAGAGCTGCTCAAAACGCTTCAGAAGGCGCTGGATGAGGTAAAGGATGAAGTGGATGATTACGACATTCAGAGCGTCCTGACAGACATACAGGGCTCTGTTAAGGATATTGAGCGATGCAGAGATGAGATGCGGCTCTTCCTCTCCATGAAGAAGGATCATGTGTACTGGATCGAGGCCAATGTTTCATTCCGGCACAAATCGCTGCAGTTTTTTACGGTGCCGATTGATGTCAGTTACCTGCTGAAAGAAAAGTTCTTTGACGTGAAGGAATCGATCGTGCTGACCTCTGCGACATTGAGCGTCAATCGAAATTTCGCCTATATTCGGGAACAGGTAGGACTCGGTTCGGAGGCATCGTCCGAGGACGTGCATACGGTGCAATTATCTTCCCCGTTCAATTACCGGGAAAATGTGCTCGTCTGTATCCCGCGCGATTTCCCGAAGCTGAAGGGACGAATTGGGGAAAAGGAGTACGTGGAAGAGCTCATCCGTTCTCTGGCAGAGGTGGCCAAGATTACACAAGGCAGAATGCTGGTCCTGTTTACTTCCTATCGCATGTTGCGGGATGTGCATGGCGCGCTGAAGGAGCAATTGCAGGACACTTCCATTCAGGTACTGGGGCAAGGGGTGGACAGCAACAATCGCAGCAAGCTGACCAAATGGTTTACCGATCGGGCGCAAAGCGTCCTGCTCGGTACGAGCAGCTTCTGGGAAGGGGTGGACATACCGGGTGAAGCACTGTCCTGTCTGGTCATCGTGCGATTGCCGTTTCAACCGCCGAATCATCCTGTGGCCGAGGCGAAAGCGGAATATTTGAAGCAGAAGAACAAAAATCCGTTTATGGACTATACCGTTCCACAGGCGGTCATCCGCTTCAAGCAGGGATTTGGCAGATTGATCCGGACATCCTCTGATCGCGGGATCGTGCTCATCTATGATACGAGGGTCATAGACACGTATTATGGCAAGCATTTTCTATACTCTCTCCCGGGTCCGAAGATGGAGCATATGTCCAAGCAGCTGATGATAGAAAGGGTCAGGGAATGGTTCGAACCTTCCCAAGCGTATCCACTGGAGGCCCAGAAGAAAGGTTGAGGTCATGAAATCCATGAAAATTTCAGAGGCTGTTGTACGCAGACTCCCGATCTATTTAAGATATCTCAATGAATTAAATATGATGCAGATTCAGACCGTTTCCTCTCAGGAACTCGGGCAAAAGCTGAATCTGAATCCGGCCCAGATCCGGAAAGACCTTGCCTACTTCGGTGAATTCGGCAAAAAAGGGATCGGCTATGATGTCCATTACCTGATCGAAAAGATCCGACACATTCTGAAGCTGGACCAGATTATTCATGTCGGACTGGTCGGAGCGGGGAACCTTGGACATGCGCTCTCCAATTATAATACGTATCTGAAGGACAACATGAAGATTACCGCTGTATTCGACAGTGCGAAGGACAAGATCGGGAAGGAAATCAATCACCTCAAGGTCTTGCCGATGGAAGAACTGCCTGAGGTAGTTCGGCAGCACGGCATTCGGGTCGGCATTATTACGGTGCCGGCTGTAGAGGCTCAGATTGTCGCAAATGCTTTTGTTGAAGCCGGGGTGGAGGCCATTTTGAATTTCGCACCTGCGATTGTTAAGGTACCTGCCCACATTCGCATTCATCATGCAGATTTTACGACCGAATTGCACAGCTTGGCCTATTATCTCGAGGAATAATAAAAAATATATATAAAAGCTATTGGAATTATCGGAATTTAGCGTTATGATCATAAGTGAAAAGAATCAAACCAGTAGAGTAAGGAGTAGGATGGATGGAAAAAGTATTGATTTTTGGACACAAAAATCCGGACACGGACACAATTTGCTCCGCACTAGTGTATGCGGATCTGAAGAACAAACTGGGGATGAATGCGGAAGCGGTTCGTCTTGGATCGGTCAGCAGTGAAACCCAATTTGTGCTGGATCATTTCAATGTGGAAGCGCCTAGACTGGTTGAAGCGGTAGCTGCCGAAACGAACCAGGTTATCCTCGTCGATCACAATGAGCGTCAGCAAAGTGCGAATGACATTGATCAGGTCACGGTGCTGGAAGTAATCGATCATCACCGGATTGCGAATTTTGAAACCAGTGGTCCACTGTATTATCGTGCAGAGCCCGTTGGCTGTACGACAACCATTCTGAAAAAGCTGTACAAAGAACATGAAGTTGAAATTCCGAAGGCGATGGCTGGATTGATGCTGTCCGCCATCATTTCCGATACATTGTTGCTCAAATCCCCTACCTGCACAGATCAGGATGTAGCAGCAGCGAAGGAACTTGCTCAGATTGCTGGCGTAGAGCTTGAGTCTTATGGGCTGGACATGCTGAAAGCGGGCGCGGATCTGAGTGACAAATCCATTGAAGAACTGGTGACACTGGATTCCAAGCAGTTCCAAATGGGCAGCAGCAAGGTCGAAATCGCACAAGTAAACTGTGTAGACACCCAGGACGTGCTTGGTCGTCAAGCGGAGCTGGAAAAGGTGCTGCAAAGCAATATTGATGAGAAGGGTCTGGATCTGTTCGTATTCGTCATCACGGATATTCTCAACAATGATTCCGTCGCCGTTGTATTAGGTCAGCAATCTGCGGCGGTAGAAGAAGCTTATCAAGTCAAGCTGGTAGACAACAAAGCGGAGCTGAAGGGCGTTGTATCCCGCAAGAAACAGGTCGTACCGGTATTGACGGATGTACTCAGCAAGTAAGATTAACGAAGATATGGCACATAGAAAAACGGGGAGCCAATGGTGGCTCCCCGTCTTTAGTGTATATCATCAAACATTCACGTTAACATATCGTTGGATTAGAATCAGTTTCCAATGTTAAGCATAGCGCAGAACGATACTCTCCAGTACATCGGCAACGTCTTCGCAGGCATCGGTTGTTTGCTCCAGACGCTCATAAATTTCTTTCAGGGCAAAATCATGGTAAGGGTCTTTGCGATTTTTGAAAATGTCGGCGATCCCTTCACGCATTAAGCGGTCCCCATCGTTCTCCAAAGCGTTGACCTGTACCGTATGCTGACGAATCTGCAGAAATTTCTTGTTGGTAAGCAGCTTGATGGCTTCATAGACGTGTTCACAGGATGCGACCAGAATCTCGGAAAACTGCCGCATCACTTCATTGGTATAATGAATGCCCAAATAGTCAAATCGGGCAATGGTCGCTTCGATCCCGTCCATAATATCATCGATCAATACCGCAAGCTCCAGAATATCTTCCCGGCTCAGCGGGGCAATGTGGATGGAATTCAGCTGTCTGAATATATCATGGGTGAGCGTGTCCCCGGTATTTTCCAGTTCCTTGATTGCATCGTTATAGGTTTGTGGCTCCTTTTCCCCCATCATGGCGGTACGGAACAGTTGAGCCCCTTTTAATGTATTCTCGGCTGCATCAAGCAGCACCAGCAAATATCGATCATCATTTTTACGAAAAGTTATCATCAGGCATCCCCTTCTTTGTCACCCGTTCGGTTCTGTACATCTTTCTTGTATGTTGACGGGCAAAATTCACACTATGTGTATTATATACCCTAAATAACGCTTCATGAATACTTCATACAAAAATACTTCATGCAAATTTATTTTCCTATTTGTTTTAATGCAGCTTGTCCTTTTAAATAGTGTATGTGAGAAAGTTGATTTTCATGCGAGAGAACGGTACAGTAAACATGATAAAACCTATGGAGAAGCAGGTGAATGCATGCGTTGGATGATTAAGAATGGTACGTTTATTACGATGAATGAGGAACAGCCCGTTTTCAAGGGTAACATGATTGTTGAAAACGATCGCATTGAAGCGTTAACAGCAGATGAACTGGATGAGTCCCAGTTTAATGAAGTGATTGATGGATCGAATCGGGTGTACATACCTGGATTTGTGAATACGCACGGCCATGCTGCCATGTCGCTGTTAAGGGGTTATGCGGATGATTTGGCGCTGCAAGTGTGGCTGCAAGACAAGATGTGGCCCAATGAGGCGAAATTCACAGCAAACGATGTGAAGTGGGGCACCTCATTGTCTGTCGTCGAAATGATCAAGAGCGGAACAACCAGCTTTGTCGATATGTATGATCATATGGATGAAGTGGCTGGAGTGGTCGAGACTTCCGGTATGCGGGCAAGACTGACTCGCGGCATGATTGCCATTGGATGCTCGGAGCAGGTACAGAAGGACAAGATCGAAGAGGCGATTGCCTTCTCCAAAACGTGGGAAGGAAAAGCGAACGGAAGAATCGCGACCATGATGGCTCCGCATGCGCCGTATACGTGTCCACCTGATTTTATTGAAAAAGTGGTCCAGGCATCGCATGATTTGAATGTTCCCCTGCATACACATATGTCTGAAACGGCCAGAGAGGTTCAGGAAAATGTAGACCAGTACGGTGCTCGTCCTGTCGCTCATTTGCAAAAGCTGGGTATGTTTGACCGGCCTTGTCTGGTTGCGCACGGGGTTCACTTGACCGATGAGGAGATTGCGATTTTAAAGGAGTATGATGTGCGTGTCTCTCACAATCCGGGCAGCAACCTGAAGCTGGCCAGCGGCATTGCGCGCGTACCCGAGCTTCTTAAAGCAGGTGTGTGGGTGTCACTGGGCACAGACAGCTCCGCCAGCAATAATAATCTGGATATGTTTGAAGAAGTTCGCCTTGCGGCGCTTCTGCATAAAGGAGTATCCGGTGATCCGACCGCAGTTCCCGCGATGGAAGCGCTCAAAATGGGGACGCTGTACGGAGCAAAATCGATCTGGTTTGAAGATGTAGGCATGCTGAAAGCTGGCTACAAAGCGGATCTGGTGGGCGTGGACATTGATCAGCCGCATTACTACCCGAAAACGGATTTTGCCTCTCATCTTGTCTACTCCGGAGCTGGTCAGGACGTAGCAGATGTATGGATTGACGGAAAACAGGTCATGAAAAATCGGACACTGACGACCATGGACGAAGAAAAGATCAAGGCCGAGACACAAGCTTGTTATGATCGGATTATGTCCACGTCCTGAAGAAAGAAGGGTCATCATTGAGTAGAAAAGTCAAATTCAGCTTCCTGGCCATTCTGATTGGCATCGGACTCATCTTCCTGTCCGGTAAAATTTATGTCGATGCGATGCGTGACTCCTGGAATACGGAAGCAGACGTGAAAAAGCAGATTCTTGCTTCTACACCGATGCAAACGATTGATGATATCGAGCATTACCATGGCAAGCAATCTTATGTGGTGGCGCTGGGTGAGGATGAGCGGGAGCAGCGATTGCTCGTCTGGATTCGTTCAGACATGGAGGACATACGCTATCGTTATGTAAAGGAAGGGATTTCCGAAAATATCTTGCGTTCCAACATCGGGCAAAATGAACCGGAAAAGAAAATTTCTCATATCGTTCCCGCGATCTTTGAAGAGGAAGAAGCCTATGAGGTCTTCTATTCCGTCGAGGAATCCAATGGCACCCGCTATTATTATGATTACTATCGCTTTGAAGACGGAGAACGGCTGGAAACGTATGCGATGAGCAAGAAATAAGTGCTCTCCATTCGATCTGATCACTCCCTGCTCACTGATGAACAAACCCTGACACTCGCTGCAATGGCGGGTGGTCAGGGTTTTTCCATTCATTCACTTGTCAATCATTGCATTCGGTGCTGCAAGTGATTGTATGCTATACTCTAACTTGTGAGATCGTGATCAGATAGTGTGTTGTTTGATGATGTGAATATGCGTGAATATGAATGAATATTAAACACGGAAACATATAAAACGTGGAATATACAGGGAAAAGGAGGCTGATTGGATGCCGATGAAATTGCGACCGATGCCGTTAATCATCACCGTGGTGATAAGTGCGCTCATATTATTTGGAACTTGGTTCGCTTATCAGCACTTTGCCGTTAAGTCTCCACTACTAGAGCGGGTTCATAACATTGACGGTGTGCAACATGCAGAAGTAGAAATGACCAGAGATCGAGTCCGCTTTGACCTGCGCCTGGAGGATGAGGCCAGTGTAAGAACCGTGGTTCAAGCGATACGTGAACAGGAGAGCAAGCTGTTTCAAGATAAAAATAAAGATATTGATATTCGCTTTGAAGATTCGACATCGGAGGAGATTGAGAAATGGTGGTCCACCATGCTGTTTTCGATCGCACAATCGATGGATCAACAGCGCTATAGCGAGATACCAGAACTGCTAAATACGGAAAGTGCAGGGGTTGCAGGACTGGAGGCTATCGCAGAGATGGATGAACATCATGTCTACATTTCTATCTACTACGAGGGCAGCACCAAGCATATGATGCTGCCAAGAAAACCGAGCCAGTTGGGGGTGTGGCCGAATGAGCAAGTATCTTAAGGAAATCGGGATTGGCTTCGTACCTGTTCTGTTGCTTTTTCTGGCATTCGCAGGATTCAATATCATTCCGCTGCTGATCGTGGTCGTTCTGGCAGGTGTGCTGGTTTATGTGGCCCGGATGCGGGGTACGGCGGTTGGAGCGGGTGCAGGTGCCAGACAGAAGGCAGTGAAAAAACCGGAGCTGTTGACATTCGAGGATATCGGAGGACAGGATCGAGCCAAGAAAGAATTGGTTGAGGCAATGGATTTTCTGAATCGGGTAGACGAAATCAAGGAATTGGGTATTCGTCCGCTGAAGGGGATTCTTCTGACCGGTCCTCCGGGAACGGGGAAGACGCTGATGGCAAAGGCTGCGGCTCACTATACGGATTCTGTGTTCCTGTCTGCATCGGGGTCTGAATTTGTGGAGATGTACGTTGGAGTCGGTGCGAGCCGAATCCGTGATCTGTTCAAACAGGCGCGCACGCTGTGTGCAAAAGAAGAAAAGAGCAGTGCCATTTTGTTCATTGACGAGATTGATGTCATTGGAGGCAAGCGCGATGGGGGTCAGCAGCGGGAATATGATCAGACACTGAATCAGCTGTTGACGGAAATGGACGGCATGCATTCAGAAGATCATCCACGCATTCTTCTGATAGCGGCAACTAACCGCAAGGAAATGCTGGATGCTGCTCTTCTACGTCCGGGACGCTTCGACCGTCATATCGAGGTAGACTTGCCCGACCGGAAAGGCAGACTGCATATTCTGAAGCTTCACGCGGCCAACAAGCCGCTGAATGACGCAGTGTCTCTGGAGCTGGTGGCAGAAGAAACGTATCAGTTTTCCGGCGCACAGCTGGAGAGTGTCATGAACGAAGCGGCGATCTATGCTTTGAGGGAACAGGCTGCCACGATTCATCAGCATCATCTGTCTCTTGCCGTGGATAAAGTCATGATGGGGGAAAAGACGGATCGGGAAGCAGCTCAGGAGGAAAAGGAACGGGTGGCGATGCATGAGATTGGACACGGGCTCATTGCTGAAATGGTCCGACCCGGTTCTGTGGCCCAGGTTTCTCTGAGCCCGCGTGGGCAGGCACTCGGGTATGTTCGTCATCATCCACAGAAGGATCAATACTTGTATACCCGGGTATTTCTGGAGGAACAGATTATGATTGCGCTTGGCGGGGCTGCTGCCGAGGAGATTTTCTACGGTTCGAGAAGTACGGGCTCTCGCAATGATTTTGAGCAGGCCATGCGGATCGTTCGCAATATGATTGATTCCGGGCTTACCTCATTGGGGATTATTCAGGCAGATATGGTACCGCAGGAAATGCTCGTTCAGGAAAACCGCAACATTCTGGAGGATATGATGAAGAAAACCAAGGCACTTGTAGAAGCGCATCAGGAAGTCTTTCATCACAGCCTTGCTATTTTGCTCAGGGAAGAAGTGCTGTCCGGCAAGCAGTTTCGCCTGTTGATTGAACAGGCGCGGCACGAAGCAGCCGAGCAGCCAGTTGATCGGGTAACGGTGAAACCAGACCAGTCCGCTTGACAAGCCGATAGGGAAGCAGTATGATACAGCAAGTGCTTGACGAAGGTGAACCGAATATGAATGGGTTATCATGCCAGGTTCCTGCTTAGCAGGAGCCTGTTTTGTGTGATTGCAGGAAAAAGGTTGTGACTTATTTCCGAGCCATTTTCCCATACTAAAGGTTGATCGGGATGCAGGCTTTTTCTCTCGAATTCAGCTGTGAACGTTTTGTGGATGATGGTGAAACTTTCCTTGAAAAGGTGTATCATTAGGGATGAACAGCTCGTTTCGCGAAGAACGTAGTAAAGGAGTTTTGACTGTGAAGAGCATAGGAGTCATTGGCGGAGGAACGATGGGACAGGGCATTGCTGAAATGTTGTCCGTCAAAGGTCTGGATGTATATTTGATGGAGAAAAATCCGGAGAGACTCGATTGGGCATTTGAGCAAATCGAGATTAGTTTAGATAAACAGATTGAAAAATGGGCGCTGACCCAATCGGAGAAAAAACTGGTGCTGTCACGCATTCAGAAAGTAACCGAATATAACCGACTGTCCCAATGCGATATGGTCATTGAGACCATTACAGAGGATACGGAAGCGAAGAAAGAAGTGTTTGAGCGTCTGGACGATTACTGTCCGTCTCATATCATTTTGGCTTCCAACACCTCCACCCTCAGCTTGACGGAACTGGCCAGCAATACGCTGCATCCGGATCGCGTCATCGGACTGCATTTCCTGCATCCGGTATCCAAGATTGATCTGGTGGAAATTATTCGCGGGCTGAAGACGTCGGATGATACGTTTAACAAAACGAAGAATTTCGTGGAAGAAACCATTCAGAAAAACGGCATCATGGTTTATGAATCACCGGGCTTTGTGACAACTCGGTTAATTTGTGTGCTGATTAACGAAGCCCTGCATGTGCTCCAGGAAGGGGTTGCTTCCGCTGAGGACATCGATATGGCGATGCGCATTGGTTACGACTTCAAGTATGGCCCACTGGAAATGTGTGACCGTTTCGGTCTGGATTCCGTACTGGCTGCCATGGAGCGCATGTTCCGTGAATTTGGCGATATCAAATATCGACCTTCCTTCCTGCTGAAAAAGATGGTGCGGGCTGGACATCTCGGGGTAAAGTCGGGAGAAGGCTTCTTCCGTTACGACAAGGATGGTGACCGAATCAAATGAAAGTTCTAGTTATTAACGCAGGCAGCTCATCTCTGAAGTATCAGTTGTTCAACATGAAGGATGAATCCATTCTGGCTAAAGGAAGAGTGGAGCGGATCGGCTTTGAGTCTTCCATTCTGGTGCACGAATCCACCGGCAAGCCGGAGGTCAGTGAAGTCAGTGAGATTCTGGATCACAATGCAGCTATCAAAAAAGTGCTCGACATGATCGTGCACGCAGAACATGGGATTTTGGGCAGCATTGATGAAATTGATGCCGTTGGCCACCGGGTGGTGCATGGCGGAGAGAGCTTCTCCAACTCTGTGCTGGTGAAGCCGGAAGTTCGTTCCGAGATTCGCAAGTTGTTTGATCTTGCACCGCTGCACAATCCGCCTGCCATGATGGGTATTGTGGCAGTGGAAACGAATTTGCCGAATGTGCCGCAGGCAGCAGTGTTTGATACGGCATTCCACCAGACGATGCCTGCCAGCAGCTATCTGTATCCGATTCCGAAGGTTCTGTATACGAAGCATAAAATCCGTCGCTATGGTTTCCATGGGACGTCTCATTATTATGTAAGCCGCAAGGCAGCCGAGTTTCTTGGCAAACCGATTGAATCCCTGAAGATCATCACCTGCCACATCGGAAATGGCGGCAGTCTGACTGCCATCCAGGACGGAAAGTCGATGGATACCAGTATGGGCATGACCCCTCTGGAAGGGTTAATGATGGGAACACGGAGTGGTGACCTGGACCCGGCCGTCGTGCCATTCACGATGGCTAAGGAGGATCTGACCATTAGCGAGGTCACTTCCATGCTGAATAAACACAGCGGAATGCTGGCGATTTCGGGTATCAGCAGTGATATGCGGGAGATACACAATGCGATGGAAGAGGGCGACGCCAACGCGAAGCTCGCCTATGAGATGTATGAATAC
Organism: Marinicrinis sediminis; assembly: GCF_042685085.1. Classification (NCBI taxonomy): domain Bacteria; kingdom Bacillati; phylum Bacillota; class Bacilli; order Caryophanales; family Paenibacillaceae; genus Marinicrinis; species Marinicrinis sediminis. The sequence goes on from NZ_JBHUMM010000043.1 coordinate 323,825, forward strand.
CGCATTCGCAAATATATCGGCTCCTATACGGCTGCAATGAACGGACTGGACGTACTGATCTTTACAGCGGGAGTCGGTGAGAACGCATCACATCTTCGTCAGGCTATCTGTGACAATCTGACCTACTTCGGTATTGAACTGGACGCAGAAGCCAACGCAGTGCGCTCTCCGGATGCTAGACGGATCTCAACGGCCCAATCGAAGGTAGAAGTCCTGGTTGTGCCGACCAATGAAGAGCTCGTGATCGCACAGGATACGTACGATCTGGTTAAATCAGAGCAGGCTTGACGATTTTGCATCTGCATGCCTTTTGACCTTAGATGTCAGTCTGCATGAACGCACATTGCAGCCATGGCAGACCATGAAGAAAACGGTGGTGACGTCACGTTGTCGAATTCCAAGGACTACATCCAGGGCATGATGAAGGCTTTACAGGAAGGGACGGTCTCGGTTCCTTATCTGCTCATCTCACACTATGCTGAATTGGGTTTGAGTGAAGTGGAAATGATGCTGATCATTCATCTGCAAGCTTATCAGGAAAAGAAAAACACGGAATTTCCGACTCTGGATGAATTGCAGAGTCATATGCATGCGCCGGCCGATGCGGTGGTTAAAGCCCTTCAACGCCTGCTTGCTCAGGGCTGGATATCCATTGATGAGGGATATGATTCCATTGCCGGCATGCAATACGAAACCTATAATTTAACCCTGCTTTATGAGAAGCTGGCTGCGCATTTATACGGGAATGACCAGCAGCAACGGTCTGTTTCTTCTCCGACCATGACGCAGGAAACAGTCTCATCTGCACAAGCGGGGGCCACAGCAACGGGCAGCCAGACAGAGGCAGACCGCAACATGTTTTCTATTTTTGAGCAGGAGTTCGGCAGACCTTTATCGCCAATGGAGCTCGAGACGATCACATTGTGGCTCGATCGGGATCAATACAGTGAGCCGTTGATCAAGGCCGCTTTGAAGGAAGCGGTTTTCTCCGGAAAAGTTCATTTTCGCTATATTGACCGGATTTTGCTGGAATGGTCGCGCAACGGAGTTCGAACACCTGAAGAGGCCAAGGTTTATGTGCAGCAGTATCGAAGTCGATAACCATTCCGCTATCTGATTGATTTCACAGGTCGCTGCATGTTTGCGGTTGCTGGTTGCGATCGACGACGATCGGTTTGTTTTGAAAGTCAAAGTCTGGCGAAAGCCAGGCTTTTTTGTTATTCTCTAAAAGCAGGAACGATGCGGTATGATCTGAATAATGGAGATCGTATGTAATCGAAATCGTATGTAATCGGGATTGTATTAAATTGAAGATACATATTTAACATGCTTGTCGATAACGTGACAGAAACGAAATGGGGAGGAAGCTAACGATGAGGATTGCACAGGCTTTAACGATTGCAGGCTCCGACAGTGGGGGAGGAGCAGGCATACAGGCTGATATAAAGAGCTTTCAAGAGATGGGTGTCTTCGGAATGAGTGTGGTAACCGCAGTGACCGCGCAAAATACGCTGGGCGTGCATCACGTCATGCCGATGACAGTAGAATCGATTACCCAGCAGCTGGATGCCATCGCCGCCGATATGGGAACCGATGCGGTGAAAACGGGCATGCTGTACAGCGGGGAGATCATTGAAGTGGTGGCAGATTGTTTGCAGACGTACAACTGGAAACAGGTTGTTGTGGATCCCGTTATGATCGCCAAAGGCGGGGCATCGTTGTTGCAGCAAGAAGCGCTCCATGCATTGAAGCATAAACTTCTACCGCTCGTCCAAGCTGTTACACCCAATATCCCTGAGGCTGAAGCATTGGCAGAGATGCAGATTGAATGTATGGAAGATATGAAAAAAGCCGCGAGAAGAATCAGGGAAACGGGTGTTTCCTATGTGGTCATGAAGGGGGGACATGCGTCATTTCAGGAGGATGTGATCGATTATTTGTATGATGGTCATTCCTTTACGCCCTTTCACGGAAGAAGGGTGGAGACTGTCCATTCACATGGAACCGGATGTACCTTTTCGGCGGTGATGACGGCCTGTTTGGCGCGGGGAGCCAGCATGACCGAAGCCGTTCAGGTTGCCAAGCAGTTTATCCAAGCTGCTCTGGAAGATGAGCTGGGCATTGGCAATGGTCACGGTCCGACGAATCACTGGGCGTATCGCAAGCGGAAAACCGAGTTTGGTGAGCAACCAAGAGATACATAAATGTGATAAACATCCCGGAAAATTAGAAATCGCTCCCGTTCATTGAGCAGTGCAGTCTGCTGACCAATGAACAGGAGCGATCGTGTTGGCATCTCGATCTGCTTTAGGAATTTAAATGGTTTTGAGAATTTGTATGGTGCTGAGAATTTGAATGGCTATGGATTGTTGAATAGCCATTGATATGGGCATATCAATTTGCAATGGGTTGAATGGTTAAATGACTTTGACATGGCTATGTGCATCGAGATATTGCATTGCATAGCCTGGGTCTGGGCCTGGGCTGTTTATTTGCTAAGCGAAGCTTTTCGGATGAGATATTCAAATAAAAATTCAAATGCCTCCAGGTGTCTTTTCGCTTCAAATGGTGTTTTTCCCCAGGCGTAAATGCCGTGATTTCGCAGCAGGATACCCGGCACCTGCGGATTGAGGACGCCTTCGATCAGTTCTGCGATACGAGGAATTTGAGCATAATTCGGAAGCACAGGCACCTGAATCTCTGCATCTTCTTCCCATATGTTAAAAGCTTTGATCAGCTCTACACCTGAAATCGGAATCACGTCCTGTTCAGGAAACAGTTCCGCAACGAGATTGTTACCCATCGTATGCACATGATAGATCGCGCCGCAGCCAGTCAGTCGATAAATTTCGCAATGAATCAACGTTTCAGCAGATGGTTTTAAGGCAGTCTCCATAAACGGCTTGCCTTGCTCATCAACCAGCAGATAATCCTCTGGCGTATGTACGCTTTTGTCCTTGCCACTGGCCGTAATGGCAAACTGGAAGTGATTCGGTTCAAAATCGCCGACCCGTACGGACAGGTTGCCGCTTGTGGCCGGGAACCAACCTCTTTGAGCCAGAATGCCCTTTATTTCACGAAGTTCGTCAAACGCATGCTGCACGTGCTCCAGCTTAATGCCCTCTCTGTTCATTTCACGCTCTCCTTCAATATTCGTTTCATGCATTTTTTGCACATGATCCATCTCACATGATCCATCCGGTTTGACCAAGAGTTATACCGAGGGTTTCACCGAGGCGGATGCTTTTCGGGTTTTCAGTGCTTCCACCACGGTATGAAAATCTTCATATGCGATGTATGGAATGCCTTCCTTCTCACACTGGGTTTTCAGATAGGAGCGGGCAAATACGAGGTCAGCTAGCTTGGCACCGGCAAAATCAGTGATGCTGTCTCCGATCAGAATGCGGTCGTAGGCAGCCTGATCAAATGAACGCATAATTTTCGTTTTGCACATCCCGCAATCATTTGTACAGTGGGCATCACAGGCATGTGGCCACGTAATTTGAATCGTTTCACCCTCAAAAGAGCTGCCGTTGCAGAAAATGTGCTCCTTCTCAATCGGATAAGGAGCAAGCAGCGGATAGACGAAGAAGTCGATGCCTCCGCTAGTAACATAGAAGGATATCTCTTCCTGTTGGCAATATTGCAACAAAGCTTCGAACCCATCACGAATACGGGCCTGTTCGATCGCGAAGGTCACGATATCCTGCTTCTTTTCTGATGGAAGGAGGGCGAAGAGATCGCCCACACCTTGACGGATGCTGATCTCTTTGTTCATGATTTTCTCGACGATCTGTTCCCACCCGGCAGGCTGAAAGTGCTTCATAATGGCGATAATATTATCATTTTCAGTGATCGTACCATCAAAGTCACAGAAGATGACCGGTTTTTTATGTGTGTTCATGCTGACGTCTCCTCCTTAATTCTCCCTCAAGCCCCAGGCATCAATCGCGGCTTGCAATTCCGGGTGCTGTGCGGCATATTCCTTCAGACCGTGTCCTTGCTGAACGGCGTCGATCGCTTGTCGGAAGGCTCTGCCTCCCGCAGCGGTGCCCATGGGATGTCCGTGAATGCCACCACCTGCATTGACCACGACATCTTGTCCAAAATCTCGCAGAATCAGAGGAGTCAGGCCAGGATGAATGCCGGCTGATGGAACGGGAAGACTTCGTTTGAGCTTATTCGCTGACAGCTGTGGAGTCTGGTAGCCGTAATGCTTCGCCAATTCCTCTGTCAACAATACTTGCTGGATGGCCAGATTTTCTTCCTTCGGCATCACGACTGAACCGTATGGGGAAGGGAAGAGAACCAAGTCTGCGCCAGCCAGACGCATCAGCTTGCCAAGTAGTACGCTAGCTCCGATTCCATAGTTCGGAGACGGGTACATAGCGCCAGCCATGGCAGGGTGTGCCGCGACCGGAATGGTGATTTCCGGGTCAGATGCCAGCGCCTGCAACGTGTCGAACCCGTAAGCCAATACGTTGAACAGAAGGGCGTTGGCGCCGTGATCGATCGCTTTTTTGGCTTGTTCCTTTAATTGAAAGGTAGGGCCGGTTAAATTGACAGCATACAGCAGCTTTTGCCCGGTCTCCGCTTCCGCTTCGGCCGCTGCCTGCATACAGGCTGCCACCCGTTTCTCAATGGGCGTCAATGGATTCTCAAACAGAATTTCATCATCTTTAATGAGATCGACCCCTCCGAGGGCCTGTTGCTTGAACTGGGAGGCGAGTTCCTGCATATCGTGACCGATGACCGATTTGAAAATGCTCATGAGGAGCGGACGGTCATGGACACCAAGTTGAGATCGGATGCCTGCAATGCCGTATTTCGGGCCGGAAAACGCGGACAGGAAACGTTCCGAGAAGTGCAGGTCGATGAGTTTGATTTGTCCGTCCATTGACAGCTTTCCGAATACCGTAACCAGCAGTGCCGGAATATCTAGTGAAAAATTCACGTCCGGGTAGGCGATCTGAATATCTGCATACCGTGGACTGGAAGCTGATGCTTCCTGAATCTCGACGGATACCACCTGACCCAGGTGCTTCTGCATGTTGGCTTTCTTGGCCTCGGGGAGATCAGTCCAACTGCCTACGGTCAGTCCAACTGCAATTCCCTGGGCTTTCTTGTGAAAATCGGTCTGCTCTCCAAAGCAGCGGTATGTGGCTAGACAATAACTCATATCACAGGATCTCCCTTTCTCCATGAATGCATGATTTTAGGACTTGCGGTATTCCAGCATGGCACCCAGTTCTTTCGCCCGTTCAGAAGAACGCTTGGCTGCGGATTGCACGGCTTCTGGAAATCCGAGCTCATCCAGTTTTTCAATCGCCGCCTGCGTGGTGCCGTTTGGAGAAGTTACTTTCTTGCGCAGAATCGAAGGTTCTTCTCCGGTTTGCTGCACCATCTTGGCCGCGCCCAGTACCGTTTGGGCGACAATACTTTTTGCGGCAGACGGTTCGATGCCTCCATCGATCGCCGCTTGCATGAGATTTTCGATAAAATAATAGACGTAAGCAGGGCCGCTTCCGGAAATGCCGGTAATCACATCCAGCATCGGTTCCTCGCCTTCATGGACCATTCCCACGGCACCGAAGATCGCTCTGGTCATCGCTTCATGCTGTTCCGTTACATGCTCGCCATAGGTCACGCCTGTAACCCCGAGCCCGATCGTGCTGGACGTATTGGGCATGGTTCTCACGATCGGCAACTGAGCGGCGCCCAGGTATTGCGAGAGGGCATGAATAGACAAACCTGCAATCACAGATATGACGAGCTGGTTGGGACGAATGTGGGAACGAAGGTGAGAAAGGGCTTCTTCGACGTCCTTGGGCTTCATCGCCAGCACAACCACATCGGCTTCTTCAATGAAGCGATTTTTGATTTTCTGATCTGGATGCACCTGCACGCCGTATTCCCGATGCAGCTCCTGCAAACGATTTTGATTGTGACGATTGACGATGAAAATATGATCCGCATGGGCGGTTTTCTTTTCAATCATGCCTCGAAAAATAGCTTCGGCCATTGCACCGGCGCCAACGAAGCATACTTTCTTACGATCTAGTGGTGTTTTCATGTTTTGTTCCTGCCTTTTTTTAGATCTAGCATACCGCAATGCATCGGCAATTGCCAATGAACGCAGTGGCCTCGCTGTTTGCTCGGGTGTCAGTAGCGGTGCCGCTTATTCCTTAATTTGCCCATCCCCGTATACGCAATATTTGGTAGAGGTCAAGGCTGGCAGACCCATTGGGCCACGAGCGTGGAGCTTTTGGGTGCTAATGCCGATTTCAGCGCCAAATCCGAATTCGAATCCGTCTGTAAATCGAGTGGAAGCATTATGGTACACGGCAGCTGCATCGATTTGTTGCATAAACTTCGCAGCGTTGTCGGCATTTTCGGTTACAATGCACTCGGAATGCATGGTGCCATAGGTCTGAATATGCGAGATCGCTTCCTCCAGGGAGCTTACGACTTTCACAGACAGCACATAATCGTTGTATTCGGTGCACCAGTCCTCTTCGACTGCGTCTTCCATCCATGGGACGAGCGCTTTGGCTTTCTCATCACCTTTGACGACCACTTGTGCTTGCTTCAGCTTCTCGGCAAATGTTGCCAGGTGTTGGGCGGCAAACTGCTCATGGACCAGCAGCGTTTCCATGGCATTGCAGACCGATGGACGCTGCACTTTGGCATTGAAAGCGATAGAGGAAGCCATGTCTGCCTGTGCTTCTTCATCAATATAGGTGTGGCAGATGCCAGCTCCGGTCTCGATAACCGGTACAGTGGCATTGTTAACGACCGTCTGGATCAGACCGGCTCCGCCACGTGGAATGACGACATCGAGCAGTCCGTTCAGTTTCAGCATTTCATCTACCGAAGCCCGATTCGGGTCCTCGATGACTTGCAATGCATCTTTCGGGATGGCACTGGTCTCCAGCGCTTCATGCAGCACTTCTACGATTTTTTGGTTGGAATGCAGGGCAGAGGAACCGCCGCGCAGTACCACTGCATTGCCAGTTTTCAGGCACAGTCCGGCCGCATCGACGGTGACATTCGGTCTTGCTTCGTAGATCATGCCGACAACCCCGATAGGTACGCGAATCTTTTTGATAAACAGTCCATTCGGTCTGTCGAATTGTTCCAGTTCATCTCCGACTGGATCTTGCAACTCCGCTACCTGACGCAATCCGTCGGCCATGGCTGCTATACGGGTTTCATTCAACGAGAGGCGGTCCAGCAGGGAACGCGACAGGCCATTTTCCTCTCCGCGCAGCAAGTCCTCCTGGTTGGCCGCGATAATGTCCTGCTGGCGATGTACGAGATGATCGGCCATTTTCAGAAGGGCCTCATTTTTCTGTTCCGTGCTCAGACTTGCAAGCACAACACTGGCCTGTTTGGCTAATTGGGCTTTTTGTTTGACTTCACTCATGGTAATTCCTCCTTATGATCTGTTCATATTTATGAATTCATGTCGGTATTTTAACCGTAATCAATAGATTCAAAGGGTTCATCAGAAAGGTTGATCTCAGGGATCGTCGCGGTTTACACAAGGGTAATCCATTCATCCCGATGAATCACTTCCATGCGCTGAAGCTCGAGTCGTTTCTCCACTTCAGTCGTCGAGAGACCGCTGGCCGCTTTCAATTGCCAGGACGTATAGTTGATGATGCCTCGACCGATTAACTCATCGGATTCGCTGCGCACCTCTACGACATCACCGGGGTGAAATTCACCAGTGAAGGCCGTCACGCCAGCGGGAAGCAAGCTTCGGCGATCCTGAACCAGCGCATTCCTCGCTCCGGTATCTACAATAATGGTGCCTTGGGGCTGCGAGTGAAAGGCGAGCCATTGCTTTTTCATGGGGAGGGAGGTCAACTGGGTTTCAAAGTACGTACCCTTGCCTTGCCCCTGCTCCGCAAGCCGCAGGTCGCCAGGCTCTGTGGCTCGGCCCACAAACACCTTGATGCCTCCACGCATCGCAATTCTCGCCGCATCAATTTTCGAGCGCATCCCGCCGGTACCAACGGATGAGCCGGCTCCCCCGGCAATCTGATAGATTTCCTTGCTGATCGCCGATACCTGACCGATACGGGTTGCGGCTTTGTCCGTTCGTGGATCTGCTGTATACAAACCGTCTGTATCGGTAAAGATCATGAGCTGCTGCGCTTTGACCATATTCGCGACCAGCGCCGAGAGGGTATCGTTGTCACCGAACTTCAATTCATCCACCGCTACGGTATCATTTTCATTGATGATCGGGACAATCCCGTGCTTTAAGAGCTCTTCAATCGTCATGAGGGCATTGTGGATTCGCTTGCGCAGCGAAAAGTCGGCCCGTGTCAGTAAAATTTGCGCCGTATGGATGCCATACTGATTGAAGGCCGCGTTATAGGATTGCATCAGCAGGGCCTGACCGACAGCGGCAGAAGCCTGTTTCTCATGCAGATGCTGCGGGCGTTTGGCAAACCCCGCAATACGAAAGCCAGCTGCTACCGCGCCGGAACTAACAAATAGCACTTGATTTCCCTCTGCATGCAGGGAGGCAATTTCTTTGACAAAATACTGGATTTGCTCGATTTTCAGTCCGCCTTCTTCGGAGGTGAGCGAGCTGCTTCCGATTTTCACCACGATTCGTCGCTGCATCATCATCATCACTTTCTTATGGAAATGGCTGTGCCTGCAAGGGTCAGCAGGCAGAGGCAGGTTTTTGCGGACAATAAAAAGCACTTTCATCCATCTAAGGACGAAAGTGCCAGCTTCCGCGATACCACCTTAGTTGCGATGATCATCGATCCATCGCCAACTTTATGCCCGGATAACAGTTGGGCTTCTGTTCGGTTCATCACCGACCGTTCCAGGGTAGGTTCAAAAGGGACTTCGGTAAATTTTCGCAGCCAAGAAATTTACTCTCTGAGCGAAGCGGAGCCTCTCTACTAGCCCTGTCATCACGTTTTACTTGCCGTTTTGAATTGATCTTAGCATATCATGGCAAGTGAGACTTTGTAAAGAATTGCACAAAAGAGACTTTCACTCTTTCCGCGGGTTGTGTTACAATAGAAACAGAAATTTAGTACCAGGTACTAATAATAGATCCATGATCGCGTTTCAGATTTTGAATACTGAAGATAAAGGCAGGTTGAGAACATGATTATCAAACCGAAAATTCGCGGATTTATTTGTACAACGGCACATCCAGAAGGCTGTGCACAGCATGTACAGGAGCAGATTGATTTTGTAAAAGCGCAAGACAAGGTGGACGGGCCCAAAAAAGTTCTCGTCATCGGTTCTTCCACGGGTTATGGACTGGCGTCCAGAATTGCTTCCACTTATGGCAGCGGCGCAGCCACGATTGGCGTTTATTTCGAACGACCTTCCGCTGAAAATCGCACAGGGACAGCAGGATGGTACAATACGGCAGCTTTTGAGAAAGCGGCCCAAGCAGAAGGATACTATGCAAAGAGCCTGAACGGCGATGCATTCTCCGATGAACTCAAAGCCAAAACCATCGAGCTGATCAAAGAGGATCTGGGACAAGTGGATATGGTGGTCTACAGTCTGGCTTCTCCACGCCGAACCCATCCAAAAACCGGAGAGTCCTTCTCTTCCGTATTGAAGCCGATTGGGGAAACGTATACGAACAAGACGGTCAATACCAACACGGGAGAAGTTTCGGATATTTCCATTGAACCAGCCAATGAAGAAGAGATCAGACAAACCGTTGCGGTCATGGGCGGTGAGGACTGGACGATGTGGATGGATGCACTGCGTGAAGCAGGCGTGCTGGCTGAGGGTGTAACCACGGTTGCCTATTCCTACATTGGCCCTGCATTGACCTATCCGGTATATCGGGAAGGAACCATCGGCCGGGCGAAGGATGATCTGGAGGCGACTGCACACAAGCTGCACGAAGAGCTGCAAGCCCTGAATGGCCGGGCGTATGTGTCCGTTAACAAAGCCCTCGTCACGCAATCCAGTGCTGCGATTCCAGTCGTGCCACTCTATATTTCATTGTTATATCGCGTCATGAAGGAGAAAGGTCTGCACGAAGGTTGCATTGAGCAAATGTATCGTCTGTTCGCTGATCGTCTCTACAGTAAAGAAGAGATGGCTACGGATGAAAAAGGCCGAATCCGTGTCGATGACTGGGAGATGAAGCCGGAAGTTCAGCAAGAGGTGGCCAAACTGTGGGAACAGGTCCATACTGATAATCTGAATGAGCTGTCTGACTTCACCAGCTATCAGGCAGAGTTTCTGAGACTCTTCGGGTTTGGCATTGAAGGGGTAGACTATGAGCAAGAAACAGACCCGAACGTAGAAGTTCCAGGCCTGCAAGCATAATAATTTAATTTGAATCCAGGATGAGAAACAACCCCTCTGATGCAAATAGAGGGGTTGTTTTTTTGTGCGCACAGCATGATCGTCATCTTGAGGGTGGAAGTCTTGAATGGCGAAGGCAGTGGTAGCCATGGCTCAAGGCAAGGGTGTCCATCGCGAGGTGGAATCTGATGGAAGTCGGGGGCAAATGCACGAGCGAAGGTATGCAAGATTAACTGAATGGCCATGGTGATGTGCTCGAGATGCCTGATAAGATAAGATAGGTACTCAAGCAGTACAGTTATGACATTTAGGGTAATCCTGTCAGTGAGATGGGAAGGTAATCCTTACCGATACTCCAGCGAACCTTGGGATAAGACAACCCATCTCCAATATTTGCGTGCACGTTGGTACGTTACATCAATGGGTCGGTTTATTAGTGAAGATAGCTATGAAGGGGAGATCACCAACCCTTTAAGTCTCAACCTTTATACTTATGTGAGCAATAATTCTCTTCGATATACAGACCCAAGTGGTCATAAGCAATGTGAAGGGGCTTATAACTGTGATGGAGACGCTCCTACAAACACCTATGTGAGCATGGAAGAAAATTTTGTTCGTTATTATTATTTTGATGATCGCTCCAAAATGAAAAATGCAAGCGACGAAGAATGGAAATATGTTTATACACAAATTTATAAACGGTCATGGGATCAAGCATTACAGTATTTTATTGCAGGAGTTATTACGGGAGCGGCATTAGCTACTCCAGCAGCAATATTTGAAGCTTTGGAAGTTGCAACTATGGGCACTACTACAGCGGCTGTAACTTCAGGCACTGCTGCAAATACGATTAGGGCAACTGTAAGCGTAGGAATAGTTAAAGGTGCTGGATTGTTTGAATCTTCATTCCTTGCAAGAACTGGAATTAAAGTAAGTGGATTAGCAGAAGTGTCTATTACAGGTAATTATATTACCCTCACAGACATTGCTATTTATGCAGATAGCGTTGGTGCTGCAAAAACTCAAATAGGTGCAAAAGAAATTATTCAGTGGAGAAATGCAGTTATTGAAGAACTTAAGAGACAAGGATATGAAAAATTGACAATAACCGGTATAAGAGTAGACAACTCAACATCTGCAAATCCCCGAATGACTATTGATAGGACATTTGATTTGATAGATTAAATGTGGGGTGAGAACTTTGATAATTAAAAATATAGAATTCACAGCAAAAGAATTAGAAGATATTTACTTAGCTAAAGATCTATGCAATGGAATGAAAATGGATGGCAAAAAAGTAATTTGTTTTGAGGTATTGAGCAAATTATTAAATGGTGAGCTTGGAGCAAACCAGCACTCAAAAATCTATTATTAAAAGCATACGTTCAATTAAATCAATACAATAAATTTTGGAAAGATGTGGATTGGTTTAATAATGAAACTCTTCTATCAGTTACGAAGAAGGTAAGAAAATTATTAAAAACAATTGAATCAAATTCATAATGCATTAATTTTCTTATGGTTCCTTTTCTTGTTTTTCATTGTAGGGCAATAAGGGGACGGATGAACTTCCTAAATACAATCGCAACTCTTATGAGAGTACCCCTAGCCAGAAAGCTAGAAAATATATAGATATATTTGTAATTATTATGGCGTTAAAAATGCCCCACTAGAAGCAAATCATAATCCATCATTAAGGTCTTATTGGTATGAAGAAGGATATAAATTGAGTCCTGAAGAAAGAAGAGCATGGGGTAATGATCCTAATAATATCATCACTTATTGCCAAAAATGCAACAGAAGTAAAGAAAAAAATTATCCAGACAATTGGACACCAAAGGATAAATACAAAACAAGAAACAGCAGAAAAGGATAAATAGACACGAAATGGAGGATGCTTATGAATAAATATGATGAACTCTTTGATGAATATGTATCTGAACTGGATAAAGCCAGCGAAGCAACTGGTATGCCCTGATATCCAATAGGAATAGATGAGAATGGAAGATATTGTTGAAAAGAGATATCCCTCGATCATTATGGATGATTTGGGGGATAGCTCCTTTTTAGAGTCTGTAAACTAGATTGTGTAAACTCCTAAATCTATTAAAATAGAGGTAGGAGAAAGGTTGGGATCTACACATGGGATTATGGACGAAAGAGCAGCTTCGCGCATTCATCAAAGAAAATAAGTTGGTATCTGCTCAGGATGCACAAAACGCCCTGAAGGAGCTGTTTGCTGAAACCTTACAGGAGATGCTGGAAGCCGAGATGGATGAGCATTTGGGTTATGAGAAACATGATGCAAAGAGCAAACAAACCACAAACAGCCGCAATGGTAAAAGTAAAAAGAAGATCACCAGTGAATATGGCGAGCAGGAGATTGTAGTCCTTCGGGATCGTCAAAGTGAATTTGATCCAGTTGTGGTGAAGAGGCATCCGTCGAATGTAACCCGGAATCGAAGATCAAATCGTTGCCCTATATGCCAAAGGAGTCAGCACCCGCGAGATTCAGGATCATTTGCAGCAATTGTACGGTGTAGAAGTCTCTCCCACCTTCATTTCCAACGTCACGAACAAAATCCTGCCCCTAGTGAAAGAATAGCAGAACCGGCCACTCCAGGGCATCTATGCGGTGGTCTATTTAGATGCCATTCACTTTAAAGTGAAGCAAGATGGCGCGATCATCAACAAAGCAGCTTACATGGTCATCGGTATTGATCTCGATGGGATCAAGGACGTACTGGGCATGTGGATTGGCGAAAATGAATCTGCAAAGTTTTGGCTGAGCGTACTGAATGATTTGAAGAACCGAGGTGTACAGGATATTCTGATCACCTGTGTGGACAATCTAACTGGATTCTCAGAAGCCATCACGGCCAGCTATCCAAAGACAGAGATCCAAAAGTGCATCATCCATCAGATTCGCAATTCGACCCGTTATGTTTCCTACAAGGATTTGAAAAAGGTGACAGCGGATTTGAAACCCATTTATAAAGCCGCGACAGAAGAAATGGCTTTGATGGAACTGGATCGGTTTGAAGAAACCTGGGGCAGCAAGTATCCCCTCATCATTCGCTCCTGGCGCAACAACTGGGAGGAGCTTGCCACCTTCTTCAAGTATCCGCCAGAGATCCGAAAGCTGATCTACACCACCAATATCATCGAAAGCTATCATCGTCAATTACGGAAGGTGACCAAGGGAAAGAGCATCTTCCCGACAGATGACGCTCTCCTAAAGATGCTTTATCTCATCACCATGAATGTCACACGAAAATGGACAGGCCGTGTTCAGAACTGGGGACAAATCCTTCTCCAGCTATCCGTTTTCTATCCAGAACGTATTGGTCAACATTTACCCTGAATCATCAGGTCAATCTCCCCTAAGGGAGATTCCTTATAAATGAGTTTACACAAAATTATTGACAGACCCCTTTGATGACCAGCACTCCCTTGTTATCCCAAGTAGCAGACGAATTTGAATTTTACTATCTATTTATTTACAATAGTATTTTCCAAGCCGAGATCATGAAAGGAATAATATATATAATCGACCTTTATATTAAATAAATTAACATCACTAATTACCTTTGATAGTCTTTCGTCAAGTATTTCCTTTGTTTCCTTTTCAAATGAACTCACAACTACGTAAGTTAAATGCACTTCTTTATTTTTCTTGATTAATGATTGATATTCAAGAACAAGATTCATTATTTCGTTTATCGACCTCTTTATTACTGCTAAAGGAAATGGAGATTGTCGAAATACTTTAATTTCAAAAATAATATCCCTTGTGTCAAGTTCTAATAACCCATCTAACACCATTGTAGCTGGCCTGCCAACGATTCTAATATGTCGTTGTACTTGCTTTTGAAATTTCTTTTCAATATCCTTAAAGACTAATTCTTCAGCAATTAATGCAAAATGAACCGGATTCAGATTGTTCTTTTTTAACTCCAAGTTAATAGTAGTCTGTTCTTTCGTATCGTTTCCTTTCTTTTCTTCGGACCCGGCTTCTTTATTAGAATCGCCTAATTCTGGAGCCTCAGGGATAACTTCCATTTTATCCTTTTCTATCTCTTTTGTTTTATTCTCTAATATTTCATCTTTAGAAATGAATTCCTTCCTATAATCAAAGTAGTCCTTATTACCTCTAATAATTGCCGCTAGATTTTGAAGGAAATCTAATTGTGTAACAGCAGTAGCTATAATAAATATTGCTGCAAAATAACACCATGCGTTATTTGCGAAAAGACACAGCCCGAGCAATAATAATAAACCTGCCAATCTTAAGGAATGTTCTTTTAAGGTGCCTTTTAAGGATATGAATGAAAAGACAAAACCAAGTATAATAGAAATAGCAGATAGTAATTCCCTGAAATTTTCAGGTGTTATTTTTTCCATAGAAGTACCCCGTTTTCACATGGATTCCATCTTGATTCACGTGCTAATTGGCAAAATATCAAATTCAGCAAAAAGTCCCTTATGCTTTTTATAATCTTTCTTTTCAAGAGTTTTTCTTTCTTCTAATAGTCGAATAACTTTACTTGCATGTTCTTCATATCCTGTATCTCTCTCTGTCCCAATTATTACTTGTCCACGTCTGTCTAAAAGCAGCCCAAGTACTTCATCAATACTTTTTAAGTTTTTCCAGTCCTGTCCTTGTTGGTTAGGTGTATCTATTACTAAGAAGTTAAATGGACTAGCCATTCGATTAAGGTTATATAAATATAAGGAGACGTGATACGCATAAATTATGCGCGGCCCTTCACTTCCTGTTTTTGTGAGCTTTTGCACAAAATCTCTGAGCTCTACTGTATGTAATGGTACATTCAACTCATCTAGTACCTTTTCAAAGATTGTTTTAAAGCTGGTTAATATCTGTTTCTTCCTTTTAGATGAATTCAGTTCCTTAATATTTCCCTCAATAATTTTGGCTTTACGCTCCTCTTCCAGTATCGAATTATTTATCTTATCTCTTTCGATCTTACCAGTCAGAACTAGTTCTTGTTTGCCTTCATTTCGATAAGTATTAGCTATCGAAGCAGACTCTTTACTATGCTCTACTCTTTTCTTTAAAATAGCATATCTTTTGTTTAATTCATTTTTTTCTTGTGATAATTGAACCACGGTAGCTTCCAGTACCTTTAGTTCATTTCTTATTTGCTTAATTAGTTCATTTCCCGATTGAATATCTTTGACAATCCCTAGCCTATCAAACAATGTATTTTTGTGAACCATACCACATGTAGGGCAAATGATATCATCTTCTTGATTCAGTGCAAATTCATGATCTCTATCAAGCTCTTTTATATATGCCCTTACAATGGTTAATTGAAGATTCTTTTCATACATGGCATTTTTCAATATGGAAGCTTCGTCTTCGATCTTTATTTTTCTTCGTTCTAACTCGTCCAGCTCAGAAAATACGACTTTCATATGGTGGTTGTATGTATAACTTTCATCTTGATTATTATCTAATATTTGTGTTTGACTTTGAATTGCTTTAAGGAGTTCATTAAAATATTTAAGCTTAATATTATATTCCTGGATCATATTTTTAACTATTAATTGGTCTCGTCTCTCTTTGTAGTATTCCTCACCTTGATAACCAATCACATATTTGTTGGTGTTTTCTTTCCAATTCTTTATGTATTTTATATTCTTAAAACTCTCGCCAATTTTTGACCACCCCAAATCCTGATCGATGTACTGAAATCTAAATAACAATGGAGTAGTTAATGGGATTTCCACCCCTTGGGTAGTCAGGCAATCCAGAGAAACTTCGAATTCTTGCATGAGAGCACCGCAAAAAACATGAAAATATTCAGTTTCCATTAGGACTAATGGTGATGATTCTCGTATTCTAATGATCTTAAAGAATTTTTTTTCTCGAATAATACAGTAATTTTTATCACCAAGATCAAAATACAACATGTATTTTTGGATTAATTTTTTCCATTCATCTTCAAAAAACATTTCGCACCCGAACGAGTGGAAAATACTTTTTATTAACGATGATTTTCCTGTTTTATTTTCACCAATTATTAAATTAAGACCTTTATCAAAACTTATCTCTCTTGATGATTCTTCAACATCACTTATTACTATCAGCTTTTTTATCAATAGTCTTTTCATCTTTTTTCCCTTCGTATAAAAGCCTCAATTTTCTTATTAATCTTTTATATTCCTGTGTCTTCCGATATAAGTCTTTCATAAAATATTGCCTCCACTAGAGGAAAATTAAAATCATTCTCACCCTCAATTATTTCTCTGCAGCTCACTCCTATTTGATTCAGCAAATAGGAAGTATCATCAATTTTCTCATAATTTATATTAAGAATATCATCTATTATTTCCAAAATGTTCAAAGTAGTGTCTTGATAAAATAACTTATTAATATCTAATATCTTCAACTTATGATTTTTTAATGTTCTAACGAGCAGTCGTCTTTTTTGCATGGACAGTCCCAATTCAATTAGGAATCGCTCGTATTCTTTTAAGTGAGTTTGAGAAGAGATCTTTTTCACAGAAGATTTTAGTGCAGAGAAAACGTCTGATGATATCCCCTTCTTTTCAACTAACTTGTTATAGCTTATCGGCATGTCGATTTGTGTTTTGCTCTTTTTTCGCACATCTTCAATAATATCCTTTAGAATTTTATTGCTGTTTGAAGTATATAAATCATCGTTTTCAAGCATTCTGAAGAACTCACCCGCTACGACCCTTTCGTAATTTTCAAGAGGAAGTTCTCCGTCATAAATATAAGTTTCCTGTACGAATCTATCAAAAACTGCATCAAATTCATTTGAATCAATATCTAGAAATTCACTTTTTATTAAATCCTTAATTTTTGAGTAGAGGTTAAAGTCAATAACTTTCAATTGCTTGTCATCGTCTATTACTGATTGCCATTTCTTAATATCTTCATCTACACCAACATTGGAAACAAAATGGCATTTGCTACACTCGGTATTAAACTTCATAAAATTATAGAATAGAAAACCCAAAAAACTGTTTTTCAACTGCCCACTTTTTTTCTTAGTTGTATTGGTAAGGTAGGGGAGTGTCCACTTATTGTATTTGGCAGTGGTTTTTATCTGAAAGAACTCAGCACATTTTGGATTTGATTGATTCGTGACTTTTGCCATATCATCATGAAATTCACAAAAAATCAAAAACTGAGAGTTCTTTTTATATTCAGTAATCATATGAAACACAATCCAATGCGCTTGATATTCAAATCTATTATAACTATTCGAGCCTGCTTGTTCTCTTAACTCCGAAGCAAGTATGTTATCCACTTAAAATTCCTCCCTTCGGGGGTTGATTCAAGTTGTTACGTATACAATTCTACAATATTTCACAATTTCCTTCCTATAATTTGGATGAGATAGTACCCAGGTAAAGAATGCTTGGTTACTAGCATATTGTTTTAAAGCATCAAGCTACCGGATAAAACGTAGTCTTTATCGTTTTGCTGTGATCTAAAGGGTTATTCAGAGGCGATTAATGCATTATTTAATAATGAAGTAAAGAGGCTGGTAATCCGTAAAGTAAGACTTCCTGGATGTTATCAGCAGGAGTGCTGGTCATCAAAGCATAACCTAGTAGTGAATGCTGCCGGGTACAAACGGCAGAATCTTTTTTACCATTAGCCTTGCGACGAGAAACGGCCTGCTCGCTGTTGATCTAGGGCGACTCGCACCCTCATTGTGATTAGAGAATTAATGGATTGTCAACATTAAATCAGACAATTTTTTTAAGGGCTGCTTGGCGATACTGAACAGGTGTCATGTATCCCAGAGTTCCGTGAATCCGATATTTGTTGAACCAGTTGACGTAACCGCATAGCTCCAATTCCAAATGATGAAGGTTTTGAAAGTGGAGTGCTACGATAAAAATGCAGTCGAAAAATACCCTCACATGAAATAGAATGAAAGAAGATGAGGGGACGAGAGACAATGAAACGGTACGACAAAGCATTTAAAGAAGAAGCATTAAGATTGAGCGATGAGATTGGATCAAAGAAAGCTGCCGAGCAGTTAGGAGTAGCCTACCATATAACAGCAATTACGGTGTCCGACGTATTCTGATGGCTTTGTCACAATTAGATATCAAGACCAGCTACAGCACGGTACACCGAATCATGAAGAAGCATGACCTGCTGAAGAAAGCTAGACGTCATCCCAACTGCCTTACTCGTGAGGATGCTGCAGTTCAAAAGAGCGTGAATCTGATCCAGAGAGACTTCAGATCTTCAGCACTCAACCAAAAGTGGCTCTCGGATATAACCGAAGTCCCTTGTTCAGACGGCAAGCTATATCTGTCCGCGGTAATGGATTGTTTTAACGGAGAGATCGTAGGCCTCGCCATGGACGATAACATGCGAAAGGAACTCTGCATCCAATCCTTTGAAAACGCCTGTAAAGCAAGAAATGCTTGTGGAATGATTTATCACAGCGATCGAGGCTTCCAATTCACGAGCTACTCTTTCCGGGAGAGTCTAGCTAAACGAGAAGCCATTCAGAGCATGAGTGGCACAGGCCGTTGTTATGATAACGTAAGAATGGAAAGCTTTTTTGCTATGCTTAAGAAAGAAAAGCTGTAAAGATCCACACAGATGTCATCCCCATTTATGTTCTTCAAGGGACTACCGAAACAATTGATTCAATTACTATTTTAACCCCCCGCGATCCAATAATAAGAAAGGAAAGAAGGAATATGTTTTCAATTATAAGGTGGATGATAGTCTTTTTTCTGTCATTTATTATACTGACTATCTTGAGTACAACATGGATTCCATATGACTATCCTACCACTCCAACGTTAGAATTGTTGAAGTGGAAGATAAAAGACCAACTGTTTGTGAAGAACCATTATTTTTTTCCTTTTCTTTTATATTCAATTGGGGCTGCATGTTTGGGTTCATTAAATTACCGAGAAGTTTATGCATATATACAACGTAAATCTAAGCGCTAGGGGACTATAATGAACCGATTCTCGTATTAAAAGCTGAAGAGCCAGTATCCAAGCAATTGTTGTCTTTTCAATATAATAAAGTTCGTAATATTTGCTTTGATCTAATCAATCACCTGATTACAGATATTATTGTAATGGGTGCAAAGCGGGAAGCGGTACTCGATATCATCTTATGTGGTCAGATTGAAAAAGAAGTAGTTCTGGAGATCGTCGAATCCATTTCTCAAGCATGTAAAGAACAAAATTGTACCTTAATCGGCGGCGAAACGTCTGAACAACCTAAAGTTTTGAATGCAGGAACCTACATGCTGAACGCGAGTATGCTAGGTGTAGTGGATAAAAATAAACGGTCTCCATACAAATGGATAGACGCTAATTCGAAAAAAAATAGAAGAAGAGCCGATGATTTTAAATGAGACCATTGACGGAAAAACATTCATCGACGCTATTCTAGCACCTCATCAGTGCTACTGGAAATTGTCCATGGTAGTCAGCAAGTTGAATGTATCAATTTAACAGACGGCTAAACCGCCGAGTTCATAGCTTTTGCTGTGAACATCCTGCATGTTATCCTGCTCGCAAGTCGGAATGATTTCGATAAGGAACCCAACAGATTCGGTACCTTCAGTATCAGAATTCACTTCAGATAAAGGGCTGTGGTATTCAGTGATCATCATGAGAATATTAAGAGATATGTTAAAATTCATCACATCATTTTTCTTCTTTATTGAACCAGAAAAAAGTACTTTCAAGCAACAGGAATATCAAGTGCAAAAAATCACCTATATTATCTTGATGATTGTGATATTGATCATTTCTGTGCTTATTGCATTATTTTTGCGAATTTATTGAGTCACATGATAAGAGTCATACACCACGTCGAAGAGCCCCAACATGAAATTACACAAAAAGCAAGCAATTACCGCTATTCCTTTATGATCTGATTGAATGGGGAGTAGCGACGCGTCGCTCTAATAAGATGATTTCTTCGACGTGTTGTTCTTCAGCTTATGACTTCAGTTTGTGACTTCAGCTAATGATTAAAATACGTATCAGCTGGAACTTCAAACATCCATGGTCCTCTTATGATGACTTGTGGATCAGTAAGCCATAGATCAATCTTATTGCTGTCCTCATCGACTTTGACTAAAAGGTACTCGATAATATTTGTTTCTTCATTTAAAACGATGCCATCGACACCGAAATGATGAAGAGATGACTTTGCATTTTGTTGAAAATTTACATCTACGAATACTTTCGCCCATCGTTGATTCTCTTTCGTGATCAGCTCTACTTTCGTGAATGTAACAGGATGATTGGCTATATATACAGTTTGATCTAACCTTTTAGAATCTTCCTGGGGCATTTTGATTGAATGCAAGATTCGATCGTGATAGGTGACGTTGATTTCAGGTATATGGATAAAGATCTTTTTTGCGTTCTCATTGATTGTAAAGAAGAATTCATTTGCCGGACTCGATATTCCTATATCTCTTTCAATGGGATAACTTTCTCCTTGTTCATCAAATACTTCGATTGATTGAATTGGCGAATGAGGAGAGTTGATGAAATTTATTCCGTAGTCCTCGATAGTAAAATCTTCATTGTGTTGAGAGACGATGGTGACGCTGGCTTTATCATCCATCCGGGCTGGAATGGCTGTAATGGAGATGTTTTCAGAATTCATTGTCTCCCCGAGCATGTCATAATCATGAACGATTTTAGATGGTTTAAGATTCAAAGGAACGGATGTATTGGGGTAATCGTTGAAGGTAACCTCTACTTGATCTGTCACTTCGGGCTTCCCTTTATACCAAAAAACACAGGACCATTTTCCTTCAGTGGAAGTAAGATGAGATTTATCGAGAACATAACTTGTTCCCTGTTCATTTGTAATCGTCAGGCCATTGATTTTATCAATGCTGGAAGAAGTAAGAAAAATGTAGATCATTTTTGCATCCATCATCATTCCCTTTATTGTTAGCTCACCATTGCCGACTTGAATTGTGGTTGGTTTCGACAGTATATATTTTTGCGTTGAATTCTCATCTTCCACCACACCTATACCTGGTACGAAGTGTAGCGCTTTTTGCAAGGCGGCCAATACTTCAGACTTGTAAACGATGGTAGAGGTTAATAATAAAGTAATCATTGAGGAAATGAGAATTCTGCTAGGAATGCGCCTTTTTTTACGCTGAAAAGAATATTGATTTGTTTGATTATTCTTCATTTCTATAAAAGCTTTTTCAATGCCAATTTCGCTTCTTTGTCCCAATTCCGTCGGGATAGGGATTTGGTTTAATTCCTTTTTTAATTTATCCCTCATACATATCCTCCTCTTTTACCTGATTTCGAAGTCTCTTTAAAGCTCGATACAAAATCGTTTTTACTGTGCCTAATGGAATATTTAAAATACCTTTGATTTCCTTTATGGTGCAATCCTCATAATATCTAAGTAAAATAATGCTTTTCTCCGTTTCGTTTAATGTGTCAATTAAATCTCTTAACCATAAAGACCGTGGAATATCTCGTCCATCTTTCTCTTCTATCCATTTTTGCTGTTCTACCATTTTTTGTGTTTCTGCGATTAGAGGAGCCACTTTTTTACTCTGCCTTAATAAATCGATTGAACAGCTTATTGTAATTTTAATGAGCCAAGTTTTAAAGTGTTTAGGTTCCTTTAAGCTTGTGATGGATTTGAAAGACCGATAAGCAGTTTCTTGTACGACATCTAAGGCATCTTCCTGGTTCTTTACATACATAAATGCAATGCGGTATATATCATTTTCGTATTGTTTAAATAATTTCAAATAATCATTTCGGTTTCCTTGTTGTGCGCTTTTTATTAGGTTCTCCAATATGTCACCTCCCTGATGGCTCTAATAATTAGACGTATTGGTATGGCGTTTGGCTTTAGTTTTGGTTTGCAAGGATCACTTTTATAAAAATGATCTCCAATGAAAAAAACCACTTTTAAGAGTGGTTCATTTTTCATAGTAAACCTGCTTTTATGCTTAGTTAAAGTGATAGCTCTCTACATCATCGTGAAACTTTATTTTGAAAAAAGTTCATCTTACTTATGGATGGACGAGAATAAAGCATCCATGAAACGGAAAAGAGAAGAAATGCCGAGATGCTGCTGTACGTTCTCACATGGTTCCAGGATGATCAAGATTGGATATAATCGTTCATGTAGCCGATATTTTTGGACGCAGTCGCATCGAGCAGGGCCAGTTCTTCATTCATGGGTACATGGATCGTAGTGGTGACGAGGAACACACCGATGAGATAAATCAAACCACCTGCGATCACCAGCCATTTGATCTTTCCTATTCTCTGTACCAGACTGATTCCAATTAGCAGGATGCACAGAACTGGCGCTCCAAAAAATCCAGTGAAAAAAACAGCGTTTCGCACGACCTCGTTGATGCCCTGCATGGCAGCCATGGCAGCCAAAGGCTCTGTTGCTCCAAGTCCTGGCATGACTGTAAAAGAAAAAGCCCAGAAAAATCCTGCCATGATTCCTGTCCACAGGATGCCAGCAAGCCAGATGATACGAAGGTACATATTTATGCTTCCCCTTTCCGGTTATGAAATGATTGAACTTGATCCAGCCGTTTTATGATTTGAGAAATCCACGTCTTTTCCGCTTCAAACAACAATTTTTCATGTTGAATAAATATCGCATCATATTGGTAATCTTCGCTGTGATCCTCAAATTGAGCCAGATGGTGATTCATTTGATCCGTGATGCGATCAATTTTTGAGATGGCGGTCTTTGCAAACTGCTGAATGTCTTCATTTGTCCGTCGGGAGTTGAATTTGAGAGCCAGTTTGAAGCCGTAAAAGTTGGGATAGATCCCCGCAAAAGCTTCCTCCTGAAGAAGATCAAAGTATTGCTTCCCTGATTCGGTCGTCTCCAAAATCGTTTTGGCTGGATAAAAGCCCTCCCGAGTTGTCTTGACGGCCCGGATGAACTCTTTTTGCTCAAGTTGTTTGATCGCGTGGTAGACTGATCCTGTCTTTACCCCGATCCACATATTGACCTTTTTCCTCTCCAGCCATTGCATAATGTCATAGCCACTCCCTTGACCCATCTGATCTAGTGAACCAAGAATGACAAAATGGGGAATATTCAATGTGGGATCTCCACCTCTCTTTCAATTTCTTATTTTACTTTAAATCTTATATTCAAATTTTAATACTCAAATTTGAATAAATCAACTGCAAAATGTGATTTTGAGATAAAAAACAGCCTTTCGTCGAAATAAATTTCCGACGAAAGGCTGTTTGGATTTAATCAGGTTGTCTTGAACAGGCCAAGCTTTTCTATTCGTGCGACGGCTTCACAAATGCGTTCCTCACTGGTCAGAAGACCGACACGCACATAGCCTTCGCCAGATTGTCCGAATCCGATACCCGGTGCAACGGCCACCTTGGCCTCCTGGAGCAATAGCTCTGCAAAGGAGAGGGAGGTATAGCCAGAAGGGACCTTGAGCCAGCAGAAGAAGGAGCCAGCCGGCTTGCGGTTGATCCAGCCAATGCGATCCAGTTCCTTGAACAGCGTATTTCTGCGGCTTTCATATCGCTGCACAAGTTCTTCCACGCATTGCTGGGAAGCGGTGAGGGCTGTCGCCGCCGCTTTTTGAATACCGCCAAATAGGCTTACATAATAATGATCTTGAATACGGTTGATCAGGCTGATGATCTCGGGATGACCCACTGCAAAGCCGACTCTCCAGCCTGCCATATTGTAGGTTTTGGACAGGGTGTAGACCTCGATGCCGATTTCTTTGGCTCCTTCAGCCTGCAAGAAACTGACCGGTCGTTGTCCATCAAATCCAATCGCACCATAGGCAAAGTCACTGACGACCAGGACATGGTTTTGCTTCGCCCACCTCACCGTCTCCTCATAAAATGACAAGTCGGCGGTTGCGCCTGTCGGGTTGTTCGGATAATTGATAAACATCAGCTTGGCCTGCTCTGCATCAGCAGGTGAGATCGCCGAATAGTCTGGCAGGAAATCATGCTGCTCCAGCAGGGGCATCATGACCATTCTCGCCTCGGACAAGGCAACGCCAGACCAATAGTCTGGATAACCCGGATCTGGAACCAGGCAAGTATCCCCTGGATTCAACAGGCAATGGCTGATTTCCACAAGTCCGGTCTTGCCGCCAAACAAAATGGCCACTTCGGTCTCCGGGTCCAGTTCCACCCCGTGGTCTTCCTTATATCGTTTGGCTGCCGCTTCCTTCAGAAAAGGGTAGCCGCTGAATGGCGGATATTTGTGAAAGGCTGGATTGGTCGCTGCGTCTTGCAGCTCCCGGACAATATGAGGGGGAGTAGGTTGATCCGGATTTCCCTGACCCAGATTGATGACATCATGTCCGGCCTGAATTTGTTCATTAACTTTTTGTACAAGTGTCGCAAAAAACTGAGTCGGTAATTGTTGCAGTCTTTTTGCGGCTTCAAAGGGTTCTGTCATTGTATCACGCTCTCATTCCGTGTCTAAATTGGCAGCATCGATAATGTACCATGTTTTCTTTTGGTTTGTATAGGTTCTCATTGACAAATCCACTCGCGACCTTCCTGTCAAAGCATTTACAAAACTTTATGCAATAAGGCATAATGAAGAAACCATACAGAGATGAGATTGAATAAAGGAGTGAGCATTTATTTGAATGCGTCAGCTAAATTAGAGCACCACAAGATCAGTGTGTTTGGAATTGTTCGGAGGGTGTTCTTCATTTTATTGGGTTCCATGATGGTGGCGGTTTCGCTGGAAGCCTTCTTCGTCCCGAATCAGATTATTGATGGTGGCGTCGTCGGGATTTCGATTATTTCATCCCACCTCAGTCATCTCCCACTCGGTATTTTCCTGTTTGTCCTCAATCTTCCCTTCCTGTTTATCGGATATAAGCAGATCGGTAAGACTTTTGCCTTGTCCACGCTGCTGGGGGTTACGAGTATGTCGATCGGCACGACGCTGTTTCATTCCATTCCGAAAGCGACGAATGATCCGTTGCTGGCAGCTGTATTCGGAGGCATCGTGCTGGGAATCGGGGTCGGGATGGTCATTCGTTTCGGAGGATCACTGGACGGAACAGAGATCGTGGCCATTCTTTTTAACAAATCGACGCCCTTTTCCGTCGGTGAAATTGTCATGTTCTTCAACCTGTTTATCCTGGGGAGTGCGGGTTTTGTATTTGGCTGGGACAGAGCGATGTATTCCCTTATGGCCTACTACATAGCCTACAAAATGATTGATCTCACACTAGAAGGATTTGACGAATCTCGTGCTGTCTGGATTATTAGTGATCATCACCAGGATATCGGTGACGCATTGATGGATCGCTTGGGCAGAGGCGTGACTTATTTGAGCGGAGAAGGCGGATTCTCGGGAGATGACAAGAAAGTCATCTTCACGATCATTACGAGGTTGGAGGAAGCGAAGCTGAAATCGATCGTGGATGAGAAGGACCCAACTGCATTCCTGGCAGTAGGCAATATCCACGATGTGAAAGGCGGTCGCTTCAAGAAAAAGGATATTCACTAGCGGCACAACGGGGTAATGAGTTTGAATAGGCAGATTGCAGAGGAAGGAGATATAGGTATGACCGAAGAAGTTGCACAGAACAACAAAACTTTTCAGGTGGCACTGATTCAATACGATGTCCAGATCGGTGAACCTGATGTCAATGCAGATCGCGTGCTGGAGTGGATGGAGCAGGCGGTTCAGCATGACCCGAAGCCGGATGTCATCCTTTTGCCGGAAATGTGGAATACAGGTTATGCACTGACGGAATTGCAGGACCTAGCAGATGAAAACGGCATTCGGACCAAGAACATGATGTCCGCCTTTTGTCGCAAGCATCAGGTCAATGTCATTGCAGGCTCTGTGTCTGAATGGCAGGATGGAAAAGCCTACAATACGATGTATGTGTTTGATCGGGACGGCCGTGAGGTCAGCTCCTATTCCAAGATTCACTTGTTCCGTCTAATGGATGAAGAGAAGTATCTGGCAGAGGGTCAGCGGGTCGGTTCCTTTGATGTGGAAGGGATCTCCGCGGGTATGATGATTTGCTATGACATCCGTTTCCCAGAATTGTCACGCAAACTGGCACTCGGTGGCGCCCAGATTCTGTTCGTACCTGCGGAGTGGCCGAATCCACGGTTGGCGCATTGGCGTACCTTGCTGCTGGCCAGAGCGATTGAGAATCAAATGTATGTCGTGGCCTGCAACCGGACCGGGCAGAGCGGAGAGACGAGCTTTTTTGGTCATTCCATGGTGATCGATCCTTGGGGGGATATCGTAGCGGAGGGCGACGAGCGCGAGCAGATCATTCATGCCACCATCGACCTGTCCAACGTGGACAAGGTACGCAAGACAATTCCGATCTTCGAGGATCGCAGACCGAAGCTGTACGAATAAGCAAATGATTGAAAGGTTATTCACTAAGCAACAGGTTTCCACCGCATACCAGCAGCTGTACGCTGGCTTATGCATAGGGAACCTGTTTTTTCACATAATATTTTTAATTCCATGTTGATTTATCGGAAAAGTATGATATATTGCTATTAACTACATGATTACATAACTTGAGAGGAGTATGGAATATGCCAAAAGAGATCTTCAAAGCTACCGCTGAATTGCAAGAAGGCATGGTCGTCAAGGCCTCATCCAGAAATTTTGAAATTACGATTGATGAGCCCAAGTCACTTGGAGGGACGGACACCGCCATGAATCCGGTTGAGGTGCTGCTGTGTGCGCTTGGCGCCTGTCAATCCATCGTAGCGAGAGCCTACGCCAAAAAATTCAACATTAATCTCGAACATTTCTCCGTCGAGCTGGAAGGGGATCTGGATACAGATGGCTTCATGAACAAGTCGGACGTACGCCGGGGTTACTCTGAAATTCGCTATAACCTGCATATCAAGAGCGATGCCTCCCGGGAGAAAGTCGAAGAGTTTGTTGCATTTATTGAGCAGACTTGTCCGGTTGGAGATACCATTGCCAACCCAGTCAACCTAGTGCTGAATAAAATCATTACACTATAAATTGCGTAGATTAATGAAGGCAGGCCTTCGCTCTTAAGGCAGACCGTCGCTCAAAATGACGACGTGTGGTTAAAGTGCTCCGACATGACTTCCATCAATGTCTGCTTGAACGCATCTGCTGCACGTGAGATATAACGTCCTTTCCGATAAGCGACCACGACGGTTCGGGAAGGGCGTTTTTCTATTGGCACATAGTGGGGAACGAGATGGCTGCGGCGGGTACGTGCGATCATTTCTGGTACGAAGGCGATGCCCATCCCTGCAGCGACGAGCGACTGGACGGTCTCAATATTGCTGCTCTCGAACACGATGTCCGGGACGAAACCATACTCCGCACATAGATCGAGTGTAATTTGCCTGAAGCCCTGTCCTTTTTTGAGGGCAATGAATGGTTCCTGACGCAAGGACGCGAAGGAAACAGGCGTTTTTGTCTGCTCATATGCATCCAGCAGCGGATGGGAGGCCGGGAGGGCCAGCCAGATTTCTTCTTCAATCAGGGGTTCACTGGCAAGGGACGGCTCCTGGATCGGCAAGGTGAGCAAGGTAAGATCCGTTTTCCCCTGACTGGCCAATTGTTCCAGATTGGCCGATGTTTCTTCGAGCAAGACCACTTCAATATCCGGATATTTCTGCTTGAAAGCGGGCAGAACCAACGGCAAAATGTGCGATCCCGTGATGGGCAGACTGCCGATCACCAGTTTTCCGCGCTTCATCTGCGACATATCTTCCATTTCCTTGCGAAGCTGATCGCTGAGATCGAGCATTTTCTGGGCTTTCTCTACAAATACTTCTCCGGCATGCGTGAGCTCTACCGCATTCGTACTGCGCTTGAAGAGCAAGACACCCAGTTCTTTCTCCAGCTTGGACAACTGCTGACTGAGTGAGGGCTGGGCGATGTGCAGTTTTTCGGCTGCTCTTGAGAAATTCTTGTCCGTCGCAATCTGAATCACATATCGAAGCTGACGCAATTCCATGGCACACACTCCTTTTCCTTAGCATGATGGGTATAATCTCGTCATTTCATCCATTTGACGGCTATTGTTATAATTGAAATCTATCAACCTTATAGATATTATATCTTGGATCAATGAATAAAGAAATGTTACGATAAGGCCAAGAACATGATAGAATCGTATTTGAGGTGAACGAAATGGCAACGAAAAAGACATTATATGAGAAAATTTGGGATCAGCACGTCATTGTCGAAGAACAGGGAAAACCAAGCATCATTTATATTGATCTGCACCTGATTCATGAAGTGACGTCCCCGCAGGCATTTGAAGGACTGCGCTTGGCAGGACGTCAGGTTCGTCGACCTGACCTGACCTTTGCAACGATGGATCACAACGTACCAACCAAGGATCGTTTCAACATTACCGATCCGATCTCCAAACAGCAGATCGACACACTCACGACAAACTGTGAAGAGTTCGGTGTCAAGCTGTTTGACCTGAACAGCATCGATCAAGGGGTCGTGCACGTGATGGGACCGGAGCTGGGCTTGACACATCCGGGTAAAACGATCGTCTGTGGTGACAGCCATACTTCTACACACGGCGCTTTTGGTGCGCTCGCATTCGGGATCGGAACGAGCGAAGTGGAACACGTTCTTGCAACCCAGTGCTTGCAGCAATCCAAGTCCAAAACGATGGAAGTGCGCATTACTGGCGAAATGAACCCGGGCATTACCGCGAAGGATATCATCCTCGGTGTTATCGCGAAATACGGGACGGATTTTGCAACCGGATATGTCATCGAATATACCGGCAAGGCGATTCGCCAATTGTCTATGGAAGAGCGCATGACAGTTTGTAACATGTCGATTGAAGCAGGTGCTCGTGCCGGGCTGATTGCTCCGGACGAGGTAACCTTTGAATACTTGCGCGGCAGAGAGTACGCGCCGCAGGGCGAAGCGTATGAGCAAGCAGTAGCGAACTGGAAGCAGCTTGTTACCGATGAAGGTGCCGAGTATGACACCGTCGTTGAGCTGGATGCATCCACGCTCATTCCACAAGTGACGTGGGGAACGAGTCCGGGCATGGGAACGGACATCAGCAATGTGGTGCCAACCCCAAGCGAATTCCCGACGGACAACCAGCGCAAGGCAGCTGAGAAAGCGATTGAGTACATGGGCTTGACGCCAGGAACCCCAATGACCGACATTCCGGTCGATGTGGTGTTTATCGGGTCTTGTACCAATGGACGGATCGAGGATCTTCGCGCTGCAGCCCAGATCGCCAAGGGCTACAAAGTCAGTGAAAATGTGAAAGCCATGGTCGTGCCAGGTTCTGGCCGTGTCAAGCTTCAGGCAGAGAAAGAAGGACTGGACAAAATCTTCACAGAAGCGGGCTTCGAATGGAGAGATGCCGGTTGCTCCATGTGTCTGGCGATGAATCCAGACTATCTTCTGCCGGGAGAGCGCTGTGCTTCTACCTCTAACCGGAACTTTGAGGGTAGACAGGGCCGTGATGGCAGAACACATCTGGTATCACCTGCGATGGCCGCAGCGGCTGCAATTAAAGGTCGCTTTACAGACGTGAGAGATTGGGAACTGAAGGCTTAATAGGCTGAATCGATAGAAAGGGGTACTAGCCATGGAAGCATTTACTAAACTGAATGGATTAGTTGCGCCTGTAGATCGTGTGAACGTAGATACAGATGCGATTATTCCGAAGCAATTTCTGAAGCGGATCGAACGTACAGGATTTGGACAATTCCTGTTTTTTGAGTGGAGATTTACTCCGGAAGGTAAAGAAATCCCTGGATTTTCATTGAACCAGGATCAATACAAGGGAGCATCGGTCTTGATCTCCCGTGCCAATTTTGGTTGCGGCTCCTCGCGGGAGCATGCGCCATGGGCTATTTTGGACTACGGATTTAAAGTGGTGATCGCTCCTTCTTTTGCAGATATTTTCTATAATAACTGCTTCAAGAACGGCATCCTGCCAATCAAGCTGTCCGAAGAACAGGTGGAAGAGCTGTTCCAGCGTACCGAGCAGCATGCAGGATATCAGCTTCAAGTAGATTTGGAGCAAAAAACAATCAAGGACGAGCACGGCCTCCATTTCGATTTTGACCTGGATGAGCATCGTCGCCAGTTCCTGTTGCAAGGTCTCGATGATATCGGCTTGACTCTGCAGCATGAGGACAAGATCAAATCGTATGAAGAAGCACGCGCATAAGTCTATTCTTGCTCAAAACTCCAAAGCTCCACATAACAACCTGAACCGTTGTTGTGTGTGAGCTTTTTCTATCTATTCTTGTCACTTTTCTCGCAACTTTCCGATTCTATTCTCGTCTAATATGATGACTCTGCTAGAGTGATTAACCTTACACGCCCATGCCGTGCAAGGTGAGTGGAACAGCAGTCTTACATACATTGAATTTGCTAAAAGAGGTGGATAATGAAGAAAACAATTGTCCTGCTAACCGCACTGATTATGCTGCTCACTGTACCTGTCATCGTCTCAGCGGGTCAGACATCCTACTCGCTCTATGTCAACGGTCAGAAGGTGAAAGTGGACAAGTCTCCCAAAATCATTCAGAAGATTCCCTACTTGAGCAAGGAGGACGTATCCAAACAGCTCGGGTACAAAGTAGAGTGGGAGAAGAACAACAGAAAAATGAAAGTCAGTCATGCAAAATCATTCGTCCAGATGCAGGTGGTGGATCAGGCAGATGCCGTTACGGGTACCTTTGAGGGACTGCCTTTTGAAGCCGATGGAACCGTCTATGTGCCGCTGAAACAACTGTCCGACAACTTTCCGATGAAGGTGTTATGGGACCGGTTGTCGAAATCTGTATATGTCTACCTGTCTGATGGTCAAGCGTCCTCGCCGATATTCGACCCTGATCCGGTTGGCGATCCGGGTGTGCTTGTGCCAGATGATCTGATCACGGGCACAGTGGAAGTCAGTCAAATTCAGATATCCGGCGCCAAGATCTCGATACAGACGAGCAAATCTACCATTGTTTCGCATTCCGAACTGCAAGATCCGAACCGGATCGTCCTGGATTTTGAAGATGCCCGGCTGACGGGTGATCTGAACAGTGGAAAAGGCGGCGGTGAACTGATTCTGGATCATACATATATTCAGAAAATCCGGTTTGCTCAAAATGATGCCGATATCGTCAGAGTCGTCTTTGACATGAAGAAGCCGGCGAGTTACCAGATCCAGTCTGTGGAGGCGGGCAAACGAACGGAGATATCTTTCTCAGAGAAGCGCTACAAGATCGTCCTCGATGCGGGGCACGGTGGTAAGGATTCCGGTGCCGTCGGTCTGGATGGTCGATATGAGAAGGATTTCAACCTGTCGGTAGCCAAGAAGATCGCAGCACTTATGGAGAAGGAAGACCAGTTGGAAGTCGTCATGACCCGAAAAGACGATACGTTCATGGAATTGACAGCCAGAGGAGAAATGGCCAATAAGGTCGGGGCCGACCTGTTCATCTCTATTCACGGCAACAATTTCAGTGATTCCAAAATCAGCGGTATCGAAACCTATTACTGGCACCGTGAAAGCTTTGCTTTTGCAACCTTGCTGCACAATAACATCGTAAAGGCATCCGGACTGCCTGACCGCAACCTGCGCAGAAACGACTGGAGAGTAATCAAGACAGCGAAAATGCCAGGTGTGCTGCTGGAACTGGGCTATATGTCCAATGCAAAGGATCATGCGTTGATGTGGTCAGAGGAGTATCAGAACAAGGTAGCGAAAGCCATCACAGATGGCGTCAAAGCCTATTTAAATATCAAATAGAACCACGCAAAATGGAAGATTAGACAGCGAACGAAAACAGATGGAGGAGAAACAATGGGGAAAAAATGGAAGAAGCAACTCTCTTTAGGGATAGCAGCAAGCTTGTGTCTCACGATGGTCTTCAGTGCCTTTCCGCCGCAGAGCGCGAAGGCCGCAGAAGCAGAGGTGAAAACCAGCTTTACAGATATGAGTGAGGCGCATTGGGCGAACAAATTTGTCAGCAAACTGGCCTTGCTCCAAGTCATAAATGGATATCAGGATGGAAGCTTCAAGCCAAATCAGGAGGTTTCCCAGCAGGATGTACTGCTGATGGCAATCAAGATGATGGGGATTGACGCGGAAGCTGAAGTGGAGGGAATCGCGTATTCCATTCCGTTATTCGTGAAGGACTATGCGAGGGAAGAAGTCTATCTGGCCTTGAAGAAAGGGCTCATTCAAGTCGGAGAGGAACAGAGTCTGCTAGAAGATGGTGAGGAATGGGGAACCAAGGGAGCCAGCCGTGAATGGGTGGCGCGCGTGCTTGTACGTGCCTTGACCCAGGAAGAACCCATTGCACAAGTGAATTTGAATGAACGATTCGGGGATGCGGATGAAGTATCTGCATGGGCGCTACCTTATGTCAAGCGTGCGGTAGAGCTAGGACTCCTGAACGGGAAAGATGGACAGATCGCCCCCCAAATGAATGTGACGCGGGCAGAGATGGCCACCTTGTTCAACCAGTTGGAGCCTCTTCTGGAGCAGTCGCTTGAAGATGTTAGAGAAGGACGGGTCGTCTCTCTGTCGGGTCAGAAGATCCAGCTTCAGATGGATGGTGGAGAGGTGAAATCCTATAACCTGCATGATGAAGTGAAATTCTTTGATGTTGATCAGAACAAAGAACAAATTTCTGCCGATCAGATTGGTCTATATGACAAAGTGTATGTGATTATTCGTCATGATGAAGTGTACTACGTAGAGCATCTGGAAGAAGCCCAGCTGAACACTACCGAAGGCAAATTTGTACAGCTGAACACAGATGAGATGAATCTTACTTTGCTCGTAGACGGTCAATATCGTGTCTTCAAGCTGTCGGCAGCCACTACGGTTATCGATACCGAGGAAAATGGCCTGAACCTGTCCAATCTGGTGCCTAGCAGCAAGCTTCGCGTCAGCCAGAATCCGTATGAGGAAGGCAACAAGGTCGTTTCCATCGACGTGCTGGAAGTGCCTGTGAACAAAACGGCCAAAGGAACCTTTGAGTCCTTGGAGAACGACCAGTTAAATGCGCGCAATCTGGAAAGCAATGAAACAGAGTCCTTCGACCTGTCGGAAGAAATACGCTACACCTACGGTGAAAAGACAATTGAAGCCGCACAGCTTCAATCCGGGGACCTGGTTGAGTACGTCATCGTAAACAGCGTCGTGACCGCTGTCAAACTGATTGATCCGGTTGTTCCCTTGCTGGAAACCTTTGAAGGGACCTATATCGGCTCAGAATATGATGCCAAACTGGGCGCTTATTTTGTCAGCTTGCGTTCGGAGAATAACAAGCCGGTTGCTTATTATACAGACAAAAATATCAAGGTGCAGCTGGAAGGCAAGGACAAGGCTGAACTGAATGACCTGATTTCCCAGGATCGTGTGCAGGTGACCATCAACGAGAAAGAGGATATCGTCGCCATTCAAATTCTGAATCGCAGTGTAGAGAGCAAGATCCAGCAGAAGGTGCTCTATTACAATGAAGAGAATGGCAAGCTGTTGCTGGACAGCAGCGACACCCTTTTCGTGGTCGGGCCGGAGACAGACATTACCGCATACGGGGTTCCGATTCAACGAAGCAATGCCGGCAACTATCTCGTAGAGAACAAAAAAATAGATATCATCTATTCCGGCAATCAGCTGATGGAAATCAATATTACCAACAGCTATGCGGGAACGGTACAGAAGGTGGATACCTCCAGAAAAGAGATTCAGGTTCTCGGCAAAGACGGGCATCTGCATACATTTAAGTGGAGCAGCTACCTCGTGGTGGATCTGATTGGCTCCAGTAGCGCGACCATCAACAACGTGAAAATCGGAGATGAGGTCACGGTTATTCTGGACAGCAATCAGCAATTTGCCACTCGGGTGGAAATGTCAGCGAAGAAAGTATATACGCTCACCGGTGTCACCCCTTCAAGCTCCAGACTGGAGTGGAAAGACGAGAAAGGCACAAACACAACCAAATATATCGCGAGCAACATCAAGATCACGAACGCTTCCGGTCAGACCATTACACTGGGTGAACTGAAGAAGGACGATCGCTTGATCGCGTTCTATCAGGGGTCCACGCTTAAAGAACTGCGCCGCGCAGATGGATACCTGGGCTACATTACAAGTGTCGATACGGTCAACAGCAAGATCCAGCTGATGACCTACAGCGGCACCAGTGTCACCCTGACAGTCCCTTCTGGTGCCTCTCTCGCTTCCGGCGACCGGGTTGAAGTGGTGAAAGACAGCTTCACGGTTGCACATATTATGAAGCTGGAGTCGGAAACCAGAACGTTCTGGAAGTACATTGGCGGTACAACCAATGAACTGCACGTGAAGAAAAAGAGCGTCTCAGATCAAGACTATATATTTAAGCTGAATGATGACGTGGTCTTCACAAAAGATGGTCAATTAACTCAGGTGACGGCTCTGAAAGAGAATGACAAAGTCACGCTGTATTTCTATCAGGGTGAACTGATTGAAGTGAAAATATCATAAAATTGTCGAAATTCGGGCGTACCGTCTCTTCCTTTTTCGGAAGAGGCGGCTTTTTTTGTATTTGTTTGTTTTTATGATTGATTTTCTTGCGGGAGACCGTTAAACTGAAAGTCGGTGAATTCAGTGAGGTCGGTGAATTCAGTGAACCAGGCTCGGGAGGTGAGCACGATGTTGAATCGTACACAAATTGGAGAGATTTTGCATCGCATTGCAGAGATGTTTCCCGATGCTCATTGTGAGCTGATTCACGCCAATCCATTTGAACTCACGATTGCTGTCGCTCTGTCTGCGCAATGCACAGACCAAAAGGTCAATCAGGTGACGCGCAGCTTGTTCCAAAAATACCGCACACCGGAAGATTACGTTTCGGTGCCGCTGGAAGAGCTGGAACAGGATATTCGGAGCATCGGTCTCTTTCGCAGCAAGGCCAAGAACATTCAAGCCTTGAGCCGAATGCTGCTGGAACAGTACGATGGACAAGTTCCGCGCGAGCATGAACAGCTTGTGCAGCTGCCTGGCGTGGGCCGAAAGACTGCCAACGTGGTCGTCTCCAATGCCTTCGGGGAGCCGGCTATTGCCGTAGACACCCATGTCGAGCGGGTATCCAAGCGTTTGGGACTGGCCAACTGGAAGGACAGTGTGCTCGAGGTAGAGAAGAAGCTGATGAAGAAGGTGCCCAGAGAAGAATGGACACAGACGCATCATCGCCTCATTTTTTTCGGCCGCTATCATTGCAAGGCTCAAAACCCTGCTTGTCCGGCATGTCCGGTGCTGGAATTTTGTCGTGAAGGAAAAAAACGCATGAAGAAGCTGGAAACGGTGTAGGCTAATGAACAGCAAGGACAGGTTGAACATGACCATTGTTAAATGGCTTCAATAGAAGCTTAACCTTATTACATATGGAAAGGATCGTCTTAAATGAAATGTATTTCGGTTTACACGAATGATTTTACTGCCTTCTCAGACATCTTGGATGCCATCATGGAGCATTCCTTCGCAGAAGATGAAGAAAAGGAAATTGAAGGAATCACGGTAAGTGAGTCCGGCCACGTACCGGAAAATTATATCGATCGCATGAAGCATCGGCCTGAGGTCGTCGTCATGAAGTGGAAAGACAAAAACGTCACCATCTTGCAGCACGGACAAGTATTTGAAATCTTGCTCCCTGATGCAGAGGCAAATGTGGTACACTAAAAACCGGAATGCGAAGCTGTGAAAGATGCCGCTTCGTCATCCGGTTTTCTTTTTTGTATACAGAAACAGGGAGAAGAGACGACATGACCGATGCAACTTTAATGGCCAAACATGCCATTCAAGATCTGAAAGATACCTATGTACAGCTTCAATCTGATATGCAAACCGATATGACCACCATTCCCCATGAAGTGGAAGAAGGAGAACGCGAGCGACTGAGCTCTGTAATTCAGCGGCTCGGACAGCTTCAGGACCGTTTTGCAGATGACCAGCAGCCCTTGAACATCGCATTGTGTGGTCATTTTTCTGCGGGGAAGTCCACTCTGATCAATGGTCTGGTTGGCGAAAATTTGCTGCCGTCCAGTCCGATTCCGACGAGCGCGAATCTGGTCAGGGTCCAGTACGGCCAAACATCCAGCTCCGTCACCCTGCACCGCAGAGACGGAAGCACAGCACACGCTGCCATCCAGGACCTGGCTGAGGCTTGCCGGGACGGGGCCGCCATCGAACGGGTAGATATTGAGGTGCCTTCTCCGCTGTTGAAGAAGGGACTCAGCTTTCTGGATACCCCGGGAGTCGATTCTACGGACCCGGCCCACTATGCGGCGACCTATGAAGCGATCCATCTGGCAGACCTCGTTCTGTTCGTGTGTGACTACAATCATGTGCAGTCTGAGACCAACTTTCAGTTTCTGAAGCAGCTGGAGAGCTGGAGCAAGCCGTGCCTGTTTGTCGTCAACCAAATTGACAAGCATGACGACAGGGAACTCCCGTTTTCCCGATTTGATCAATCTGTCCGCTCGTCTTTGCAGGAATGGGACACACAGGCAGCGGCGATTTATTATGTGAGCAAGCAGTCTAATGCGATACGGAATCAGCGAAATGAACTGATTGAGGCACTCGGACAATTGGCAAGTGAGCGGGATGCCATGCGGGTCAGTTTGCTGGCCGGTTCTGTAGCCGGTATGATCGAACAATATAGCGAAGAGAAGAAGCAGGTACTGACTCGTCTCTTCACCCGGCAACAAGACCCAGACTATGATGAGCTGGCAGTGGAACAGGCCAGAGAAGAACGACAGCAACTGCTTGTGGAACAAAACAAATGGCAAGGTGCCCAGCATGCGTGGTTTGTGCGCAACAAGAAAGAGCTGAACGCCATACTGGAGAACGCCAACATCATTCCGGCTGCTACAAGAGAGCTGATGCACGCATTTATTGAAAGTCGGGCAGATGGCTTTCGTGCCGGCTGGCTGTTTGGGAAATCCAAGACCGAAAAGGAACAGGAAGTCAGACTGACGCAGCTGACAGAGGATATGCAGGAGCAGGTGCGCATTCATATAGACAAACATGTGCGGGAGCTGTGGCGAGGCATCGAACAGGAGACAGGCTCATCTCGTGACTGGGAAATAGACATCACGTCCGACCTTTGGTTCTCCATCTTGCAACCGGGGGCCATTGCTTCCAGTGCCTATACCCTTACCTTCGCTTCCCTTGCGTCAGAGCAGATCAAGGGGTTATATCGACGTACGCTGTTGCCCTTGCTGGAAGCGTTGTCAGAAGAGATCGGGGAACAGGCTGCACAGGCGCAATCGCGAATCGAAGAGCGGCTTCACCAGCTTCAGGAGATCCTGAGATGGGAGGACCGTCTGGATGAAGAATTAGTCCGTCTGGAGGATCAGCGGAGAGCCTGGATGGACCCGTTCACGGTCTTTCAGGAAAATGATACGCTGCAACAATTGACACAAATAGATGCGCCCGTTGATCACGATATGGCGCTGGATCATGCCGTGGCACCTGATTCGTCGCCTGCTGCTGCCCGACTTCCTCATCCTGGCTCCTCGCGGAAACGCATGAATGGAACCGGAACGGAAACGAGAACGAAATTAAGTAAGGATGGGGCGACGATGGCTTCGCTCAGAAAAATGGGAACGGAGATCGCAGCCATTGCCGGAAAGCTCGAAGCTGTACAAGGCTTCGAGGGATGGATGAAACAGCTGCATGAACGGGCAGAGCGACTCACCCATCAATCGTTTACCGTCGCCCTTTTTGGTGCTTTCAGCGCGGGGAAGTCTTCCTTCGCGAATGCCTTGCTAGGCGATCGAGTGCTGCCCGTATCCCCTTCTCCAACGACTGCTTCCGTCATTCGTATTCAGCAGACAACAGGTCAAATGGCGTCACTGGATGCTTGCATTCATATGAAATCACGGGAGCAGCTGGAGCAGGAGATGTTCGATTCGCTGGATATCCTGGGTATCAAAGAGAATAGCCTGGAACGGGCATTCGAGGCCATAGCTGAACGTTCCCGCCATCAGCTCCCTGCGAAGGCCAAGATGCACTTGAGCTTTCTGCAGGCCGTACGGAGCGGGTGGGACACACAGTCTGCCTTCCTGGGTCAAATGCGAAAGGTCACCTATGACCAGTATGTGCAATATGCAGCGGAAGAGACGTATTCATGCTTCGTGAACGAGATCGATCTGTATGTCGATTGTCCCTTAACCGAATCGGGCATTGTACTGGTTGATACGCCAGGTGCTGACTCGATTCATGCCAGGCACACAGGCGTCGCCTTTCAGTATATGAAAAGTGCCGATGCCGTGCTGTTTGTTACGTACTACCATCATGCCTTTTCCCAGGCGGACCGCGACTTTCTGAGACAAATGTCTCAGGTTTCACATCTTTCTGAGCTGAAACATCTGTTTTTTGTGATCAATGCGGCTGATCTGGCCCAGAGTTCAGAAGAACTGGATGAAGTAAAGACGTACGTGTATAAGCAGCTCCAGCAGTGTGAGATTCAAGAACCCAAATTATTCGCCCTATCCAGTCGTCATGCGATCGAAGCTTGGCAGGAGGGCGACGAAGAGAAAATGAAACAGAGTGGATTGCCTGATTTCGAAGCGGACTTTCATCCGTTCGTGCTGCATGAGCTGCCGGAAATTATGCGTCAATCCACCCGCGATCAGCTTCATCGTCTGAATGCGACGATTGCCTCCTACATTGAGGAACAGACCGGTAGCAAGGAAGAGCGCATCGCCGGCATTGCAAGCAACCGCGAGAGCATGCAGCAATGGATGCAGACGTACAGAGCGAGAGAGGAAGAGGGGCGACACCGACAGGAGGAAATCCGTGATGAGGTTCAGGAATTGCTCTATTATGTCAGGCAGCGAGCGGTCTTTCGCTATCACGACCACTTCCATGAAGCCTTTCACCCTTCGATTTTGCATCAGCAAACGGTCGATCTGAAATCCTCCTTGTGGATGTGCTGGAAGGATTTGCTGCGTGAGCTGAATACGTACTTGCAACGCGAAATGCAAACCTTCGAATTGCGGATGGAAGTAAAGCTGAACGAAGCGCTGCGTGAAGTCCAGACACACGTTCATACCGAAGCGCAAAAGCTTTCCGTATCCGCTCCCGTTTTGGAGCTCTCCTTGAATTGGGAAGGGCTGTCCAATTCGGTGAAGTTGTCGGACGATGTCATTCAGGTGAAGGAATTGCAGCGGCAGTACAAAAATCCGAAGCATTTCTTCGAAGGCAGCGGAAAGGAAACGTTGAAGCAAGAACTCGCACCCAAGGTCGAAGAAGCCATACAGACATGGCTGAAAGACTATGAACAGCAGGTTATCCCGTCACTTGATGGCCAGTACCAATCCACACTTACTACATGGCTGGATCAGTATATGGAACATTGGGAACACCATTTGAACGGACGTTTGACCGCCATCCATTCTGCGGAATCTGGCCACTTGCTGCGCGAGATCAGTCAAAGTCTGTCGACTGACAAACGATAGAAAAAGGAAGCCGTTCTCTGCATGAGAGGACGGCTTCCTTTCGTGACGTGAATGCGTAGTTTGCATCTTGCTTTTATTGCCTTCTCGGCTTTGAGGCGTCTACAGGCTACGAGGCTTCCTTTTGCAAGTTTCGACTGACGAGCATGAGCAGATAGACCAGAACCAGCAGCGCAAGCAACCATGCGGCATAGGCAATGACGGGCTCCGGATCAAGCTGCTTTACACCGATGGCCACCAGTGCCCAGACGATCACCGCCCCGTAAAAAGGATCGCGATATGACCGACTGATGACGAAGGCCAGGATCGCGGTGACAATCAGCAGCAAGATGGCCCACACCGTGTCAGAAAGTCCAAAGCCATTCCAGCCTGATTCACTCAGTCCAATTGTGACGTTCAGGACAGTTGCCACCGAAATCCATCCCAGATAAATGCTGAATGGCAGCGCCACAAGAAGTCGGATCAGGGTGCCCGTTTGGACCGCAGGCCGTGTTTTCAAGTATATGACGATCAGGGAAATCAATAGCGCAATCATGACACAGACGGAAGCGGTGAGCTGAAGGGAATGCCAGAGGAGCATCCACAGGATATTCAGACTGCAGCTAATGACAAACCAGGGTCCGATCGCCAAAATTTCCGGTTTGTCCCGCCATTTTGGCAATGCCTGCAACAGCACATACCCGGCAAGCAGCAGATAAATCAGTCCCCAGATGCTGAAAGCATAGGAAGCGGGAGTAATGGCGACCGGGTATTTGGCTGATACCTCCCCGGTCGTACGTCCAAAGAGGGGAAGCGCATTGGCGGCCCAGTTAATGAAGAGGACACCAATGAAAAACACAATATTGAGCCAGCGAAACATAGGCATGTTGTTCATCCTTTCTCACTCTTTTTTGAATCATCCAAAAAAAGTCTATACCAGACGTTAACCTTTCCGGTCGCTTTCGAATCTGACCGTCGCCGTCAGGAGTTGCAATTCAGACGGACAATCGCTACTCTAGTTATAAAACCTGCAAGCGCATGCCACAGACGTTGACCGCTCCTTTATACGGGATATGCGAGCTGCTGGATGAAAAAGGAGGAATACACATGAATCGAAACAATCGGTTGTGGAAGGTGCTCAGTATCGTGTCGGTCCTGCTCACCCTTTTGCTCGTGGCAGGCTTCGGCTATGCTGTCAAAACGATTGTCATGCCGGATGGGGAAGGCCTCGTCCTCGATAGTCCAACCGAAGAGGATGGAGAGAAAAACCCCGATGACCAGTACACCATCGTCACGCTGGGAGACTCTCTGACGAAGGGAACCGGGGATGCAACCGGAAATGACGGCTATGCGGGAATGGTCAAGCAGGGTCTTGCCGAGAAAGAGGACGAGCAATACGACAATCTGGAAATATACAAATTCGCGATTGATGGCTATA
The DNA here is from genome assembly GCF_042685085.1 of Marinicrinis sediminis. NCBI lineage: Bacteria > Bacillati > Bacillota > Bacilli > Caryophanales > Paenibacillaceae > Marinicrinis > Marinicrinis sediminis. Next base: position 365,059 of record NZ_JBHUMM010000043.1, read on the forward strand.
CCACAGGCCAACTGCTGGAATCCGTCCAAAATCGCACTGGCGTCATTGAAGCGATTAAGAAAGCCGACCTCATTCTGATGACCATTGGCGGCAACGACTTATTTACGATATCCGAAGAAGTAGATCCGGCCTTGTATGATGCGAGGGAGGAATCGGCTCTGGCGAATATCTCTGCCATTTTCGAAACACTTCAAGCTCACAATCCGGATGCGGAAGTCATCTATACCGGTCTTTATAACCCTTTTCTCAGTATTGACCAGGAAGGTGAAATGATGCAGCGGGTCCAGCAGTGGAACTTCAAGGTCAGTCAGCTTACCAATCCTTATGAGCATATTACACTCATCTCCACGGTAGACTTGTTTTTACGTGACCAGGATCGTTTCTTCTCCTCGGATCACTATCATCCGAACGAGACGGGATATGAACGAATCGCAGAACGCATCCTGCAGTATCTGGAGTAGCCAACCGAAGGAGGGAACAGATGTGACTGAAAAAGATCAGACGGCCGTATTGACCGTACGAAATTTAAAGAAAAAAATCGGAGACAAATGGATCATAAAAGGTCTTGATTTTGAAGTATATGGCGGGGAAGTATTTGGTTTTCTGGGTCCGAACGGAGCGGGCAAGACGACGACGATCCGTATGCTCGTGGATCTCATCAAGCCGACCGAAGGCAAGGTGCTGGTCGCAGGCAAGGACGTCCACAAGCAGCATGATCACGCGATGATGCAGATCGGGAGCATCGTAGAGAATCCCGAGCTGTATATGTACCTGACGGGCTGGGAAAATCTCGAGCATTTCGCCAATATGATTCCGGGTGTGTCTGAACAGCGCATTCAGGAAGTCGTGGATATTGTAGGACTGGATCTGCGGATTCACGACAAGGTAAAGACTTACTCGCTCGGGATGAGACAGAGACTGGGCATCGCCCAGGCGCTGCTGAATGAGCCGAAGTTGCTCATTCTGGATGAACCGACAAACGGACTGGACCCGCAGGGGATCAAGGAAATGCGTGAATTTATTCGTGGACTGGCGGCCACGGGACTTAGTATCTTCGTCTCCAGCCACTTATTGAGCGAAATTCAGATGATGTGTGATCGCGTGGCGATTATCCGGGCGGGAGAAGTCATTGCAGTCGGACAAGTTGAACAATTGCTAGAGGAATCAACCTCACGAGTAGACTGGAAGCTGGAGCCGTTTGAACGGGGATGGGAGCTGCTGGAGGGCACCGAACATATCGAGATGCTAAGTGCAGAGGATCTGGACGAAGCGGACGCATCCGGTCAGACCATTCATACACGGATGCGTGCCGAGGATGTACCCGCTATGAATCGACGTTTGCAGGAAGCTGGAGTTGACGTATTTGCGATAGAAACAAAAAAGCCGACGCTGGAACAACTGTTCCTTCGTTTGACAGAAGGTGATAAGATTGGTTAGTCTCATACCATTAGTTCGCAATGAAGTGCTGAAAATTTGGAAGAAGAAGCGATTCTTTGTCATCCTGGCTATTCTGCTCGTTCTTATCCCGATATTTACTTACGCGCAATTCAAGGTTGCGACCAATTTGCAGGACCAGATCGGATCAGATGACTGGAAGATTCAGCTTCAGGAGAAGGTCAATGATTACACTGATCGCATCAACAGTCCGCGCATGCTGCCGGAATGGAAGGAATATCTGAAGGTTCAGATACAGATCATGCAATATCATATCGACAGTGATGTGAATCCGGAATCACCGAACGGCGTCACCTTCACCAGGGAGTTCCTGAAGAACTCTGTCGGGCTGTTTCTGCCCCTGATGATCCTGGTTATCGCCTCGGATCTGATCTCTTCCGAGCATGCCCAGGGAACGATCAAACTGCTGCTCACCCGACCTGTTCGAAGGTGGAAGGTCTTGACAAGCAAGCTGCTGGCCCTCATGCTGTATGTATCTTTGAGCGTGATTGCGCTGGTGACGCTGTCCTATGTGATTGCAGGGGCCGTCTTCGGATTTAGTGGCTGGAATATGCCCGTCCTGACCGGTTTCCAGGTGGTCGGGGATACGGTCGATACCAGCATGGTTCAACTGGTGGATCAGTGGCAATTCATCCTGATGGAGATGGGACTCGCCTGGTATTCCAGTCTGGTGGTCGGGATACTAGCTGTGATGGTTTCCATTCTCATCCGAAGCACCGCAGCAGGGATGGGCATCATGCTGGCGACACTCATTGCAGGCACCATCCTGACCAACATGGCATCTTCTTGGGAAAGTGCGAAGTATTTCTTCATGGTCAACCTGGAGACCGTGATCTATCTGACCGGCCAAAAGCCGCCGATTGCTGGCATGGATTTGGGTTTCTCCCTGTCCATTCTGACGATGACAGCCGCCGTGTCCATCCTGATTTCATATCTTTTCTTTACAAAGAAGGACATTTTAAACTGATTCAAGAATGATATAATGCTGCATGAATCCATTTTCCTTCTGAGAGTGCGTTAGGCTGTAAAAGATTTCGACTTGTCACAGTGCGCCTCGCTGAGGGCAACTGGGTTGAAGATTTCAGTCTGTTATGGAGCACACAGGCAGGAGATGGGTTCATCAGCAGGAACTTAGAGAGATACAAAGGGGGAGCTTTATGTCACAGCAGCTAGAATGGCTTCCAAACAATCCGGAAACCAGTCAAAGCGCCTCGACTTATGATGCGGATGATATTCAGGTACTGGAGGGATTGACAGCTGTCCGCAAAAGACCGGGCATGTATATCGGGAGTACGAGTACCTCTGGTCTTCACCATTTGGTGTGGGAAATTGTAGACAATGCGGTCGATGAGCATTTAGCCAAATATTGTAGTCATATCCAGGTGATTTTACATAAAGACGGTTCGGTCACAGTAGAGGACAACGGACGGGGCATCCCGACCTCCATGCATAAAATGGGCATTCCTACGCCCCAGGTCGTATTTACTATCCTGCATGCCGGGGGTAAATTCGGAGGCGCGGGCTACAAAAAATCCGGTGGTCTGCACGGGGTAGGGGCCTCTGTAACCAATGCCCTGTCGGAGTGGCTGGAAGTGGAAATTTACCGCGATGGCAAGGTACATCAGCAGCGGTTTGAATTCTGGGTGGACGAGCAGGGCAAGGAACATGTTGGCGAGCCCGTCACGCAATTGTTGGTACTGGGAAATACCCGCAAGACGGGAACCAGGGTCACCTTTAAACCCGATCCGACTGTCTTCTCGGCAAATGCTTCTCTGAATTATGACACGCTAGCCGAGCGGCTGCAGGAAATTGCCTTCCTCAATTCGGGTTTGCAAATTTCGATTCAGGACAAGCGTCAGGACAAAACGGATACATTTGCTTATGAGGGTGGAGCCAAGGAATTTGTCACCTTCCTGAACGAAGGCAAAAATGTGCTGCATCCCCCGATCCACTTCGAAGGGGAGAAGGACGAGATTGAAGTCGAGGTAGCCCTCCAGTATAACGACGGGTATACGGAAACGCTCGCTTCCTTCGTCAACTCGATCCCGACTCGCGGGGGCGGCACACACGAGACCGGCTACAAAACGGCGTATACACGTGTGATGAATGAATATGCCCGCAAGAACGGTCTGCTCAAGGAAAAAGACAAGAACCTCGAAGGCGGCGATCTTCGGGAAGGCATGATGGGCGTCATCAATATCAAGATGGGTGAGGTCGAATTTGTCGGTCAGACCAAGGATCAACTTGGGAGTAGTGCTGCACGAAGCGTTGTGGATGCCATTGTGTCAGAGAAAATGGCTATGTTCCTGGAGGAAAACCCGCAGATCGCGCAAATGCTGGTCAAGAAATCCGTCCAGGCCTCCAAAGCGCGTGAAGCAGCACGCAAAGCGAGAGAAGATGTCCGTACAGGCAAGAAAGGCAAGGCACAGAGCCTCAGTCTGAATGGAAAGCTGACACCCGCCCAGTCCAAGGACTATACCCGCAACGAACTGTTTATCGTCGAGGGAGATTCGGCCGGTGGCTCTGCCAAGCAGGGACGTGAATCCAAATTTCAGGCGATCTTGCCGCTGAAAGGAAAGCCCATGAATCCGGAGAAGGCCAAGCTGCCGGATATATTGAAAAACGATGAGTACAAAGCGATTATCGCCGCAATCGGAGCTGGTGTAGGACCGGAATTCGAAGTAGAGGAAAGTCACTACAGCAAGATCATTATTATGACCGATGCCGATACGGACGGGGCACATATTCAGGTGCTGCTGCTTACGTTCTTCTATCGCTATATGAAACCGCTGATTGATGAAGGCAAAGTCTTTATTGCCCAGCCTCCGCTCTACAAGGTTAGCAAAAAAGGCAGCCGAAAAGGGCAGGACGCCATTCGATATGCCTGGAGTGACGAGCAGCTTCAGCAGGTGATGAAGGACATGGGCAGACAGGTCGAGCTGCAGCGCTACAAAGGATTGGGTGAAATGAACCCGGAACAGCTGTGGGAAACGACCATGAATCCGGAAACCCGTACCTTGCTCAAGGTTCAGATTGAAGATGCCGCCAAGGCTGAACGCCGCGTGACCACATTGATGGGTGATAAAGTAGACCCTCGCAAAAAGTGGATTGTAGAAAACGTAGATTTTACCGATTTCGAGGCATAAGGCCTGCAAAATAAAGGATTTTGATGGATAGAAGGTGATGGCACTGAGTACGATGGAGCAGTTTTTACCCGCATTTTTGGAAGACGTGGTCGGTGATCGATTTGGCCGCTACTCGAAATATATTATTCAGGATCGTGCAATCCCGGATGTACGGGATGGCCTGAAGCCCGTTCAGCGCAGAATTTTGTATGCGATGTATGAAGCGGGAAATACCCATGACAAGCCTTACCGCAAGTCCGCCAAAACCGTAGGGGACGTCATGGGTAACTATCACCCGCACGGGGATTCATCCATCTATGATGGCATGGTGCGTCTTGCCCAGCCGTGGAAAATGGCGCATCCGTTAATTGATGGACACGGCAACTGGGGCTCGCTCGATGACGATCCGCCGGCAGCCATGCGTTATACGGAGGCAAGAATCTCTGAGATTGCGCGTGAACTGATGCGGGATATCGAGAAGAAGACAGTGGAATTCAAAGATAATTTTGACAACACTATGCAGGAGCCGGTCGTGCTGCCTGCCCGATTCCCGAACTTGCTCGTCAACGGGGTCAGCGGGATTTCGTCCGGATTTGCAACCGAAATTCCGACGCACAATCTGCGTGAAATCATCGATGCCTGTATCGCCATCATGGACAACCCGCAGCTGGAGCTGTCCGGGCTGCTCCAGTATGTCAAAGGGCCGGATTTCCCGACCGGCGGCATTATTATGGGGGAAGAAGGGATACAGAGGGCGTATGAAACAGGGAAAGGGAAGATTTTCCTGCGCGCCCGCACGGCCATTACGGACATGCGTGGAGGCAAACAACAAATTGTCATCACCGAAATTCCTTACCAGGTCGTCAAGACGAAGCTTGTGACCTCGATGGAAGCCATTCGGATCGACAAGAAGATTGAAGGAATCGCGGAAGTTCGGGACGAGAGTGGCCGGGACGGATTGAAAATCGTCGTCGAGCTGAAAAAGGATGCCGATGCCGAGGGAATTCTGAATTACTTGCTCAAAAAGACGGATCTGCAGGTCACCTATAACTTCAATATGGTTGCGATTGTAAACAAAACGCCGAAGCAGCTTGGTTTAAAAGCGATGCTCGAAGCGTATATTGAGCACCAGAAAGAAGTCGTGACCAGGCGTACCCGTTACGACCTGGACAAGGCACAGGATCGCGCGCACGTCCTCGAAGGGCTTGTGAAAGCGCTAAATATTCTCGATGAAGTCATTGAAACAATCAAGGGATCGCGCAATCGTCAGGATGCCCAGAAAAACCTCGTTCTGCAGTTTGATTTTACGGAACGACAGGCAGATGCCATTCTCACCTTGCAGTTGTATCGCTTGACCAATCTGGAAATCACCTCACTTGAGAAAGAACTGAAGGAACTGCGCAAGACCATTCAGGATTTGGAGAGCATTCTGGGCAGTGCCAGCAAGTTGCAGAGCGTGATCAAGAAGGAACTGAAGGAGATTCGGGAGAAATACGGCATCGATCGCCGTTCTGATATCCAGGCCGAGGTGGAAGAGATCAAGGTCAACCTGGAAGTGATGGTCAACAGTGAGGATGTCAAGGTCACGCTGTCGAGAGAGGGGTATATCAAACGAACCTCGATGTTGTCCTTTACCCGCTCAGGCGGTGAACTGGAGAGCGCTGGCGTGAAAGACGGCGATTACATATTTGGCATCTGGGACGTCAATACGCTCGACAATCTGCTGCTGTTTACGAAAAAAGGCCAGTATTTCTTACTGCCGGTGCACCAAATTCCAGATTACAAATGGAAGGATAACGGAACTGCGCTCGTCAATCTGATTCCGATGCAGAAGGATGATCCCATCATCTCTGTCCTCCCGATCAAAGATTTCGAGCAAACGGATCAGACGCTGGTGTTTGTGACAGCCAGAGGCCAAGTCAAGCGATCCGAGTTGAAGGATTATATGACCACCCGATCAACCGCCATCAACGCCATCAAGCTCGGGAACGAAGATGAAGTGATCGACGTGCGGTTAAGCAGCGGAGATCACGAACTGATGCTGGTAACGGCAAATGGCAGGTGCATCCGCTTTGATGAGCAGGAAGTGAATGCGACAGGCCGGGTATCGGCCGGGGTGAAAGGCATTCAGCTCAAGGATGAGGATCAGGTCGTATCCTGTCTGTTCGTCAAAGGAGACGAAGGGGAGGTCATGGTCATATCCGATCTGGCCTACGCCAAGAGCTCACTGCTGCTGGACTATAATTTACAAGGTCGCGGCGGAAGAGGTTTGCAGACCTTTGAATTCAAAGAAGGCAAACGGGTAAAGCCGAACGGAAACCGACTGATCGGCGCCTTCTTTGTCAAGGAAGGCTATGAGGTTACAGCCGTCACTTCCACCAATCAACGCCATACCTTCTCTACTGAAAAAGCACAAATCGATTATCGCAAGTCGATAGGGAAGCTGATGTTTCCGATGGAAAAAGGAGAAACGATCGTCGAAGTGTTTCGATATACAGATCGTTAAGCAGGAAGGAGCAGCCTGATGCCATCCATGCCATTTGATCGGTTGTTGCACAAGTTGATGCGGGAGTACAAGCAGCATATGGAGGAGCACCTGGCTCCTCAACTGACTGCGGGACAATTCCAGGTGATGGAATATATGCTGACCAATGAGGGACCATTCAAGCCTTCTGATATGCTCGACTATTTGGCCACGACTCCTGCGGCTGTGACAACCTTGCTAGATCGAATGGAGAGAGGCGGATTGATTCAGAGACAGCGAGACGAGAAGGATCGCCGAATTGTCTGGATTGCCATGACACGGAAAGGCCGGGAAGCTGGGGAGCATGGAATGGAGCTGAAAAACCAGTTTTTCCAAACCTGTCTGGACCGGATTTCCAGTCATAATCAGCAACTGCTATTATTTCTGTTAAACAAAGTCGTCCATGAAAATGGATCAGATTCCTCTGGAAATCCATAAAGGGAAATCCATAATGGGTAATGAAGGAATCCAATCATCAAAAAAGGATCATCCATAATACGGCATCCATAAAGGGATCTTCTATAATAAGTAATTAAAAGGTGGATGGCTTCGCGCGCATCCAGCCTTTTCATGTCATCATTTAATTCATATCATCATTGATGATGTTTATACATTCACGGGCGATAAACATCATCAATGACGGACGCCGGCTTCTCTGCTTCTCCATCTGCTGTTGCCTCTGCCTCTGCACGCCACGATGAAAGCGGAGCTGTGACGGAGATCGGATCAAACGCAGGCTGATACGAGGACACATGGGTCTTCATTTCATCCAAATATGCGCTCATCAACTCCCGTTCCTGGCTTGTCAGCCGGGAATCAAGCGCGGCGTTCTGAAATTTGGCGATAGGCAGAACACGATATTGCCGTTTACCGTTTTGTCTGTATTGATGCACCCAGGTAGGGATCGACTCGACTGCTGTGATCTCTATCTTTTGTTCAGGGAAGGTTTTACGAACTGACAGCTTTAGGACCACTCCGACATCGGTATATTTGGCCGTTTTTTGAGCAGGACCCTGATTGGAGATAAAGTTGCCGAGCGAGTAGATCACAAATCCACTGCGTGTTGATCCATCAGGCGTTTGAACGGTCAATTGTTCATAAGGCTGAACCACGTGCGGATGACTGCCGAGAACAATGTCGGCGCCGGCTGCAATGCAATAAGCGGCAAGCTCCCTTTGACTCGCACTCGGTTCCCGTATGTACTCACGTCCAAAATGGAGCGCAATCGTAATGAGATCGGCGCCCTGCGCTCTTGCTCGTGTCAAATCAGCTTGAATTTGTGTGCGGTCAATCTCGTTTACGAGGTATGCGTGTCCGCTCGGCTCAGGCAAACCATTGGTTCCATACGTATAGGCAAGAAAAGCCATATGGATGTCATGGCGGGAGAGTATGGGGATATCTTGTTGGGCTTGACTGGAAGCGTATGTACCGACTGCTGTCAGTCCCCGCTCTGACAAGGTTTCCAGCGTTTGCAGCACGCCATGCTTGCCTTGGTCAAGTGAGTGATTATTTGCCGTAGACAAGACATCAAATCCCGCTTTATGGAGAGCGTCTGCAAGTTCGTCCGGTGCATTGAAGCGTGGATAACCTGCATACCCGGATGCCTTTCCTGCGAGCGGCGTCTCCAAATTTCCATATACCCAGTCGCCTTGCAGCAGCAAGTCATCAATTTCGGCAAAGAAATGGTCAAAGTTGTAGGTGTCGGTTGCGGGGTTATAGCCTGCCGGAATTTGAGGGCTGTGCATCATGATGTCTCCGACCGCCACTAGTGTCGCTTCCGTTGAATAGGTGAGGAGATCGCGGGTATCCGGAGCAGAGGGATCTTGGATATCAGGGGGAGGGAGAAGGTCTGGTTGGGAAGAGGGAGGAGCAGCGGGAGCGGGCTTCATGTCCTGATTCCCATTTGGCTCTTGGTCGCATCCCGCAAACAGGATCAATGCTAGACAGACAACCCAAAGCAGGCCAAGCCGTCCAATCGTTTGCGCGGACATGTTCCTCCCCCTTTCTGCATTTTTATGTTTATCCCCGATGATTAACCGAAGTGTTTATCCCTATTGGATATCCCCAATGTTTTTTCGAAGTGTTTGTCTCAAATGTATTTCTTCAAAAATTTCAGCTGTGTGTTTGAGTCAAGTGATTAGCTCTGTTTATTACCTCAGGTGTTCATCTCAGGCAATACGTGATGGACAAGCTCCCGCATTTCATCTTCGTGCCAATGGCCCCATTGCTCTGATCGAGGCGGCAATTGGGTGCACCATACCGGTTCCTTTTGTGTCGGATGCTGGAAGCCGATGCGGGTAGACCACAGTGCAATTTGCTGACCGGCACGATTCAACTGCTGTCCGTATTTCTGATCCCCGAACAGCGGATGACCGAGGCCTGATAGTTGGACACGGATTTGATGGGGTCTGCCTGTATGCAATCGGATCGCTACCAGTGTATATCCCTTTTGCGTCGTTCCGCATTGATAGGTCAGTACAGCCTTCTTGCCATTGGGATCACGGGGGTGCGTTCGTGTGACGATGTTCGTTTTGGGGTCTTTGACCAGGTAATCGACCAGTTCTCCATGAAGCGATTGGGGGGTACCATGCACGATCGCCAAATACGCTTTTTGAAAACGGTGTGTACGCACCTGATCAGACAATCTGGATGCGGCCTTGGAGGTTTTGGCAAACAGCATGGCACCGCCGACTGGTCGGTCCAGACGATGGACGAGCCCGACAAATACATTGCCGGGTTTGTCGTACCGCTGCTTGAGGTCCTGCTTCAAGGCGTTAACCACATCGAGATCACGTGTCGCATCCTCCTGAGTCGGCATGTTGAAGGGTTTCTCAATCACGATGACATGATTGTCCTCATACAGAATCGGAAAGGCAGCCATAGGGTGCTAAGCCTCCCATCTGCCTGCAATTCCGCAAGGCAGGAACAGGCTGGATGCTGTGATCGGCAAGCCAATCTCATCGGTTGTCAGTTGACCGCCATATTTTTGTTGCAAGGTCATCGTCATAATGTTGGACAGGACAGCAGGTGAAATGCCGGCCGTATACGAATTGACCAGGAAAAACAACGGCTTCTCCACCAGTACCTGCATACAGGTTTCGATGAACGGATACAGGTCTTTTTCCAGCTTCCATGTCTCTCCATTGGGCCCTCTGCCGTATGAAGGCGGGTCCATGATGATGGCATCGTACTGATGACCTCTGCGAATCTCACGCTGTACAAACTTGAATACATCATCGGTTAGAAATCGCACCTTTTGATGGCCGAGATCAGAGGCATGCAAATTTTCTTTTGCCCACTGCACCATGCCCTTGGCGGCATCCACATGGGCGACCTCGGCTCCGGCGCTTGCGGCGGCCAGAGTTGCTCCGCCGGTATAGGCGAACAGGTTCAGCACCTTGACCGGTCTGCCGGCCTGCCGGATCTTGTCCATGATCCAGGACCAGTTGACCGCTTGTTCGGGAAACAGGCCGGTATGCTTGAAGCTCGTCGGCTTGATATAAAACTGAAGATCCTGATAACGGATTTTCCATCTTTCCGGCAACTCTTGCTCGTACTGCCAATGCCCGCCTCCCGACTGGCTGCGATGATAATGGGCAGCGGTCTTTTTCCAGTCAGGGTTCTGATGGTTGATCGGCCAGATTGCCTGAGGCTCGGGTCTGCGCAGGACAACATCTCCCCAGCGCTCCAGCTTTTCACCATCTCCGGTATCGATAAGCTCATAGTCTTTCCAATCTGAAGCAAATAACATCTGTTCATCATCCCTTGTGTATGTTCTGTCAAATACCTCTATTCTACAATAGTTTAAGCATGAAGGGTATCTTTATCAAAAAACGCGTGCAACCAGACCGATGAACATGGAACATGCAGGTCGTACTTCAAGAAAAAACGCCGGGAATCATCCGCGGCGCAAGGAAAGGGCTATGCATTGAACTTGTATCCGACGCCACGAATGGTGATGATATACACGGGATTTGCAGGATCTGTCTCGATTTTCTTTCGCAGATTGCTAATATGTACCATGAGAGTGCGCGTATCTCCGAGGCTGTCTGATCCCCAGATCTCTTCGTAAAGCTGATCAATCTTGAATACTTTCTTCGGATGCGAGGCCAGCAAAACGAGCAAATCGAACTCCTTGGAGGAGAGGTTAACCTCTTCTTGCTGCACGATGACACTATGGCTAGATAAATGGATTTCCAGTCCGTCAAAGATCAGGACATCGGGCTGAGTCTGATTCGGCTCGATCATGGAATGTCTGCGCAAGTGAGCCTTGACCCTGGCAACCAGCTGACTTGGACTGAACGGCTTGGGTATGTAATCGTCACCACCTACACCGAGACCTAGAATGACGTCCAGATCATCGCTTTTGCAACTGATGAACAAAATCGGGATGTGGGATATTTTTCGGATGGAACGGCACACTTCAATTCCGTCCATACCGGGAAGCAGTACATCCAGTATTAACAAATCCGGTTGATGCTGGGCCAGCATATCCAGTACTTGGTCACCTTCCTGGCATGTGACCACTTCGAATCCTTCTTTCATTAAATACAAGGAAATCAGCTCGAGAATATCGGTTTCGTCGTCGACAATTAAGATTTTTTCGCTAGTCATGTCAATCTCCCCATTTCCCTACCATTATACTCGGTTTTTGGATGAACTTCAACGAAGTTGGCATTGGATCAGGCCGGATCTCCAGTCATGAGGCTCGATTATTCCGGCATACAATAAGGAAGAGGAGGCGAACGGGATGAAGGAAGAGTTCCATGTGTACGCACTATTGGAACAAACGTTGAGATACATGATGTGGCAAGCTGAAAAGCTGCATCAACTGCAACATTCAGTGACGACTTTGGAAGAGCGGCTAAAACAAACACAGGACCCGCCAAACCAGACCTCGATTGAGCGAATTGAATATCATTTTGATCAGTTGAAAATTGAGACGCTGGAGGGAACGCTGAATATCGGATTAACGCCAAGTGGAGGAAGCCGGATTGAAGACTTCATGGTTCAGAACCAGCAGCCACCGAAACCTGGACCGCCCCAAAGTGAAAGTGAGCAAAACGCACAGGAGTTTGAAGAATTGCAGGAATCTGAACCCGTCTATCTTGAGGTAAAAGAAGATATTCAGCGCTTTCTAGACGGTGATGTGTATCAGAGAATTGTCGAGTTCGAGGATCTGTATGAAAATCCGCTCACCCATGAACAGAGAATGGTGATCATTGAGGATGTGCGCAAACAGATTCCACAGCGAATCCGCCATTATTTGCAACACCCCGACGTCACCTCCCAGTCTCTTCAGCCCCGAATCCGCGCAGATATTATCAATGGCATTGAACAGTTTATGAAAAAACAGAAGCCCCTAACCCAGAAAAATGATCCGCAAAGCTAACAGCGCATCGATCTGATGCGCTGCTTCAGGCGTGTGTCTATTCATGTGCCAATTGCGATCTCTTCTACCAGCCAAATCCTCCGTAATAGCCTGGATATCCATAGCCCGGATAACCATACCCGTAAGGTCGACCGAATCCATATGGTGATTCCGCAACGGCAAGGGTATCAAACAAAACGAGCGGGAGAATCGCCTTTGTTCTGACAGGTCCTTTGGACTTGGGTTGGATGAAAAGCTTGAGCTTGTTGCCTGAAATCTTCAGCAGCTTTCCTTCTACGATCGTACCGTCTTTGCGCAACGCCGCAATCTGCTTGCCCTTCCATTTATGCATGTGCTTCAAGATGTATCCTCCTTTCAAGGTCAGCACTTCGCTTCTATTGTATGCCAATGGCTGAGCAGCGGTTGGACATGCGTACCCTATCTCGCAAATTGGGCTTCTTCGGCAGGGCAATGAAAAGCCGTTCACGCATAAGATAAGGCAAAACCAAAACAAGACAAAATGAAAATAGGGCAAAGTGGGATCAACCAAAGCATTTGTCTCTGGGGGAGTGTGGACATGCGGATACGGCTGATTAAAAATCCGGCAGATCATGATTTCATCTTCCGGTTAGTAAAAGATGAGATTCTGCCTCACGCTACTGCGGTGCGTCGCAGAGAAGTCGATATGTATTGGACAAGGGCCCATATGCGAAAACGGCTAAGAGCCGGGAGAACGTGGGTGGCGGTCAAGCAGGGCCGTTCAGTCGGCCTTGTACACGCGGTTGTGCAGTCTCAAGCGGTATGGGTGGATTTGCTGGCTGTTCTCCGCAGTGAACAAGGGTCGGGGATCGGGGAGAAATTGTTGAAACGGGTCTTCCAATATGCAAGTTACAAGAAGCAGAAGACCGTACAGGTAGCCGTGGATGGCGGCAATACAAGGGCCATGAGATTTTATGAAAAACACGGGTTTCGGATCGTTGATTATATACCTGAATGGGACGTCCATGTGATGCGGAGATCATAAAAAAAGAACGTGGCAATGAATTTGGGATATGGTACATTATAGGAGCAGACCAGATGCAGGCTGCAAAAATGAAGCGACATAAATGACACAAAAGGATGCGTGACAACAGATGGATCAGTTGAATCAGGTTGCAGTTTACAAAAAAGCCAATGTATATTTTGATGGTAAAGTGACGAGTCGGACGGTTATGCTACCAGATGGCAGCAAGGCAACGCTCGGGATCATGCTGCCGGGAACCTATACGTTTTCTACGGATCAGAAGGAACGGATGGACATACAGGCCGGTGAACTGGAATATCGCCTGGAAAATGGCGACTGGATCAAGATTGAGGGAGAAGGTAGCTTTGACATTGCGGCTCATTCCTCTTTTGAAGTCAAAGTAGTTTCAGTCGTGGATTATTACTGCACGTACGGGTAAGGCATTTGGATCGACTAGCAGGAGGGTCTAGGGAATTTTCTTGGCATTCCATGGGGATACTGAGTGGTACCGCTGGATTCATCGGGATACCGAGGGAACCTGGGGGATCGCAGGGACATGAGGGGAACACGAAATCAGGATGTTTCCTCTCCACTCCTTTTGTTGACTGATACTGTAAAATGTGCTATAGTAGTTAAACAGCTTCAATATTGAACGGAACAATGAATTCAATTATGTTTTTGCAAGCCCAATTCGTACTGGCGCGGTCATCGGAGCCGCAAGGATGGAAGAGAGGCAGGGCTTTCGTTGTTTTAGGTTTCAATGATGTAAGAGATAAAATGCGTAATCATCGAATAAAATGTAAGCAAATCGCTCATACTTGTATAGGAAGTCTGGTATTCACATATTATTTGGATTATCACTTCTAGCGGCATCGGGCCACCATCAGGTGACTGGTAATCCTGCATAATATGTGAATTTTTATGGCCTCTGGGCTGATAAACTTGCATATTAGATAAGATTAGAAGGAGTGTTCTCATGACTACACAAGGAACAGTAAAATGGTTTAACGCAGAAAAAGGTTTCGGATTTATTGAAGTGGAAGGCGGAAGTGACGTATTCGTTCACTACAGTGCGATCCAAAGCGAAGGCTTCAAAACATTGGAAGAAGGACAGCAAGTTCAGTTTGATGTCGTTCAAGGCAATCGTGGGCCGCAAGCTGAAAACGTCACAAGGCTGTAATTGCTCGATGCCATAGATAGGATGAAACGACCGCGATATTCGCGGTCGTTTTTTATTTTCAAAACCATTTATCATGTCATTTCTCTTGTCCGATTCAGGCTTGCAACCCGACCTCGTTTCGTTCATAGTGAAGGTACAGGATTGCAGTCTGAATGAAGTGGAAGGTGGGAAAGAGGATGAACCAGACGACCAAGGAAACATGGCTGGCTGCGGCCATTATGCAAGTGTTGACAGAACAAACCAAAGGGGCCTACCTGAGACTGCTTGACGTGGCTGAGATCGAGCTGGATGAAAATGGATTGGCTGCTGAACTGTTTGTGCTGTTCCGCTTTGCTGCCAGTCAGGGAGTCAAGCAGACGTTAGCCGGGAAAGAGGCCATAGATGCAGGCGAATTGTTGCACATTCTGGATACCTTGCTGAATGAAGTGATCGAACAGGTGCTGCCGGCGGGCAGAGAAGGACTGGGTGTGCGCCTGGAGATGTACGAAGAATCGATTGAAGAAGAGGGACAGTGGATGTCTGTTTTTGAAGACCTGGTCGGTGAGGAATCTGAAGCATTTGCGACCGAGATTCAACAGCTGTATGAACAGGTATTTGAACAAACGATCCGCTTGATTCAAGATACAGATGCAGCAGGCACTACCATGGTGCACTGAGTGATGCGAAACGAAGGAGCTGAACAGAATACCGTTCTGCTCCTTTTGCATGTAGATGGCCTCATTGTTCACTCGTTAACATTCCTGATTCTTTCCATTAGGCAGTATGACTACTTCCGTTCATTCGTATCGTGTGCTGCGATTTGGTATGATGAGGATAGTGTGGCACGCATGAAGCTGGCAACCAGTATGAAAATGTTGCAGGTGAAACGTGAGTAGAATGAGGAGAAAGAAGAGAAAGAAGAGCCAAGAGCAATCAGTGAAGAGTAAGAGTTACCAGTGCAGTGAGGACCGTGCAGTGAGGACCGTGAAGAGAATAATGAACAGAGAACAATGAATTGAGAACTGTGAAGAGAGAACAATGAATAGGAAACAGTGAAGTGAGAACTGTGAAGAGAAAAGAGAGGTGTAAGCATGACAGAAAAGAATCGGCAATCGCATTTACATGCAGGCTGGAACTTCGACAACAGTTATGTCAAGCTGCCGTCGTCTTTTTATACCCGACTGGACCCAACACCTGTCGCTGCGCCCAAGCTGGTCAAGCTGAATGAAGCCTTGGCGGATGAAATGGGACTCGAAACCGATGCGTTGCATGAGGAAGAGGAAGCCGCTGTATTTGCAGGCAACTGCGTACCGGAAGGGGCTGCTCCACTCGCTCAGGCGTATGCAGGTCACCAGTTCGGTCATTTTACGATGCTGGGGGATGGCCGTGCCATTCTGCTGGGTGAACAACTGACACCTGCCGGAGAACGGATGGACATACAGCTTAAAGGCTCGGGACAGACGCCTTACTCGCGGATGGGAGACGGACGAGCGGGCCTGGGTCCAATGCTTCGGGAATATATCATCAGCGAAGCCATGCATGCACTGGGTATTCCGACTACCCGAAGTCTGGCTGTAGTCACGACCGGAGAGTCGATCATGCGGCTGACAGAAGAACCGGGTGCTGTCCTGACCAGGGTGGCTGCCAGTCACTTGCGTGTCGGGACTTTTCAGTATGCAGCGGGCCTTGGAGACAACAGGAAGTTGCAGGCGTTGGCCGATTATGCCATAGAACGGCACGACCCTGACTGTGCTCATGCAGCATCGCCATATTTGTCTTTACTTCAAAGGGTGATCGCTCGTCAGGCGAAGCTGATTGCGAAGTGGCAGCTTGTCGGGTTTATTCACGGGGTGATGAACACTGATAATATGACCATTAGCGGAGAAACCATTGATTATGGACCTTGTGCATTTATGGATGTGTATCATCCTGAAACGGTATTCAGCTCCATTGACCGACATGGCCGCTATGCATATGGCAATCAGCCGAAGATCGCGTCCTGGAATCTGACCCGGTTTGCGGAAAGCTTGCTGCCGCTCATTCATCAGGATGAGCAAGAGGCGATCCGACAGACGGAGGAGGCCTTGACTGGCTTCGGAGAACAGTTTTCAGAACATTGGCTGACTGGCATGCGAGCGAAGTTGGGCCTGTTTGATGAAGAAGAGCAGGATGAATCACTCATCCATGGATTGCTTGCGCTGATGGAGAAATATGAAGCGGATTTCACCAATACGTTTCGTGCCATGTCTCTGGATCATACGACATCAACGGATCACGATCTGTTTCAAGCGGAAGAATTCCAGAAGTGGAAGCAGCAGTGGGAAGACAGGCTGAACCGGCAGTCCGAGTCTAGGGAAGCGGCCCAGGAACGAATGCGCGCACATAATCCAGCCGTTATCCCGCGGAATCATCGTGTAGAGGAAGCGCTGAAGGCTGCGGAGGAAGAGGGGGACCTGAGTGTGATGGATAAGCTGCTGAATGTACTTGCAGCACCTTATGCCTATTCGCCTGAGCAAGAATCCTATACCGTCCTTCCCCAGCCATCCGGGCGGCCCTATCGCACGTACTGTGGAACGTGATCCCCACCTGAAACCCCATTGGAATCCCCATCGTTATTTCCATTGGAGCAAGTGAAGACCCGTATTCATCGCCATGACATCCTTGGGGCAGCATCGCCCCAAGCAGATGCTGTGGCTTTTTTTTGTTATGGTGCAGACTGAGCATTAACTGAGCAGCAAGGTTAGCAAATAAAGCGCAAGCAAATGGACTGGATAGAAGGTTCGGTACACCCATTTGAACAACGGATGCGGCAATGCG
Source organism: Marinicrinis sediminis (assembly GCF_042685085.1). NCBI lineage: Bacteria > Bacillati > Bacillota > Bacilli > Caryophanales > Paenibacillaceae > Marinicrinis > Marinicrinis sediminis. The sequence continues at coordinate 382,513 of NZ_JBHUMM010000043.1, forward strand.
GGACGTTTCATTTGTGTATGCCACACGATCAGGCCACTGCCGAGCAAACTGAACATTTGCAGATAGTTGTGCGTGAAATCGAGAGACCAGATCAACAGGTTCAGCAACACATGATAACCGAGCAGGCTCCATGGCTGAGTGGACGTATAACGATAAATGAGTACCAGCACAATGCCATAAATGCCGTAATCCATCGGGATCAGGATGGAAGCGAGAAGGATCGCTGCGGCCAGCAACCCTTTGAACAATGGCTGTATACGTAGATCCTGGACATACAGGTAGATGAGCGCGAGTAACAGGGTAAAGATGACATTCAATTGACCCGTATTCAACGCAAGCATAAATGGCAACTGGGAAACACAGGCGAGGATGAGCAGTCGAATCGCATATTTTTTTCGGCTGCGGGTATGCACATACCCCTGGACCAAAAGCCAGCTATATAACGGAAAGGCACACCTTCCGATCACTCGATACAGATTTTCTTCCGGGAAAAAGACGACGCCGACATGATCAATGAGCATCGTCAGCATGGCGAGATAATGGAGCATAGGCGCAACCTTTCTAATCAGCTTCATAGGTAAATATGTCGCAAAGCGTACGGATTCATTTCTTTCAGTATACGTTGATTTCGCTGTCATTGCAGCCGTTAAATTCCCGCTGGTCTTCCGGTTAGCGCTCTTTTCAACTTATTTCTGCAAAATCAGCGAAGGAGTTTCGTCTTCCCCCGTTTCAGCCAGGAGAGGCAGGGTAAGAAGCAGATAGGGTATAGGGGTATTTGTTTGTGGAAAGGAGTGTCCAGATGACGACGTACAAGAAAAACAGCATATCGCTGACCGGAGCTGTAGGTCTTGGGACCGGCGTGATGATTAGCGCGGGTATCTTTGCCTTGCTCGGACAAGTTGCTGACCTGAGCGGCTCCTGGTTTCCTCTGATGTTTATTCTCGGGGGCATCGTTACGGGATTTAGTGCCTATTCCTATATCAAATTGAGTCAGGAATATCCTTCCGCGGGCGGGATCGGCATGTTTCTTGTCAAGGCATATGGGAAAGGGACGGCTGCGGCCACGGCTTCACTTTTGATGGCCTTCTCGATGGTCATTAACCAAAGTCTGGTGGCCAGAACCTTTGGCACCTATACACTTCAATTGTTTGGAGATGACCCTCACGACTTTTGGATTCCACTCTTGGGTGTAGGTTTGCTTGCCTTTGCTTTTTTGGTGAATTTGTCGGGCAATGCGTTTATTCAGTCCTTCACTTCCATTTTTTCACTGATCAAAATTTTTGGCCTGAGCCTGTTTGCCATTGCCGCGCTTTCTGTAGTCGGATTCTCCTTTGCACCTGCGAGTGGAGGACAAAGCGACATTTCTATAACCTGGCAGAGCTGTATGGCATCGATCGCCTTGACGGTGCTCGCTTTTAAAGGGTTTACGACCATTACGAACAGCGGCTCCGAAATCAAGCATCCGAAGCGAAATATCGGAAAGGCCATTTTTATCTCTATTTTGATCAGTCTGATTGTCTATTTGCTGCTGGCCTGGGCGGTATCCAGTAATCTGGGGATCGAACAAATCCTCAAAGCGAAGGATTATGCATTGGCCGAGGCGGCTAGACCAGCTTTAGGCGAAGGAGGAGTCTGGCTTACTGTTGGAATCGCCATGATTGCGACGGTTACAGGAATCATCGCCAGCGTATTCGCCGTATCGAGGATGCTCGCCATGCTGACTGATATGAAATTGATTCCGCACCGTCATTTTGGCATGCCGGGCAGCATTCAGAAGCATACCTTGGTCTATACGATTGTGATCGCCATGGCTCTGACCATTGTATTTGATCTGAGCCGGATCGCTTCGATGGGCGCGATTTTGTATCTGGTGATGGATATGATGATTCATTGGGGGGTCTATCACAAGCTCAAGGGAAAAGTAGAGGCGAGACGGGGTATCGTACTGGGTGCGCTGGTTTTGGACGGTGCGGTACTCGCTGCATTTTGTTATGTGAAGATATTAACCGATTCCCATATTGTCTGGATCTCTGCATTGGTCATCCTCCTCATACTGGCGGGAGAGAAGAAATATCTTCAGAAGTCTCTTCAGAAGTCCTGACCCGAATCATGTTTCGCCATTAAACAGGCCAGCTTCCCACATGGACAGGATCGCATCCATCCGTGTTGAGAGCTGGCCCTGTTCCTACATTCTAACAAGCAAAATGATTAACACAGCAAAAAGAATCGTCCCGACGATATAGAAGACGGACAGGCGTGTCCAATATTTCTTGGTCTTCTGATCATACTCGGGATTTCCTTCCTTGTTTTTCCTGGAAAGCGCAACCATAATGGTGGCTAGTGCGCCGATCAGGATAAAGACAGCTGACAATACATAATAAAGTTGTGACATATGACCCCTTCTTTCTTGTTTATTCTCCAAAAAAACCAAGGAAATTTTCATGGAAATAGTTAATTTGCCCCAATCCTTGCTATCATCGTACATGGAGAACTCTTCGTTATGAGAAGTGTAACATAAGTAACAGGATTATACAGACGTTGCTAAGCGGAGAATTCGAATATTATGAGACAATTCTGAAGGTTATGCATAGACAAGTATAGACGGTTACATGCAGGAGGTTAGTTGGCAATATAACAAAAAGACAGGAGCGGGACGATATGCTCCTGTCTTTTCCATAGTAATATGCACGTTTTGACATCCTATGTCACTGTAGTGGCATAGGATGTGGACCCGTGGACAGAAGGGTCAAATTACTTCTCTGTCAAAATGGTTTCCCAGAAATTTGACGGTTCCTGTCCCAGTCGCCATGCGGCAACCCCGCCAAGCCGATATTCCTGCGCCAGATCGAGCCTGGATGTCAGGGAGTTCTGGTCTTCCTTCCAGAATACATACGTATAACCGTCCTTGACATATTTAATCTTGTGGTGACCGTTCGTTTCGTCCCATTCTGATGTATACGCATTTTCTTTCAGCAGCGTCTCTACAGCAGCTGCATATAACGCACGGTTGCCCACCAGCTTGCCATTGCCGTCCAGCTTCCATTCACGGATATAGAACGGCATGCCGAGCACGAGCTGATCGCGAGTCATGCCATAGGACAGGAATTCCTGAACGCCTTGCTCGACCCACTTGATGCCAGCTACAGGACCCGGAACGGTACTGCCTTTCCAGTGCTGGTCATAAGCCATGATGATGATGGTATCCATAAATTGGGCCAGCGCTTCATGATCGTAGGCCGTCTTGTGATTCCAGGCGGCGCTGCCTCGCGGAAGATCAATAGAGACTTCCAGACCTTTGGAATGGGCATAGGTAACAAGCTGTTTCATAAATGCGGTATAGGCGCTCCGATCGCTGGCGGAGACCGCTTCAAAGTCCATGTTGATGCCGTCTACACCAAGCTCAGCACTTTTGTCTACAAGGGTTCGGATGAAATGTTTTTGAGCATCTGAGTCTGCCAGAAATTTGGAGGTCAGCTGGCTATCGAATTGGTTATGTACCAATGGATGAACTTCAATCCCCCGACCATGCAGCCATTTCACAAGAGAAGGGCTGGACAGATCTTCAATATTGCCTTTGGCATCGGTGAGTTTGAACCAAGTCGGAGCGTCCACATCCAGTGCGGTCGCCTGTTCGACCTGGGCTTTGATGGCACTGTCACTGGCCGTTCCGTTCCATGCCCATACCTTCAGGCGAAGCGTGTTGTCCCAGAGCGTTTCTCCCTGACGATCCACCACTTTGCTGCGGGCCAGTCCCAGTGCATAGCTGACAGCACTGTCTATCGTATGGAAGGACTGAACATGACGGTCTTTCTGATACACTTGATAGTGCGGCATGATCGTCCAGACTTCTCGGTTGTCAAATTCAATGGATGTGTTGACGTAGCCCTTGGCATATCGGATGGCCATTTCCAGATGAGCAAATTGGTTGATTTCACGACCGCTCTGCTTGACGACAAACGGTTTACTGTTGGCATATACTTGCTGACCGGTTGCCGTGTTGAGGATGGTAGACTCATCATGCTTCAAAGCTTCCCGAATAGCATCCTGCAGAAATGAAAAGCGCTTCGTTTCGGTCGAGGTTTGGAATCGAAGCTCATAGACAGGGGCCTGATTGCGAAATTGCTGACGCTGCTTGTCCGTCAGGTTGTCCCATACCCACTGATTCGTTTTCAGCTTGATAATATGGGCATTGCCCCATTTCTTTGCTTCCTGTCTGGCTGCATCGAAATCATCAAAGGACCATTGCGGTAGGGTCTTATCTCCCTGATACACCTGGTAGTCCGCATAGTTGTCCCACAAGATGCCGGGCTTTTGCAGATTTTTGATGATGGCATCTTTTTGCGTTTTGGCAGTGGCCAGTGCCTGTTCATAGGTAGCATAGACCTTGTTCAGGGGCACACCCTGTACGATGACCTGATAGGTTGGAAATGAGCTCCACAACCATCTGCGGGTTTTCAGATCCTCCACATAACTGTTGCTGAAATACTTGGCATAGGCAATTGCCTGGTTTCGGCTGCTGAATTCTTTCAGGGAGGAGTCGTTTTGGTAGACGCGGTAACGGGTGGTCTGATCTTCCTTGGCGGATACAATAGAGACTGCAAAGACCTGACAGATGAGTGCAACGGCAATCAGTAGAGACAGACGACACTTCCAGTTTTTCATTGATCAATCCTCTTTCTGCTAGATTCTACTCTATTAGACGAGGAGCAGGCTGGAAGGTTGCGATGGTAAATGATAGAAACCTGTTTCGAGTTCGATGACAGTTCAATGAGTCGAATGCAGAAGTGAGTACAGTCAAATAGTCAGACGCTTTATTGATGACAGTCAAATCGTCAAATGCTGTATTGAGGTCACAGATTTGGTACAGTAGAAGAAGCCGTATGTGAAAAGAGAAATTGTACGGGAGAAGACAGGGGGATGGAAAGTGATGACGTATCGGGACGAAACAGGGATACCGGAAGCATTGGTGGATTATATGGTGTATTTCCATGGAGAGCGTGATTATTTTGAATGCCATGAAGTGATGGAGGAATACTGGAAGCAAGATCTGACATCCGCAAGCGCTGATCTGTGGGTCGGCTTGATTCAATTGGCTGTGGCGATGTATCATCAGCGCAGGAATAATCTCAAAGGAGCCGTACGGATGCTCTCCTCCGCCATGGAGAAGCTGGATCAGCCAGATGTAGAGGCGATTGGTATCTCACGTGAGCCATTTATAGCAATCCTGAAGGAACGATTGCAGGTGCTGCGGGAAGAACCATCTGGTTCTTCTTATACAGACTTGAACATCCCGTTAAAGGGCGAACTGCTGGCCCGTTCCATAGACAAATGCTCGCAGACTGGCAATGAGTGGTGCACACCCAGCAATATGCAAGCGTCCTCACTCATTCACAAGCATTCCATGCGTGACCGGTCCGAGGTCATTGAAGCGAGGAGAAAGGCGCTCGAACAAAAACAAAGAAGCCGATGAATCGTATGCATCGGCTTCCTGGATCAGAAATGAAAGTTCATGAATGAAACTCGTAGTGGAAGATTAGCCTTCCTTCGAAGACAAGTATTCATATCCGTCTGTCACCAGATCGAGCTTACCTGTTACGGGATCGATGATCAAGCCATGTACCGGCGTGTTTTTCGGCAGCAGCGGATGGTTGCGGATAATGCGGACACTGTTCTCAACCCCGGACTGGACGTTGTCGAAGCCAGTCAGCCAGCGATTCAGATCAATGCCGGCATTGCGCAAGGTATCGATCGCTTCCTCATGAATGCCAGATTCTGTAATCTGTTCAATCAGATCCTCGGAATTCAGACCGGTCATCCCGCATTCGTGGTGACCGACCACACAAACTTCCTTGGCGTTCAGTTTGTACAGCGCGACGATAATACTGCGCATAATATTGCCAAATGGCTGGGTGACGATTGCGCCCGCGTTTTTAATGATTTTCGCGTCGCCGTTCCGCAGATTCATCGCTTTTGGCAACAGTTCGACAAGCCGGGTATCCATGCAGGTGAGGAGCACCATTTTTTTGTCCGGGAATTTGGAGGTGACGAACTGCTCGTACTCCTTGTTTTGAACAAATGATTCATTGTGATCCAGAATGTTGTGAATTAAACTCATCAGGTACACCCCTTCATTGTAATTGGTTTGTGCTTACTTCGTGATTAACCGCAATTGATTATGGTAAATCTGCTGCGGACTGCTGAGAATGAAGCTTCGTTTGGCTTTCTGGTAATCCAGCTTCATATGAGCATCGAAAAACACCTCGTGGCGCTTCTCGTAAACCACCTTGCATCCATTGCTGTCAGCCTGTACATCGTCTGGCTTCGGTTCGGATATCATCCAGAGCTGGGCGACGCCACTGACGGCACATCCGCATCCTTCTGCATCATAGACCAGCTTCAGAACGGGCGACGAGGTACCAGCTTCGGCTGTGACCTGCTGCAAAGCCTCTTCAGTCATGGTGATGTGCATGTTGTTCACGTCCTTTCGATAAGGCTGGGCCTTTCAGCTTTCTGTGTGAATGATGCCATTGACAAAAAGCTGGGGTCATGTTAACAAACCCTACACTGTTTTTGATTTTATCACAAAGCATACAAGACATGCACCATAATTTCGTCTGTTTTTGTCCAGGCTGGTCGATTCTGTGATCGATGCAGCTTTGTTTCTGCATACAGTTGTGATAGAACTATAGGAGAGACCTGTTATCTCATGAAATAGAAGAGAACCAATAGGAGGCCATGACCATGAATGAAAAGATCGAATCCAACATGACCGAATCCGCGCCATCTTTGCGTGAGAGATTTCGCCAATATGTACATAAAATGAAGAGCTACGAGGAAACGGTTGGGGTTCTGTATTATGACTTGCGCACCCAGGCGCCCAAAGAAGCCGTAGAAGGCCGTGCAGAGGTGATAGGCACACTGTCAACCGAATTGTTCAAGCTGTCCACTTCTGAGGAACTGGGACAGTATCTGTCCGAACTGTCTGAACCGGAACTGTGGCAGCAGCTTGATGAAGTGGATCGCAAGCTGGTGGAAGAGCTGAAGAAGGAATATGACCGCAGCAAGAAGATTCCGGCAGAGATGTATCAGGAATATGTCACCCTGACCTCCAAGGCAGAATCGGTGTGGGAAGAAGCGAAGGAAGCGTCAGACTTTGCACGCTTTCAGCCGTACCTGGAGAAGATCGTCGCGTTCAACCAGCGCTTTGTGGAACTGTGGGGCTATGAAGGCCATCCGTACAACACGTTGCTGGACACGTATGAGCCTGGACTCACGGTAGATCAGCTGGACGAGGTATTTGGAGTGGTCAGAGAACGGGCGGTTCCGCTCGTGGCAGAGATCGCCAGACAGCATCAGCCACAACGGGATTTTCTCTATAGTGGTTTTGACGAAGAGCAGCAGAAAGCGTTCAGTACGTATATATTGAAGGAAATCGGCTTTTCGTTCCGTGCCGGGAGACTGGATGCGAGTGCCCATCCTTTTGCCATTGGACTCAATCTCGGTGATGTGCGGATCACGACAAAATATTTGCCAAATGATATCACGTTCTCGCTGTTCTCCTCCATTCACGAAGGAGGGCATGCGCTCTATGAACAGAATATTTCCAGCAAGCTTGCAGGCACTCCACTCTGTACAGGTACGTCTATGGCCATTCATGAATCACAGTCCCGATATTGGGAAAACAAGGTGGGGCGCTCCTTATCGTTTTGGAAAAAGCATTACGGGAAGCTGCAGGAGATGTTTCCGGATGCATTCGGCTCGGTTTCGCTGGAGACATTCTACAAGGCGATTAACGTCGTAGAGCCTTCCCTCATTCGGATCGAGGCGGATGAACTGACCTATAACCTCCATATCATGATTCGTTATGAGCTGGAGAAAGCGCTCATTGGCGGAGAGTTGGAAGTAAAGGACCTACCGCAGGCCTGGAATGCCAAGTATGAAGAGTACCTGGGCATTACCCCGCCGAATGATGCAAAGGGTGTACTGCAGGATGTTCACTGGTCCGGTGGTTCATTTGGCTATTTCCCGTCGTATTCACTGGGCAACATGTATGCAGCGCAGCTCATGCATACGATGAAACAGCAGATTCCGGATTATGAAGCGCATATTGAAGCAGGCGAACTGCATGTGCTGAAGGACTGGCTGACCGCTCACATTTATCAGCATGGGAAGCTGCTGACGCCGGGCGAGCTGATTGAACGCATCACTGGCCAGTCGCTTGATCCTGCCTATCTCGTAGATTATCTCGATGAGAAGTATCGCCAAGTCTATTCGTTGGAATCATGAGCAGACAGCGGCAAGCAAGCCATAACAGGTAGACAACAATGGAAGTTTGTGGGGTGAGGGGTTATGGGGATACGCATCTTGAAAACTGCCATCGCGGCAGTGGTGGCCGTCTACATCGCAAACGCCTTCTCGCTGCAGTTTGCCATGTCCGCTGCACTGCTCGCGATTCTGGGTGTGGATGTGACGAAAAGACGAAGCTTGTGGAATGTGTTTCAGCGTTTTACGGCATCTGTACTGGGGCTCTTGGTCGGCTGTCTGATCTTCGCCTGGATCGGGTTCTATACGTGGGTGATCGGGATCTTTATTCTGATCGCCTATCCCGTCCTGTCCAAAGTGCGACTGAAAGACGGTATTGTAACCAGTTCGGTGGTCGTGCTGCACGTATATGATTATGGCGCAGTAGACACCTCGATTTTGCTGAATGAACTGGGCTTGCTCGTAATTGGGCTCGGCAGCGCCACGGTGTTTAATCTCGCGTACATGCCAAAGTCCGATCAGCAGCTTCTCCGAAACCGGGCCTTGCTGGAAGATCAGTTCAGTCTGATCTTTGTTCATATCGCGAACCACCTCGGCAAAAAAGAGTACGTGTGGGATGGCGAGGAACTGATTTTGGCAGCGCAATATTTGCAGGAGGGGGAAGACTGGTCCAAGCGTGCTTTTGAAAATGCGCTCTTCAGAGAAAACCCGGACTGGCAAATTTATTTTCATATGCGCAGACAGCAGCTTGACTCCATTGAACGAATGATGGATATTGTCTCGCAAGTGTATGAAAGCCTGCCGCACGGTGAGCTGGCTGCGCAGGTATTCCTGGAATTAAGTGAGGATGTCAAGCATGAATATTATACAGGACGGGCAGAGAGAGAACTGACGGAGCTGGAACAACAGTTCAAAGGGATGGAGCTTCCGGCCACGCGAGCCGAGTTTGAGGTTCGTTCCGCCATTTTACAGCTGTGCGTAGAATTGAGACATTATTTGTCCTATGCGAAGCGGGAGAAGAAGAAGCGGAGGGAAGCGACCGGGTAAGCCTCGTGCAAGTCGTTGCTGGCGCTGCGAAAATTTTTGTCACTATAGACGAATGTCCTGCATACACATGTATGGAATGACTTGTATGGAGGAGGTTTGGAAGAATGTCGATCACGGATCGCGACTTGCATGTTAGAGAAATCATCACGAAAGCCGTTTGTGGTAAAGGACGAAAATTCTCGCAAGCGACACACACCGTACACCCGCCTCATAAACCGAGCAGCATATTAGGTGCATGGCTGATCAACCATCAATATGAAGCGGTTAAATCCGGTGATTGCATTGAGGTAGTCGGTACTTACGATGTGAACATCTGGTATTCACATGAAGGCAATTCCAAAACAGACGTGGCGAAGGAAACGGTGTCCTATGTAGAAGCGGTTCCATTTAGCTACCTGGACCCGAAGCATCGGGCGGCAACGGAGGAAGTGATGGCCGAGGCTACACAGGAACCAAACTGTGTAGAGGCGACGCTTTCAGCGGACGGATCAGGTGTTGTCATTCGTGTGGAGCGGGAATACAAGGTGGAGATGGTGGCGGAAACGAAAGTATGTGTGGTCACCTGTGACAGTCCGGACGATGACGATGACAAGGATCTGGACTTCTACGGGGGCGACGAAGAGGCGGATTTCGAAGAGCTGGACCCGGATCTGCTGGATGATCTTGACGTATAATCGTACGGACAGCATCGTGTATTCCGAACCCATGCGCATGGGAGGGGGCAAAATGCCTCCTTTTTTTGTCTCGGCCATACTGGGACGAGAGGAAGTCAGGAGGAGCGAGAGATGGGAACGGTATTGTGGGGGACACAGGAAGCTGACATGCGACCGTTGAAGTCACGGCTTGATTTTCCAAGCTGTACAGGGCCCATTCGCCCAAGGGATGCAGAACAGGTGGTCGTGTGCTGGCAGGTGAAGGAATATCGGGGGAGCGGGAAATGGATGCTGAATGTGCCTGCCTATGCCAGACGCCTATCCCAGCCTGGCGAACTCGAAAAATGGATGAAACTCCATCAGCTACCTTATGACGACTCCGGAAAAGCGTTGTATCAGATGGTGGTGTTTCATCAGGAAGTGCTGGCAGTGTTTCGCAGAGAGACCCAGCTTCTGCAAGAACCCGGTCTCCGGCATAAGGGGGACGGGTGGAAGGAAGTAGAATGGGACCCGTCCAGGCCCGCTCTTCGCAAGCTGAGCCGCCTGGCCAAACGGGGACTGTATGCGATCGGTCTGGATTTTGGTACGGTCGGTCTTTCCTGGGACCCGCAGGGAGAGCCGGTAGTGGTTTCCGCTACCTCTGCGCTTTTCTCCCCCTTGACTGCTGGTTATTCTGGTAGTGAACAATTTGAACAAGCAGACAGATGGTGGACGCGTATCGCCGATTGTCTGAATGCCTTTCATCATCATATGGAGGCGGAGTGGACTCGGTGCCACCATCGTCACCCTACTAACACGGAGGATCAACCGGACTGGCAAATGGGTACAGACCTTGAATTTGTCATGTGCGCGCCCAGTGGACGGGTTTTGCTGGCAGAGCGCTGGCTGGGACGAAAGGGAACCGTGGGGAGCGATTGTCTGCGTACGAAGGAAGACAGGCTGATCTTTCCCCTGGCGGAACTGCGTCCTCAGCCTGCGCGAACACCGCGTGAACTGATTCAGCATATCCGCAAAGCCATGCATGAAGCGGCGGTGAAAATGCAGGGAACGGAAGCCGTCTGGTTGGCTGGCGGCATGCCGGTCAAGGGCATTCCCCTGGGCGGACACCTGCATTTCAGCGGCTTTTCGTCCAATCCTTTTTTTGTGAGGGCGTTGGACAATTACCTGACCCTCCCGCTCATGCTGATCGAAGACGACGGTACACGAAAGCGCAGACCGAAATACGGATATCCGGGGGACGTCCGGTTCAAGCGGCATGGTGGATTTGAATATCGGACCCCGCCGAGCTGGATCGTCAGCCCGCGGATTGCCAAGGGCGTGGCTGCACTGGCCGACGTCATTGCAAGACATTACTGGTCGCTGGCCGACCGTCCGCTTGATGATTTTGAGGTCGCGGAGGCTTATTATTCAGGTGACAAACGTATCATCTACCCCGTGGTGCAACAACTGTGGAAGCAACTGGAGTCTACTGCTGCCTATTCGGAGCATGCCTCCTATTTGATACCCTTCAAAAAACAGATTTTCCAGAAGCAGGTCTGGCATGCAGATCGAGATATCCGGAAAGCCTGGCGAATCTTTCCCTTTCAGGCAGAGTCAATTTCCCCATCGAAGGAAGCTGAATCCATGATATAATGAAGGGCAGTAGATCGAATGGATAACGATGATGGGGGATCGATATGGCTCAATATACACCGATGATCCAACAATATTTGGAGATTAAAAACCAGGTGCCGGACGCCTTTTTGTTTTTTCGTCTCGGTGACTTTTATGAAATGTTCTTTGAGGATGCCACCCGTGCAGCGGAAGAACTGGAAATTACGCTTACCGGCCGTGAAGGAGGAACCAAGGAACGCATACCCATGTGCGGGGTTCCCTATCATTCGGCTGAAACGTATCTGGCAAGACTGATTGAAAAAGGCTACAAGGTAGCAATATGCGAGCAGGTCGAGGACCCGGCTCAGGCAAAAGGGGTGGTGAAGCGTGAAATCGTACGCATTGTCACCCCCGGTACGTATGTAGAAAGCAAGCAGATGAGTGAAGCGAGCAACAATTACATGGTGAGCATTACCCGCTGTCAGCACGCATACGGACTGGCGGCCTGTGATGTATCTACCGGTGAGCTGTACAGCACCTGGATGGAAGGGTCGCTCGAGCATGTCCTTGACGAGGCCCAAATCTATCAGCCCGCTGAAATGATTGTGGATGAGGCACTGCTGCACAATGTGCAGAGTCGCATCCGTCACTGGATGAAAAATCCGGTCGTCAACGGCTGGACAGAGAGCGGGCAGGAACGGCATAAACCGGAATTCCTGCAGGAAGAGAGCTGGAACGGCTTGAACGAACCTGGTCAGCGGAGCGTAGCTATGCTGTTAGGATATATTACGCAGACACAGAAGCGTTCACTTCGTCATATCCATGAATTGAGAAGCTATGAAAATGACCAATACATGCACCTCGACCCTTTTACCCGTCGAAATCTGGAGTTAAGTGAAACGGTGCGCGACCGTTCACGCAAGGGAAGTCTGCTGTGGATGCTTGATGAAACGGTAACCGCCATGGGCGGCAGACAGTTGAAACGCTGGCTGGACAAGCCTCTGCTCAATCGGAAGCGGATTGAGGAGCGGCAGGAAGCAGTCTCCCACCTCGTGGATGGATGGATGGTGCGAGAAGATTTGAGGCAGCATTTGAAACGGATATATGACCTGGAGCGGCTGGTCGGGAAGCTGTCATTTGGCTCGGTCAACGCGCGGGATCTTCATGCGTTAAAGGTGTCCTTGCAGCAAATGCCGGCGCTGGTGGAGGTGTGCCAGGCATCCGGTTCCCGGACGCTGCAACGACTGGTTGCTGATCTGGACCTCTGTGAAGAGGTGGCTGTGAGCATTGAGGAGACGATTGTGGAGGAGCCGCCAATAAGTGTCAAGGACGGGGGAATCATTCGTACCGGCTGTGATCCCTACCTGGATCAATTAAAAGAAGCGAGCTCCAATGGCAAACAGTGGATTGCACAGCTTGAGCAGCAAGAGCGCCAGGCGACAGGCATTAAATCGCTGAAAATCGGATTCAACAAAGTGTTCGGCTATTATATTGAAGTCACGAAGGCCAATCTGTCTCATTTGCCGGAAGGTCGTTATGAGCGCAAGCAGACGCTCTCCAACGCCGAACGGTATGTGACACCGGAACTGAAGGAGAAGGAAGCACTGATCCTGGAAGCCGAGGAGAAGATGGTTGATCTGGAATATTCGCTGTTTGTACAGCTGCGGGACAAGCTGGTAACGGCCATTCCGCGACTGCAACTGCTGGCTGAGAAAGTGTGTGAGATGGATGTGTATCAGTCGCTGGCCGTGGTCAGCGCCGCCCACCAATATATCCGGCCTCAGCTGTCTGAAGAGCGCGGTATGGAGATCGTGGAGGGCAGGCATCCCGTCGTCGAAGCGATGATGACAGAAGAGGATTTTATCGCCAACGATACGCATCTGACCCCTTCCGCCCCCGTGATGCTCATTACCGGACCGAATATGGCCGGGAAAAGTACGTATATGCGTCAGGTAGCCATGATCTCGATTATGGCCCAGATGGGCTGCTTTGTTCCGGCTGAAGCCGCCACCCTGTCTGTGGTAGACCGTATATTCACCCGAATTGGAGCGGCGGATGACCTGGTGAGCGGACAGAGCACGTTCATGGTCGAAATGAGAGATATCCAGCTCATGACGGCGAAAGCCACGGCACGCAGTCTCGTCATTATCGATGAGCTGGGCAGGGGCACGTCCACCCATGAGGGAATGGCGATCGCGCAGAGTGTCATTGAATATTTGCATGAGCATATCGGGTGCTGTACACTCGTATCTACGCATTATCATGAGCTGGCCCATCTGGAGGAGACGCTTGCCGGGCTGCGCAACTTTAGCATGGCTGTGAAAGAGAGTGAAGGGGAAGTGACGTTTCTGCGTCGCCTGGTACCAGGGGCAGCCAGCAGCAGTTACGGTATCTACTGTGCCCAAATTGCCGGATTGCCGGGTCAAATTATTGAGCGGGCATATGGCCTGTTGTCCGAGTCCGCGATGGATGCAGCTTCGAATAAAGGGGCTGGCAGCCAGCATGGAAGCGAGCAGCCGATTGAACAGATTTCCCTTTTTGAAGAACCGAAGACTCGTCAGGAACCTGTGCGCAAAGGTAGAGCCGATCGTGGAGCCGCTTCGGACCTGGTGGCGGTAGCTGAGAAGGTCTCTACCGAGACAACAGCAACGAAAAAAGCACAGGAAATGGCGCAACAGCAGCTGGACAGCTATCAAGCCTTGCTGCATGATATTGAACAGGTTGAACTGATGAACATGACTCCGCTTGAAGCGATGCAATGGATACAGACGATGAAAATGAAATGGAAGAAGGAAACGATCCGGTAAGGGAGTGGGATGAGATGGGCATCATTCGAATTTTGGACGATCATATTGCCAACCAGATCGCGGCAGGGGAAGTGGTGGAGCGACCTGCCTCTGTGGTGAAGGAATTGGTGGAAAACGCGATCGATGCCCAGAGCCGCAAGATCGAGGTGTCGATTGAAGAGGGGGGACTCGAATATATTCGAGTCAAGGACAACGGAACAGGCATGGATGCGGATGATTGCGAGAAAGCTTTTCAGCGGCATGCCACTAGCAAAATTGTGCATGGTCGGGATTTGTTTCAGATCCGAACACTTGGATTTCGTGGAGAAGCGCTGCCGAGTATTGCAGCGGTATCCAAGCTGGAACTGGTGACTTCTGACAACAAGGAGGGCCTGGGCCGCAAGTTGGTCATGGAGGGCGGCAAGTTACTCTCGGCAGAAGATACACGTGCAGGTCAAGGAACAGACATGAAGATCAGAGGTCTGTTCTTCAATACGCCGGCTCGGTTGAAATATATGAAGACGGTGCAGACAGAGCTGGGTCATGTAACGGATTATATGTATCGCTTGGCCCTCGCCAAGCCGGATATCTCTTTTGTGTTGCAGCATAATGGAAAAACACTGCTGCAAACGCAGGGAAACGGGGATTTGCTGCAAGTGATTGCCTCGATCTACGGACCTTCTGCAGCCAGGCAGATGCTGAAACTGGAAGGGGATCATCCGGATTACGTGCTGTCGGGCTATACCGCCGTGCCGGAATTCACGCGGGCAAGCCGATCAGCCTTGACTACGATTATCAACGGGCGCTATATCCGCAGTTTCAGTCTCATGCAAGCGATTATGCGTGCGTATCATACGCTTCTGCCTGTTCACCGGTATCCGTTGTCGGTTCTTCACGTTCATATGGACCCATCCCTGATTGATGTCAATGTGCATCCTGCCAAGCTGGAAGTCCGATTCAGCAAGGAACAGGAGCTACTGCGCTTTGTGGAGGAACAGGTCAAGGGCATGCTGCAGGAGCAGGTACTGATTCCAAAACCGATGAAATCGGGTTCTGTCACGACCTATATGCAAAACCAGATTGATTTTGTGCCAGCCCCGGCTCCGCGTGTAGAAGAAGCCGGACCGAAGTCAGAAGAAGACACGGATGCCAAATCAATCGATTCCTTTATTGCTGGCGACGAATTCACAGGGGATGAACGACGAGGGCAGCCAGAAGAAGGGGAAGAGACGCCATCGCGTACCAAAATGGCATCTCGGCTTCCGACTTCCAGTACGCAGACGAGCGGGCAATCCGGCTCTTCGTATGGACAACAACGGCGGAAAGATGAAGGTACGGTAAACCCGGAAGCGGTGAAGAAATGGCTGGATTCTTCTTCTGATTCTTCTACTCCTTCTGCTTCTACCGACGCATCGTCCACTTCATCCGCCTTGCCCAAGTTTTCAAAGCTGTATCCAATCGGACAGGTGAAAGGAACCTATATCCTCGCTCAAAATGAGGAAGGGCTGTATATCATAGATCAGCATGCCGCACATGAGCGAATTCATTATGAATATTATGTGGAACGGTTTGCTTCCCCGCCATCGGGCAGTCAGGAACTGCTGCTGCCGATTACGCTGGAGTTGACAGCGCTGGAAGCGGATGTCGTAGAGCGGCACCTAGCTGAACTGGAACAGATTGGTGTCTATCTGGAATCGTTCGGAAAGCAAACCTACAAAGTCACGGCTTATCCTCACTGGCTTCCGGATGGTGAGCAAAAGGAATGGATTGAGGAAATGATACAGTGGGTCATTGACCAGGATCGAAAGCTGGATATTGGCAAGCTGAGAGAAAAAGCGGCCATTATGTGTTCTTGCAAGGCCTCGATCAAGGCGAATCAAAAGCAGACGTATGCGGAAATGGATGTGCTTCTGGAGCGGTTACGTGCCTGCCGGACGCCTTATACCTGTCCGCATGGACGACCGATTATGGTCAGCTTCTCCAATTATGATCTGGAAAAAATGTTTAAAAGAGTGATGTAATGTTTAGAATGGGCGATGTGATGATCAAATGATGGTAACGACAAGTGAACAACCGACAGCTGGGCAGGTGGAACGGGCAAAACATTTGGCCGACAAGCTCAAGCTGACTTATGCACATCGTGGCAAAATTACGTTGAAGCAATTGAGTGAAAAATGGCAGTGTGACCGGTTTGTACGAGTGGACAGGGAAGGGTATCAGCTCGTTGGGCCCCGACAAGCGCCCTTTTATTTTCATCCCAGTATGGCTTATATACGGGTGCAGCGCATGATGCAGGGCGATTGGAGTGATGGCCTTTGCCGCGCTTCCGAGGCAGAGACAGGTGACCATGTGCTGGACTGTACGATGGGACTGGCATCAGACAGCATTGTGTTTTCCTACCTGACGGGTCAGCAAGGGCGTGTGACTGCCCTGGAGGCGGAGCCGGTTATCCATGCCATTGTCCAGGAAGGTCTGGCTCGGTATACGACCGAAGAGGCCGACATCAATGACGCCATGAGGCGCATTGTCTGCGTGCAGCAGGATCATCAGTCCTATTTGCAGGCTCAACCGGACAACAGCCAGGACATCGTTTATTTTGATCCCATGTTTCGTAAAACGGATGTTGCATCAGCATCCATGTCGCCACTAAGGGATATTGCCGACCATCGGCCTTTGAGTCTGGCGGTCGTGGAGGAAGCACAGCGTGTGGCAAGAAAGTGTGTCGTCATGAAGGAATCGAGATACAGCAAGGAGTTTGAACGGCTGGGATTTCACCGCATCATTCCTTCGGGAAAAACCGCATATGGAGTGATACGATTATGAATACAGTCAGGACAATACAACCATCCAAACCGAAGCTTGTCGTGCTGCTGGGGCCCACTGCGGCAGGGAAGACGAATCTGAGTCTGTCTCTGGCAGAGAAGTTGAACGGCGAGATCATTTCAGGCGATTCCATGCAGGTGTATCGCGGCATGGACATCGGCACCGCCAAAGCGTCCGAAGAGGAACGTTCGCGTGTTCCACACCACCTGATCGATATTCGCAATCCGGATGAGGGGTATTCTGTCTCTGAATTTCAGCAGATGGCCAAGGCGCATATTGCCGATATTCAACAGCGAGGCAAGCTTCCTTTTATTGTTGGGGGAACCGGGCTCTATATCGAATCCGTCTGCTATGAATTTGAATTCAGCGAAGTCGATTCTGATCCCGCCTTTCGAGCACGCATGCAAGAGCTGGCGGACCTTGAAGGACCTGAAGCGCTGCACCAGCAGCTGGAGCGCGTTGATCCGGAGCGTGCGCGCGGCATTCATGCGAATGATACGCGACGTGTCATTCGGGCGCTGGAAATTCAGCATGTGAGCGGAAAAACCGCAACGGAATATTTGCAAGGTCAGAAAAAAGTCTCACCCTACGATCTATGTATCATTGGGTTGACAATGAATAGACAAAAGTTGTATCAGCGCATTGAGTGGCGAATTGATCAGATGCTGGAAGAGGGGCTATTGGAAGAGGTTCGGCAGCTGATTGCACAGGGATATGATCATCCGATGGTATCGATGCAGGCTCTGGGCTACAAAGAGATGATGGCATACCTGAAGGGCGGACTATCCTATGAGCAGGCAGTTGAGCTGTTGAAAAGAGACACAAGACGCTTTGCAAAGCGTCAATTATCCTGGTTCAGACGTATGAAGGACGTCATTTGGCATGATGTGACGGAAGGAAATTTTGAGGAGCATTTACATGAGATTCATGCTATAATAGCAGGAAAGCTGCGTCTGCATGCTGAATATACATAGCAATATGTTTATTCGTCCGGTACAATAGACCATGGATAAAGTAGAAGATGATCAACTAAATAGGGGGTTCATGATAATGAACAAAACCATTAACATTCAAGATACGTTTCTCAATCAATTGCGGAAGGAAGGCATTCCGGTTACCGTATATTTAACCAACGGCTTCCAGATCCGGGGACAGATCCGGGCCTTTGATAACTTCACCATCATTATCGACAGTGAAGGAAAACAGCAAATGGTTTACAAGCATGCCATTTCGACTTTTACCCCTCAGCGAAATGTATCGCTTATGTCCTCTGAAGCATCGGCCAGTGAATAATTCGCCCGACAATCAAAGAATGCGCTGAATGTAACTTTTTGCGATGATTATCGTCTATTTCAGTGTAGAAGAATTCAAAACAACCCAACTGGGTTGTTTTTTCTGTAGAAAGGCATTATAGACAATCCGTTTCGTCCTTGATGCTGTTGATTGAACGAAGCGGAGATAAAAATGGAGTGGATCAAAATGGGTCTGAAAAAGAAGAAGACAAAAAAAATCAAGAAAAAAAGAACGCTTGGACAGTGGCTGTTTCTGTTGTTCATGACCGCAGCGGCTGCCGTGGGGCTTGCCATTATCGGGTATCTCCTGATCATTTTACAGGGTGAAAAACTGCTGAAGGAAAACATCGACCAGATGAAGATGCCGGAAGCGACCATTATTTATGATCGAGACGGAAATGAAATCAGCCGTATGTTTGAAGAGAACCGGGAACTGGTTTCCTTGCAGGATATGCCTCCGATGCTGGTGGATGCATTTATCGCAACGGAAGACAAGCGCTTTTATGAACATACAGGGGTGGATTTCTTCGCCATTGGTCGTGCGGTATTCAAAGATATCGTGGAAGGGGGGCTGGTGGAAGGTGGCAGTACCATTACGCAGCAATTGGCCAAAAACCTTTTCCTGTCCCACGACAAGACGTTTCTGAGAAAGGCCACAGAGGTTTCCATTGCAACGGCACTGGAGAACAATTATACAAAGTCGGAAATATTAGAGATGTACCTGAACCGGATTTATCTGGGCGGCGGCGTGTATGGTGTCAAAGCAGCGGCCTCTCATTACTTTGACAAAGAGCTCGATGAACTGGAGCTATGGGAAATGGCAACCCTTGCCGGCTTGCCGAAGGCGCCCTCCGCGATCAATCCGATTGCCGATCCGGAACGCTCCAAGGAACGCAGAGCAGTGGTCCTGCGTCTGATGACCGACCAGGGGCTGATTACGGAAGAACAGCGTGCACAAGCAGCCGAGGTGGATTATACGATTCCGAAGCAGAGTGAAGAGCGTCATTATACGAGCTATGTGGATTATGTGATCAAGGAAGCCAAGGCTGTGACGGGCTTGACCGAGGAGCAGCTCTATATGAATGGCTACAAGATTACCACTGCTATAAACAAGGACGCGCAATTGGCAATGGAGGAAGTCTTCTCAGATCCGTCTTATTTCCCGGCTGACGGAGCCAAGCAGATTGCCCAGGGCGCCATGGTGATCATGGATCATCGAGATGGCAGCATTGTGGCCATGGTAGGCGGCAGAGACTATGCACAGCGCGGTCTGAACCGGGCACTGGTGGAAAGACAGCCAGGTTCAGCATTCAAGCCGGTTGCGGTTTATGCCCCTGCACTTGAAAGCGGGGATTATGACCCTTATTCTCGCTTGAAAGACGATCGAATGAGTTTCGGCAAGTACGAACCTCGCAATTACGATAATCGCTATGCCGGAGAAGTGACGATGGAAGAAGCGATTCGCGTATCGAAGAATGTGCCGGCGGTATGGTTGCTGAATGAGATTGGCATCGATACAGGGATTGAGTTTGCAAGTGAACTGGGCATGGACCTGGAGAAGGATGATCGGAATCTGGCGGTGGCGCTTGGTGGACTGACACGCGGGGTTAGTCCGCTGGAAATGGCGCAGGCTTACAGCGCATTCGCCCAGCAGGGCAGCTACCAGGACGGATATGCGATCGTGAAGATTGAAGACACCAACGGCAAGTTGATCTATGAGCATCAATCAGACCGTGAGCAAGTCATGGCGGCGGAGCATGCGTATCAAATGACAGAAATGCTCCAGCAGGTGGTGCAGAGCGGAACAGGTAAATCAGCTCGCATGAATCGCCCGGTTGCCGGTAAGACCGGATCTACCCAGATCAACCTGGAAGGGGTATCTGAGAAAGCCAATCGCGATTTGTGGTTTGTTGGATATACACCGGAATGGACGGCGTCCGTATGGGTAGGCTTCGACATCACGAACCAGGATCATTATATCCTGGAAGGCAGTTCTCTCTCTGCTGCGATATTCTCTGCGGTCATGAGCAAGGCGATGGAAGGGATGCCGGTACAGGAATTCGAGATGCCGGCAGGTATGGAAACGGAGCCAGAACCAGAACTCGTTCCGCCTTCTTCGGTATCGGATTTGAGCGCTCGTTACGATGAATCCACCCAGTCTGTTCAATTAAGCTGGAATGGTGAGGAAGGCAACACGTTTATGGTCTATCGCGCAGCCGATGACAGTTCTGAATTTGAGTTGTTGCTGGAGACAGCAAGTACGCAGGTAGAAGATTTCTCGTTAGGGGACGCTTCAAGTTATTCCTATTATATAGTGGCTTATAATGCCAATACAGAACTGGAGAGCGAACCATCCTCCGTCGTCAGGGTGGATCTGCCGGAACGTGATGAGAATGAGGATGAAGAGGAACGACGGGAAGATGAGGAAGATGGAGAAGAGGGTGAAGGAGAAGAAGAAGGAGATACGGAGGGTGAAAACGGAGAAGGTGAGTCAGGCAGCAACAATGAGGACAAGAAAGATAAGAAGAAGCGCAAGGATGAGAATGGTGGAAATGAGGACGGGGAGTCAGAAGGTGATGGTGGAGGGGCTGCCGGTGACGGGCAGCAGGACCCGCCATCTGATGGAAGCGGCAGCGGTAATCAGCCGAATGAAGACGGCGGAGCGGCAGACGGCAATCCGGTAGACCCGGATTATCCGGAACAACCGTTGCCAAATACGAACACACCTGAAACGGACGTATTGAATCGATAGGCGACGATGAAGAAGACGGATCGTACAAAGCTGTGAAATAGGCGATGGAGGTGAGAGGCCGTTGATGAGAAACATGACAGATACTCAAACGTTGGAAAAGCAGCCAGTTGCAACGACCACCTCCACTCATGGCTGCCTGCTCATTCATGGATTTACTGGGGGTCCCTATGAGCTGGAGCCGCTGGCGAGCAGGCTGAGTGACCATCAGATTTCATGTGTACTGCCGACATTGAAAGGACACGAGGATCGCAGTTTGACCAATCTGCGATCCGCTTGTCATGCGGACTGGCTAAGTGAGGTGGAGCAGGCTGCAAAGAATATGGCTCAGCGGTACGCGCAATTTGATCTCATCGGTTTTTCCATGGGCGGCCTGCTTGCCGCCTATGCGGCCAACCGGGCAAAGGTGAGAAGGCTGGTTCTGTTGAACCCGGCCTATTTGTATATGAGTCCCGGACGCTTTGCGAGATTTGTCTGGTCCAGCTTCTGGAAGCGTGACTTTACCCATTTCCAGAAGATGAAGCTGACTCCCTATTGTGCGGTGCAGGAATTCCGCAAAGTGGTGAAGCAAGCCAAACATGAGTTTGATCGGATCGAAGTACCAACCTTTGTTGCATCGTCAGCCCTGGATCCCATTGTGCATCCCATGAGCGGCTCAATTGTTTACCGCAGGCTAAAAGGGTTGAAGCACTTTCATTCGTACCCGAATTCGGGTCATCTGATATGCTGGGATCAGGACGCGGGACAACTGGCGGAAGATGTGCTGCAATTTCTGACTTGTCCGTCGGAGCAGTTGGTCATGCGCTCGTGAACCGGGAATTAAGGGGGAGTTAAGGATAGGAAAGGAGCGTAGTGGAGAATTAGGGAGAGGAAGACAGGGGGAAGGGCAAAAGTGAAGAAAAAACGTCGTCGGGGAAACTGGTTGTGGAAAGGTTTGGCGTTCATCGTGGCTAGCGGAATTTTCTGGGTAGCCTATGTACAGTGGAATATTCATACGGTTCAGGATGCCAGACTAAGTGAGTCGGTGGATGTGGGAATTGTACTTGGCGCTGCGCTGCGTGGAGAAGAACCGTCTCCGGGGCTCAGGGAGCGGCTGGATCACGCCCTTGATTTGTATGAAGAGGGACGCTTCACGGCCTTTATTGTGAGCGGCGGGTATGACGTACCGACCTCTTCGTTGACAGAAGCGGAGGGTATGAAACGCTACCTGGTAGCCCAGGGTGTGCCGGACGAGGCAGTCATCCTCGAGAATGAGGCGACCAGCACCTATGAAAATCTCCGCTATAGTCAGGATTTAATGAATGAGCATGGATATGAGACAGCAGTCATTATTACGCACAGCTATCATGGAGCAAGAGCGCAGGATATGGCAGCCTTTTTAGGCATAGAGCCTGCCATTGTTTCCACGACCCCTTCCAAGGTCATGAACATGAGCTGGCACAAGTTTAGAGAGACGCTTGCCTACACAAAATGGAGCTTGGAAAAGTGGAAAATGCTGTGGTTGGAATGAATGATGGGTGACTGATGGGATGAGAAAAAGGCGGATTTCGCAAGGAAAGGTTGTTGGCTCAATATGAGGGAAAAGGAATGTAATATTTTAGCGATCTCTGGGAGCTTGCGGCGCAGCTCTTCGAATAAAGCACTCATGAAGGCGGCGATTTTACTCGCGCCTATACATATGAACTTTACCGTTTATGAGGAACTGAACTCCCTTCCTCATTTCAATCCTGATCTGGATGTGGAGGAAGGACCTATAGCCGTGCAGGACTTTAGAGGAAAGCTGCGGGCAGCGGATGGTTTGCTCATATGTACCCCGGAATATGGAAATGGTGTCCCCGGTGTATTGAAAAATGCGCTGGATTGGGTCGTATCTTCTGCTGAGCTGATGAACAAGCCCGCAGCGATCATTACGGCGTCCCCATCTCCGCGGGGCGGCGATAAAGCGATGGAATCCCTGCTGCTAACCTTGAATATGATCCACGCGGAAGTTTCAGAAGGAGCAACATTGATGATTCCGCATATTGGCCTGAAATTGAATGCACAGGGTGAGATCACAGATGAGGATACCAAACAAGCTGTACAGGCTCTATTGCGAAAATTGCATACCACCTGTGAAGAGAAGCAAGCATTATGAAGAATGATAGCCATTTCGAACGTTTGCAGCAGCAAACATCTTTTATTCTTGAAGCGTGTCCAGAGGCACGTATGATCCAGTTGGTGAAAGTCCAACCGACTTTGATGTGCGCTTTGGGGGTGAAAGCCCACGAGGACAAGTCAAGCACAGACAATTGCTGAATGAGAGGGATGAACGATGAAGATTCACACGTTGCATTATATCGAAGGAGCAAAACAGGCCAAAGGCATTGCCGTCATTATTGATGTATTTCGAGCCTTTACCATGGCCTGCTATATGTCCGATCAGGATGCAAAACGAATTATTCCGGTCGGAGATCTGGCCCATGCGCACCGCCTAAAAGCGAAGTATCCGCAATCGGTCCTGATCGGGGAGCGTGGAGGCACCATTTTGCCAGGCTTTGATTACGGCAATTCCCCCGCTCAAATCAAAGGCGTTTCCTTTGCAGAAAAGACCGTTATACATACGACCAGTGCAGGAACACAAGGTCTGGTTCATGCTGGACAGGCCGATGAAGTGCTGACCGGAAGCTTCGTCAATGCAGGTGCGATCGTTTCTTATATTCAGCAAAAGGCACCGGCTGAGGTCAGTCTGGTATGCATGGGATGGGGAGGGCAGCAGGAAGCGGATGAGGATACCCTTTGTGCGGCATTTCTGAGGGATCGGCTGCTTGGAAAAGAGACCCGTTTCGCTGAAATTTCTGCTTATTTGCAAACGGAAAGCAAAACGGAAAGCTTTTTGCGACTGGCGAATGATCCATCCGCACCTCCGGAGGATTTCCATTATTGCATGCAGCTTGACGCTTTTCCGTTTGTTCTGAAGGCCAATTGGCATCCTGAGAACGAGCATTTGCAGCTGGAACGAATTCCGGTAGAGCAACAAGTGAGCACATCTGGCTGAGGCGTGAAAACTTCGTTCACAAATTTGACAAATTCAGTACGGGATTCCGACAGTATTTTACATCAAATTTTGTATACAATAGGCTCGTTGCTTGTTTCAGGGGCGATGAGAACGGGTATAGGGAAGAACGATAGATAATGGCAAACGTGTTTGTAAGGAGTTGCGCAATGAAAGATAGAATGATGATGGAAGCGATTGAGCGGCTGCGTCAGGAAATGGTGGAAACGGCCATGGATAGAGGAAGCATGTTGCATGAGGAAGTCATTCAACTCAGTCATCAGCTCGACCGACTGCTCGTGTATTATCAAAAAATGAAGACAGGTGCTGTCGTTGCCTCTCGCCAGGACCATTCCCTGGCTGCAGGGTAGCACATCACCCAGAAGCATCGCTTGATCTTGGAAAGAAGATCGATCGGTGCTTTTCTGCATGTTTCACCCCGCATATCGCGTATATATGATCATATCCCTGTCGTCTTGCAGAGGGAATTTGATTGCTGAGGTGAATCGTGTGAAAGAGCAAATCCTTCCTGCGAAGGCAAGAAAGACCCATACAGATCTGGCCGTTCCCAAACATTCAGGTAAAATACAGGTCGTGCTGAATCATCCGGAGCCACAAAAACCGATCCAGGATGCTCCCGTGAAACGAAATATTCCTCGGCATGTTTCCACAGAAGAGGAAACGACGCAGCTGTTCGAAGATCTGCACCAACTGATTGGTCTGGAAAATGTGAAGCAGCTGGTTTATGAAATTTATGCCCTGTTGCAAATCCGCAAGTTCCGGCAAGAAGAGGGCCTGAATGTGGAGTCACATGTGTATCACATGATTTTCAAAGGAAATCCGGGCACAGGCAAAACGACTGTGGCTCGCATGATAGCTAAACTGTTCCAGGCCATGGGCGTGCTCAGTAAAGGCCACCTCATTGAAGTAGAACGTGCTGACCTGGTGGGTGAATACATTGGACATACGGCTTTGAAGACAAGAGAACTTGTAAAAAAAGCCATGGGTGGTATTCTATTTATAGATGAAGCGTACAGTCTCGCTCGCGGTGGGGAAAAGGATTTTGGCAAGGAAGCGATTGATGCGCTGGTCAAAGCGATGGAGGATCACAAAAACCAGTTCATTCTCATCCTGGCAGGCTATCCGGATGAAATCGATGATTTTTTGCAGACGAATCCGGGACTGCCGTCACGTTTTCCGATCCAGGTCGAATTTTCCGATTATTCCGTAGAGCAGTTGATGCAAATATGCAGCCAGATGGTGGAATTACGGGATTACAGACTGCATCCCAATGCGACGCAAAAGCTGAAACAGCATATGTTGAAAGTCAAGCAGGAACAGCAGCTCTCGTTCAGCAATGCACGCTATATTCGCAATCAGATTGAAAAGGCAATCCGGTTTCAGGCGGTCAGACTGCTCGAACAGCATGTGCAGTCCCCGCAGCGGGCAGACTTGATGCTGTTAAAAGCAGAGGATTTTCGCTGGGATTGAATGCGTATCCCGCCACCAATATTAAGCGATAGAAAGAGGAAGCTATTTCATGAATACAGCAGATACCACACAGCAATCCAAACAGGAATCCGGTATTCTCGTCAGTGTCGTGACCCAGCAGGGGGAACAGGAGGAAGAGTCCCTTCAGGAGCTGAGAAAACTGGCAGATACGGCCGGCATGATCGTGCTCGATCAGATGGTTCAGCGCCGGGAATCCCATGATCCCAGATGGGTGATGGGCAAGGGCAAGGTGCAGGAGTTGAAGGCGTTGACCGAACAGCTTGACGCAGATGTGATCATTTTTGATCACGAATTGACGGGTGCTCAGGTTCGCAACATCGAGGAAGTGCTGCAGGTGAAAATTCTGGATCGCACCCAATTGATTCTGGATATCTTCGCCCAGCGTGCGAAAACAAAGGAAGGTCAATTACAGGTTGAATTGGCTCAGTTAAATTATTTACTTCCCCGTCTCATCGGTCATGGCAAGCAGCTTTCCCGGTTGGGAGCAGGAATCGGGACAAGAGGACCGGGTGAAACGAAGCTGGAGACGGACCGCAGACATATTCGAACCCGTATCCGGGATTTGAAGCGTCAGCTGGAGCAAGTGACGAAGCACCGAAAACTGTATCGGGAACGCAGACAGAAAAACGGTGTGCCGCAGGTGGCGCTTGTCGGCTATACGAATGCGGGTAAATCCACTCTCCTGAATCAGTTGACGGGTGCGGATACGCTCAGCGAGAATCGTCTGTTCGCGACGCTCGATCCGACTACACGCAAGCTCAAGCTGCCAAGCGGCAGAGAAATCATGTTAACGGATACGGTCGGATTTATCCAGCGGCTTCCGCATGATTTGGTAGCGGCTTTTAAATCTACGCTGGAGGAAGTGCTGGAGGCGGATCTCATTCTTCATGTCGTGGATGCCTCCCATCCCTATGCGGCTGAGCAGATTCGGGTTGTGGATGACGTGCTTGGACAACTTGGCGCACAGGGCAAGGAGCAGATTCTCGTGTACAACAAGATGGACCAGGTTTCCCAGCAGGAAGCAGTCATATCGGCCAGCTCCGACCATCCGAACGTGAAACTCAGTGCGCTCGATCGAAAGGATTTGCATCAATTGAAACTGTCGATGCAAGACTGGTTGTTTGGTCAGCTGGTCGCCTATCGCATTCCTTCTCACGAAGGCAAGCTGCTGTCTACAGCCTACTCGCTCGGAGACATTGTTCATCAGTCGATGGAGGAAGAAGAGGCTTATGTTTGCGTGCGAACGACGAAATCACAATATACACGAAAAGGCTATTTACTGAAACGGTATGAAGTGGAGCCGGCCAATTGTACAGAGGAGAACAGACATGAAGAGGAATCCGCAGATGAATCCGCCATGGATACAACTCAAGTCAGACATTGAAAAACAGATCGCGTCTGTTGTGCAGCAGCTGGAGCAAACGGTGGACGAAAACCAGATGAAGGTCATGCGCGCCTTTCAGCATCATCGCGTGAGCGATTATCATTTTCAGGGATCGACCGGATATGGCTACAATGATCGGGGCCGGGAAATTTTGGACGAGGTTTATGCGGAGGTGTTTGGGGCAGAAGCCGGATTGGTTCGCCCTCATTTTGCCTCAGGTACCCATACGATTGCTTGCGCCCTGTTCGGGGTGCTGCGTCCAGGTGACGAGCTGGTATATATAACCGGCAGACCTTATGATACGCTTCACAAGGTGATTGGTCAGCCGGGAGACGGGACAGGCTCGTTGCAGGACTTCGACATCTCCTATCAATGTGTCGATCTCCTGGAAGACGGCGGAGTGAACTGGCCGCAGGTTGAACAGGTCATTTCTGCCCGTACCAAAGTCATCGCCATCCAGCGTTCCAGGGGGTATGACTGGCGTGCCTCGTTTACCGTGGAGCAGATCGGGGAGATGACAAAGCGGATCAAGGCAATTCGCTCAGACCTGATTGTCTTTGTAGATAACTGCTACGGTGAATTTACGGAGATGCAAGAGCCAACCGACGTAGGCGTGGATCTGATGGCCGGTTCCCTGATCAAAAATCCCGGTGGCGGACTGGCATCCACCGGTGGTTATATTGTGGGTCGACGAAAGCTGGTAGAGCAAAGCGCCTACAGGTTGACCGCACCGGGCATCGGGAGCGAGGTGGGCGCCATGCTCGGTACATTGCGAGCTATGTACCAGGGGCTGTTTCTAGCACCCCACGCGGTGGGACAGGCTGTGAGAGGAAGTATCTTCGCTGCGGCGTTGTTTGAAAGGCTGGGCTTGTCCACACAGCCACGCTGGGATGAACCACGCACAGACCTGATTCAGGCCGTGCAGTTCGAACAGGAATCGGATGTGATCCAGTTCGTTCAGAGCATACAGAAAGCCTCTCCAGTGGATGCTCATGTCGTTCCGGAACCTTGGGATATGCCGGGCTATGACCATCCCGTCATCATGGCGGCCGGGACGTTTATTCAGGGCGGTAGCCTGGAACTATCTGCGGATGCCCCGATTCGTGCGCCTTACATTGCGTACATGCAGGGTGGGCTTACTTACTCCCATGTGAAAATGGCGGTACTGGAAGCAGTGGCTCGCATTTACCCAAATGGGATGCCCGAAAAGGAGAGCTCTACATTTTAGAACAGGTTCTGTAATGAAACTTCACATCCCTTGACATGTTTTTGCGGACACGTTACAATAGAAATATCACAAAGATACTGGAAGGTTGATGTGAGATGAGCGGAGATATTCGCAGAAACATGGCCTTGTTTCCCATCGGAATCGTCATGAAGCTCACGGATTTGACCGCTAGACAAATTCGTTATTATGAGCAGCATGAGCTGATCGTGCCTGCACGAACTGGCGGCAATCAGCGTTTGTTTTCCTTTAACG
The DNA here is from genome assembly GCF_042685085.1 of Marinicrinis sediminis. Lineage (NCBI taxonomy): Bacteria > Bacillati > Bacillota > Bacilli > Caryophanales > Paenibacillaceae > Marinicrinis > Marinicrinis sediminis. Next base: position 411,125 of record NZ_JBHUMM010000043.1, read on the forward strand.
ATGTAGAACGCCTGCTGGAAATCAAGAATTTGATTGAAAAAGGCGTCAACATCGCAGGAATCAAACAGGTACTGAATCCGGTCGGAAAAGACTCCGAGGAAGCGACCGTGATCAATGAGCAAAGTGAGTCGAGAAGGAAAGAAATGTCCGACTCGCAACTGCACAAGATCTTGAAGCGTCAGCTCCTGGAGAAACGACCTGGGCAGGTTTCACTGATTCAGGGTGAATTAACTCGTTTCTTTAAGAAACCGTAATCGTGCACGCAGGGTAAAGGGAAAGCTTGAGTAAAAACTTAAGTAATAACTTAAGTGAAAGTGAACAAGTGTCAGACCAGGCAAAAAGCCAAAGTAGCAAAGTAAGTCAAGCCAGTAAGACAAGAAGTCAAGTCAGACAAGTAACAAAAGAAGGCAAGTCCAGGCAAGCTGGCAAAAATGTATCGCAACATGATGGAACCTGACATGTCGAAGCATTTCTGGTGCTACGATCCAAAAACAAATGAAGTTGAGGAGAGGATATTGTGGGTTACACGAAACAAGATATTCTACGCATTTCCAAAGAAGAGAATGTACGATTCATTCGATTGCAATTTACTGATTTGCTCGGAACGATCAAGAATGTAGAGATTCCGGTCAGTCAGCTTGAAAAAGCATTGGACAACAAAATGATGTTTGACGGTTCTTCGATCGAAGGTTACGTTCGCATTGAGGAGTCCGATATGTACCTCTATCCGGATCTGGATACGTGGTTGATCTATCCTTGGGTGCAAGAAGACCGCATCGCTCGCTTGATTTGTGATGTATATATGCCGGATGGCACTCCATTTGCAGGTGACCCTCGCGGTATCCTGAAGCGCAATCTGAAGCTTGCTGAGGAACTGGGCTTTGAGTCCATGATGGTAGGTCCGGAGCCAGAATTCTTCCTGTTCAAGAACGATGAAAAGGGAAATCCGACTTTGGAACTGAATGACCAGGGTGGATACTTCGACCTTGCGCCGACTGACCTCGGTGAGAATTGTCGTCGTGAGATCGTGCTGACGCTTGAAGAAATGGGCTTTGAAATTGAGGCTTCTCACCATGAGGTAGCGCCAGGACAGCATGAAATTGACTTTAAATATGCGGATGCGATTAAAGCAGCTGACCAAATTCAAACTTTCAAACTTGTGGTGAAAACCATTGCCAGAAAACATAACCTGCATGCTACCTTTATGCCAAAGCCACTGTTTGGCGTTAACGGTTCCGGTATGCACTGTCACCAGTCTCTCTTCACCTCGGAAGGAAACTCCTTCTACGATGAGAGCGACAAGCTGGGCCTGAGTGAAACGGCTCGCAATTACATGGCGGGCGTTCTCAAGCATGCTCGTGCATTTGCAGCGATTACCAACCCGACTGTAAACTCGTACAAGCGTCTGGTGCCAGGCTATGAAGCGCCGTGTTATGTTGCTTGGTCTGCGAGCAACCGTAGTCCGATGATTCGTATTCCTGCTTCCCGTGGTCTGAGCACTCGTATTGAAGTGCGTAACCCGGACCCGGCAGCCAATCCTTATCTGGCTCTTGCTGTAATGCTGCGTGCAGGTCTGGACGGCATTCAGAACAAAATGAGCATTCCAGATCCGACAGACCGCAACATCTATGTGATGACCGAAGAAGAGCGCTTGCAGGCGGGTATCCCTAGCTTGCCAACTTCTCTAAAAGAAGGTCTGGATGAGATGCTGGTAGATGATATTATCATCGATGCACTTGGTGAGCATGCCCTTGCCCACTTCGTTGAGCTGAAGGAAATCGAGTGGGATATGTACCGTACGCAAGTCCATCAGTGGGAAAGAGATCAATATCTGACGCTGTACTAAGATCAACGAGATATCTAATCGTCTGCAAGACATCGACGATAAGAGGAAATAAAGAACGTTCAAACCCCCTTTACGGAATGTGTAGAGGGGGTTTGTTTGTTGCCATAATCGTGGATCATGAAGGGTGTGGCTAGGGAATTTTGTACTGTGACCCTTGCCGGAATTCGCTTGGAGACATTTGAAATTTACGCTTGAACATTTGATAGAAATAGGTGTAATGCTGAAAACCGCAACTTTCTGCAACTTGTTCCAGCGGCATGGGCGTATATCTGATTTTCTCACTGGCAATCGAAAGTCGCAGCTCCAGTGTATATTTAATGATGCTCGTATGAAACATTTCTTTGAACAGATGGCCGGTGCGTGATGGGCTGAGTCCAATGTGGGCCGCGATGTCCTTAATTTGAAAAGGAGTAGAAATGTGCTCCTCGATATATCGCTTCATTTGGTTAGCGACAAACGTTTGATTTGATCGTGCATCCTGCTCTTGCATCAACAGCTCAATCGCATGCAGCAAGGTTCGAGTCAAGTAGTCCTGCATCGAACTGGCGAGCTGACCCGAGCGAAGCTGCTCCTTGGTGACCAGCTTGATCATGGTCACCATATCCTCTTCTAGCGTTACCTTGTACAATTTGCCTGGCTTTACTCTCTCCCACCATTTTTTGATAAAAGGTCCGACAACGAACAAATAATAGTCTCCGCTTTCCAGCTTGCAGGTTTGATCGGTAGAGAACGTATGATCGACTAATAGTGTGTATGGATCATGCGGCTGGAAGAGGGTTAGGTGTCCTGGGGTGATTTTCTTCATCTCGCCATCTATGAGCAGCTGACACATCCCCTCTGTTTGCAAACGGATGAGGTAGTGATTCATACCGTCTTGTAAATGGATACGGAAGGGCTTTGTGTGATAAGAATAACCGGCAGCCAGCACTTGACAGCCATAGGAATCTGGCATATATGCACCTCTCCTTTAAAAATCAATAGTTATATTCTTCATATGCTTATCATATCCTTCATTCCTTTCAGGTTCAATTGCAGGTAAAGTAGAAACCAGTTGTAATGGATGTCTGAAGGCCTTGAATTGCAAGCAAGGTAAAGGTAAGGCAAACAATGTATGGGAAACAAGGCTTGGCCAGGGCATGCGGTGGTTGATTAATCAGCAGGTGGAGTCAGGAAAGGAGATGGTAGATATGCAAAAATTAATATTCCCGGAGCATTTTCAGTGGGGAACTGCGACTGCGTCGTATCAAATCGAAGGAGCATGGAACGCGGACGGAAGAGGATTGTCGATCTGGGATGTATTTTCCCATACGCCAGGTAAGGTGAAAAATGGGGACACAGGTGATGTGGCTTGTGATTCCTATCATCGAATCGATGAGGATGTTGCGTTGCTACAGAAGCTGGGTGTCAAAGTCTATCGCTTCTCGGTCGCCTGGCCTCGTATTTATCCAGAGGGGACAGGCACGCTCAATAAACCGGGGTTGGATTACTATCATCGTTTGGTGGATGCATTGCTTGCAGCAGATATCGAGCCGTTTTGCACGCTGTATCACTGGGACTTGCCGCAAGCCTTGCAGGAAAAAGGTGGCTGGGATAATCGGGAAACGATCGATCATTTTGTCCACTATGCCGAAACGCTCTTTCAGCAATTCAATGGAAAAATTAAAAACTGGATTACGATCAATGAGCCTTGGTGTGTCTCGATCCTTTCCAATTATCTTGGCGCTCATGCTCCGGGAAATCAGGATCTTCAGATGGCACTGGATATCGGCCATCATCTGTTGCTTGCCCACGGTAAAACGGTGCAACGCTTTCGCCAGCTAAATATGGAAGGTCAGATTGGGATTGCGCCCAATGTGTCTTGGAACGAGCCGTACAGCAATCGGGAAGAAGATGTTGCTGCTGCAAGAAGAATGAGAGGTGCATGTAACGAATGGTTCCTCGATCCCTTATTCAAGGGAAGCTATCCAGACTTCATGGTGGCGTGGTATCAAAAGATGGGCGCCTCTGTAAATATTCAGCCTGAAGATATGGCAATCATTCAGCAACCGATCGACTTTCTAGGTATTAACTATTACACGGGTTCTCTGGTCACATACAAGCAAGGTGAAGGTGATTATGATGGGGAAGATGTAGAAGAAGGCCGGGAAAGAACGGACATTGGCTGGAATATTTACCCGGAAGGCTTCTACAACGTCTTAACCTGGCTGACGGAACAATACGGTGATGTGCCGATCTATATTACGGAAAATGGGGCTTGCTACAATGATGAGGTGCAAAATGGCAAAGTAGCCGATACGCGCAGAATTGCTTATTTACAAAAACATTTGCTTCAGCTCCACCGCGCAATTGCATCCGGGGTCAATATGAAAGGGTACATGACTTGGTCGCTCATGGATAACTTTGAATGGGCAGAGGGTTATAGCAAGCGTTTCGGTATCGTTCATGTCAACTTTGAAACGCTGGTGCGGACACCCAAACAAAGCTTCGAATGGTATCAGCAGGTGATTGCACACAATAGGCTTGAAGTCTGATTCGCATCAAGCAACCGGATGATATCGAATCGGTTTGTTCGATCCATCGTTGTTAGGTATATACGGATTCATCCTCGATTCACTTGCTATTAGAACATTTGTTCGGTTATAATACAAACAAATGTTCGTTATTCGAGGTGGTTTTGTGAATAAGTATATCGGACGATGGGTGGAAATCATTTATATGGACCAGCAGGGGACCTTTTCTAAACGGAAGGTCATGATACAGTCTGTCAGAAATGGAATCGTCAGGGCTTATTGTATGAACAAGCAGGCGGTCAGAAGCTTTCGTACAGAAAACATACTGGCTGTTCAGCCCATTTCCTCGAAACAGGGCACGCATCATACAGGTGACCCTGTCGCATATTTGTATCGTGCAAAAGCGAATAGCCCTCTTCATCTTCAAATGTAATAGCGAGCAGGCGGCAGGAAAGCCGGGAGCTGCACGCAACAAAGCCCTCTGTCCAAAAACGGAGGGCTTTGACGATGATTGCACATATAAGAGCTTGTCCATGCTTGTTCATTAGTGAATGTTGCGAAACAGTCCGATCACTTTTCCTAAAATTGTGGCATTTGGCAGGCGTATCGGTTCCATGGAGGCGTTCTCTGGTTGCAGTCGGATATGATCTTTTTCTTTATAGAACCGTTTGACCGTAGCTTCATCCTCGTCTGTCATGGCCACTACAATTTCCCCGTTGGCCGCGGTGTTCTGTTGACGTACAATGACGTAATCGCCATCATGAATGCCGACTTCGATCATACTGTCTCCGATGACAGACAACATAAACACTTCTTCATCCCCAACATAATAGCTGGGTAGTGGAAAATATTCTTCAATGTGTTCGGTTGCCAGGATGGGTGCGCCTGCTGTTACTTTCCCCAGCAAAGGTACCTTGCTTACAGCGAGTGGGAATTGCGGCTCTCCGGTTTCCTCATCGAGAATTTCAATGGCTCTCGGCTTGGTTGGGTCACGCCGGATGAGACCTTTTTTTTCCAGTCTCTCGAGATGTCCGTGTACCGTGGAACTGGAAGCCAGTCCTACGGCTTCTCCGATCTCCCGAACGGAAGGCGGATAGCCTTTTTCTTTAACCTCGGTTTTAATAAATTCAAGTATCGCTTGCTGTCGATTTGAAAGCTTGGTCACTGTCATCACTCCACAACCTTGGTAATGTATTCGGTCTTGCTGGAACTGTCACATTCTTCTTGTAGGAAATTATACCATAGAACTCCGGTTCCCACAAACATGAGTTCGTAAAAAGGCTTGACACAAACAGATGTTCTTGTTAATCTGATTACAGAACAAATGTTTGGAGGTCGTTCTCATGCACTACGATCAATTTCTTGCTTCCCCTGTTTCTACAACGAAGTCTGCTCCAACACCATCTGCTCCAACACCATCTGCTTCTACACATCCTTCTGTTTCATCCAAGTCGGGCAAACCACCGTTTCTGGATGCGCAGCATACAAGATCACTGCTTTACACCTATTCCAATTCGATCGGTTCCGAAACAGGCCTGGACCAAAAAACCCGGTTACACAAAAGAAGAATGATGCGTTTCGTTCTGCTTACGGCGATTGCGATTCTTTTGGTCAGTTTCTTGTACGGGGCGATTGCGCGGGCCGGACATTCGACGGACGAATCAGGTCAAGAAGCCGTGTATACAATAGAAGAAACCAAACAGCAAGTGGTCATCCAGCCCGGTGACACGTTGTGGGAACTGGCTCAGTTACATGCACCCAAGGGAACGTCCCTGCAGGCTTATGTATATGAACTCAAGCAAGTGAACAATTTGAAGAATCAGCTGCTCCAACCTGGAGATGTCCTGCTCCTTCCATAACTATCGCATGACATTTGCTTTCACCAGCTGCGTTCTTTTTCTCCTTCTTTTCTCTACCTTCATACTTTTGAATCGAACAGTCGAATTTGATGGTGACAGGTTATCCGGTCTTTGCGGGATAGCCTTTTTTGTATGGATTGAAAAAATTGAGAATTCCTCCTGCTTGACAACCGACAGGCATGATGGCAAAGTAATGAAGTAGACAGGAGGGGAGACCATGATTGATGCGAAAATCATAGAAAAAATCAATGAACTGGCACGCAAGAAAAAATCAACAGGGCTAACACCTGCTGAGGAAAAAGAGCGAGCCAGACTGAGAGAAATCTATTTGGAGCAATTCCGCGGTCAACTGAGACAGCAGCTGGATCAGATTGAAATTGTAGATGATGAGGAACCGAGAACCAAACACTAATTGATATTGGACCCATTGACGGGAGGCCGGACGTTGTGTCAAGAAAATGGAAAAGAATGATTGATAAAAATAGCAGTCAGTTAAATCAGCAACGAAAAAAGAAGGGGCAGCCGGAGTTGAGCTCGGGGCCTGTCTCTTATCAACTATATAAGGGAAGAAGTCTCATTCTTCCCTCCTTCCTGATGTTGATCGGTATATTGTTCTTCTTCACATACTCTCAGGCTGGTAATCAGGACACGCTGTATTGGTTTACGGTAGGGATGTATGTGCTTCTGGCGATCTATTATTATTTCCGCAGACCTTACCTGAAAATTATGAAGAATGAACTGGCCACACGAAAGCTGGGCAGGGAAGTCTATCTGAAGCCAGCAGAGATTCAGAGTATTGCCTATGATGGCAAGGGCATTGCCATTTCTCTTCAAAACAAACGGACGAAATGGATGTTCTCCAAAGGCCTGAATCGTTATCCCGTGGATGCGATGGCGACCTCGCTAAAGGAATTTGCACTGAAAAACGGCATTACCTACTCGAATAAACATGAAGGGTGAGAGGAATTTGGCGATCAAAGCGGTTTGGTTTGACCTTGATGATACATTGTTATGGGATGCAAGAAGTGTACAGGAATCATTTGAGGTAACCTGTGAGAAAGCAGCGATGAAATACGCCGAGCTGGATGCGGCGAAGCTGGAGGAAGCGGTTCGGGAAGCTGCCAGAGATCTCTATGCGGGATACGAAACGTATGGATTTACTCAAAACATTGGTATTAACCCGTTCGAGGGACTATGGGGGAACTTCAGAGGCGAGACGCATGAAATGTTTCATAAAATGGAACAGATTGTGCCGCAGTATCGGACTGATGCGTGGACGAAGGGTCTCAAGGCACTTGGCATAGAAGATGCAGAGCTGGGCCATGAGCTAGGAGAGATGTTTGCCGCAGAACGGAGAAAGCGTCCGTATACATATGAGGAAACGTATACGATTTTGGATGAATTGAAGGAAAGCTACAAACTGGTGCTACTGACCAATGGTTCTCCAGATTTGCAAAATGAAAAGTTGTCTGCGGTTCCAGAGCTGGCACCCTATTTTGATTTGATTATGATCTCCGGCAAGTTCGGAAAAGGCAAGCCTTCTCCGGAGCTATTTGAGCATGTCATGGAAGAAGTGGGTGTAAGCGCGGACGAGGCCATCATGGTGGGGGACAAGCTGACCACTGATATTAAGGGAGCCAACTCCGTCGGCATCACCTCGGTGTGGATTAACCGCGAGAATCATCCGCCATCAGATGAGATCAAGCCGGTATATGAAATCAAGCATCTCAGTGAATTACACGGTATCTTGAAGGAACTGAATGCAAAACAGAAAACAAAAATTTGATGATACACAAACGCCCTGATTTTATTATCAGGGCGTTTCGATTTGCAATTGAGCATGTTCGTATATCGTAAATCAACCTAATAGATTGTAAGAGTGAGATCGTCTGCAATCTTTTCCATGCAGCTTCATCATGAAAAAAGCTGCCTCGTTGAACCGTTCTGGTTCAACAAGACAGCCTGTAGATCAGCCTGCTATTTTTGAAAGCTCGGATCTGCGAATGGATGGGCAATCCAGCCTTCCGTTTCGATAAAGAGACGAACGGCAACGATCTGCCGATTATCCATCAGTGTAAAAAAGTGCGGTTTTTCCTCCGGTACGGAAATGACATCTCCAGCTTCAAGTTCCACATCGAAGTAACCCACATCGTCGGTTCCTTTAATGATAAAGATGCCTTTTCCTGCGGTGATGGCGCGAACTTCATCTTCTGTATGCGTATGGACTTGCTCGAATTTTTTAAGAATTTCGTCCAGGTTCGGAGTGGCGTCAGACAAGGCGACCACATCCCAGGTACGATAGCCGCGACGCTGGGCGAGATCTCGGATTTCCTCGTCAAAAGTATGGAGAATCTCGTTCTTTTCTTCATCGCTCAGCACAAACTTCTCTTTCAATTCCTGAGGAAGCTTGTCTGGATTCCAATGTTCGTAAAGTACCTCTTGCTTATCCAGAAATGCCCGTACCTGCTCTTCTCCGCGAATACGTTCATCGTTGTTGCGAATGCGAATTTCTGCCATCATTGATCACTACCTTTCTCGTTTCATCCAGTATCCCCATTATAGAAGATTCATATAGGGTTGTCGATAGTATAAAACCAAGTAAACCACTTTGAATAGATATATTTTCCGTTTGAGCGTGGTCAAATCCGCATGATTCTGTTAGACTGATAGAGGAATGTTAACAAAAAAAGCGTAAAACCATGCCAGACCATATAGAGTGACAAGTCAAACTACAGATTTGCAGAGAGTCGGGGGGAATTCATAATGAAGAAGATACCGTTGGAAGAACGACTGCGTCAAAAAATCATGATCCTGGATGGCGCGATGGGCACGATGTTGCAGCAGGCTGATCTGACTGAAGCGGATTTTGGTGGGGAAGATTTGGATGGGTGCAACGAGATACTCGTGCTGACCCGCCCGGAGTTGATCCGTCAGATTCATGAAGCGTATTTCGAAGCAGGAGCAGACGTGGTAGAAACCAATACATTCGGTGCCACCAGCGTGGTACTGGCCGAATACGATATTCCAGAAAAGGCGCGTGAAATTAACCTCGCCGCGGTAAAGCTGGCAAAGGAAGCAGCTAAGAAATATTCCACGCCCGAAAATCCGAGATATGTGGCAGGGGCTCTTGGACCGACCACCAAGACGTTGTCTGTGACAGGCGGTGTCACCTTTGAGGAACTCGTGGACAGCTACGAAGAGCAGACCATTGCCTTGATTGAAGCCGGTGCGGATGCCATATTGCTGGAAACCAGTCAGGATACCCTGAATGTCAAGGCGGGAACCATCGCCATTCGCAACGCATTTGAGAAGACAGGTCAAACTTTGCCGATTATGATATCCGGCACGATTGAGCCGATGGGCACCACACTGGCAGGGCAAACGATTGAATCCTTCTATATTTCCCTGGAGCACGTCAATCCGGTTTCTATTGGCTTGAACTGTGCCACGGGTCCTGAGTTTATGAGGGATCATATTCGCTCCTTGTCGGACGTATCCAAAACGGCTATCAGCTGTTATCCCAATGCCGGACTGCCGGATGAGAACGGGGATTATCATGAATCACCGGAGTCACTGGCCAAAAAGCTTGGCGCATTCGCGGAGCAAGGCTGGCTGAACATGGCGGGCGGCTGCTGCGGAACGACGCCGGATCATGTGCGTGCGATCGCCGAAGTGATGGCACAGTATGAGCCCCGCAAAACGATTGGCATACATCCACCGGCCATTTCCGGTATCGATACCGTCTATATCGAAAATGAAAATCGTCCCTATCTGGTGGGAGAGCGTACCAATGTGCTCGGTTCCCGTAAATTCAAAAGACTGATCGTGGAGGGCAAGTATGAAGAGGCATCCGAGATTGCCAGAGCCCAGGTGAAGAGCGGTGCTCATGTCATCGATGTCTGCTTGCAGGACCCGGATCGGGATGAAGTCGCAGATATGAATGAGTTTTTGTATCACGTGGTGAAGAAAGTCAAGGCACCGCTGATGATCGACTCCACCGACCCGGATGTCATCGAGCTGGGACTGAAATATTCACAGGGGAAAGCGATCATCAACTCCATCAACCTGGAGGACGGGGAAGAGAAATTTGAGCGGATTGTACCGCTGATCCATCGATATGGAGCGGCTGTCGTGGTCGGTACGATTGATGAGCAGGGACAAGCTATCACCCGGGAAGGCAAGCTTGAAGTTGCCAAGCGTTCCTATGATTTGCTGGTAAACAAATATGGCTTGAATCCGTCCGATATTATTTTTGACCCCCTTGTTTTCCCGGTCGGAACCGGAGATGAGCAGTATATCGGTTCTGCGAAGGAGACCATCGAGGGTATCCGCCTGATTCACGAGGCCATGCCGGAAACGCATTCGATTTTAGGACTTTCAAATGTCTCCTTTGGTCTTCCGAATGCTGGACGCGAGGTACTGAATGCGGTCTATTTGTATCACTGTACAAAAGCCGGTCTGACCTATGCGATCGTGAATTCGGAAAAGCTGGAGCGTTTCGCCTCCATTCCGGAGGAAGAGCGTCTGTTGGCGGAAAAGCTGATTTTCGAGACGACCGATGAATCACTCGCTCAATTCGTTGCCTTTTATCGGGACAAAAAGGTTGAGAAAAAAGAAATCAAATCCAACCTGTCGCTGGAGGAGCGTCTGGCCAATTACATTATTGAGGGAAGCAAGGACGGACTGCATGAAGACCTCGCACAAGCGCTGGAGAAATATCGTCCGCTACAGATCATCAACGGGCCATTGATGGAAGGAATGGCTGAGGTAGGGCGATTGTTCAACAATAATGAACTGATTGTGGCCGAGGTACTGCAAAGTGCGGAAGCGATGAAGGCATCTGTCGCCTATCTGGAACCTTACATGGAACAGGCCGAAACGTCCGTCAAAGGCAAGATTATTCTGGCGACGGTTAAAGGGGACGTACACGATATCGGGAAAAATCTCGTTGAGATTATATTGTCCAACAATGGCTACCAAGTCGTGAATCTTGGCATCAAGGTCCCGCCTGAACAACTGATTGAAGCATACAAACGGGAGAAACCGGATGCAATTGGTTTGTCCGGCCTGCTCGTCAAATCGGCACAGCAAATGGTGATCACGGCACAGGATATGAAGACAGCCGGCATCGACGTCCCGATTATGGTGGGAGGCGCAGCGTTAACCCGCAAGTTCACCAAAACCCGAATCGGTCCGGAATATGACGGTCTGGTGTTGTACGCCAAGGACGCCATGAACGGCCTGGATCTGGCCAATCAGCTGATGAATCCGGCAGTCAGAGAGCAGATGGTAGAAGAGTTAAGAAACGAGAAACAGTCCGATGTGATGCAGTCAGGCAAGAACGATACCGTGATGCCGAAACTGACACGTGCGGTGCGTTCCAACGTATCTACGGAGGCCCCGATCTTCCTGCCGCCGGATCTGAAGGAGCATGTACTCAAGCAGTATCCGCTCAGCCATCTGGTTCCGTATATTAATGAACAGATGTTGCTTGGTCATCATCTGGGGCTGAAAGGCAATGTAGAAAAACTGCTGGCTGACGGTGATCCCAAGGCGACACAGCTGAAGGAAACCGTCGATCAGATCATCCAGGAAGCTATAAAGGACGGCATTGTTGAGACAAATGGCATGTATCGCTTCTTTCCGGCTCAGTCAGACGGAGATGACATCCTCGTTTATGATCCGGAGGATCACAGCAAGATCCTGAAAACCTTCTCCTTCCCTCGTCAACAGGTGGAGCCTCACCTTTGTCTGGCAGACTTCCTCAAATCGAAGGAGAGCGGACAAATGGATTATGTTGGCTTCCTCGTTGTGACAGCAGGACGAGGCATTCGGGAGCGAGCTGAGGAATGGAAGAACAAGGGTGACTACCTGCGTTCGCATGCCTTGCAGGCAGTGGCCCTTGAAACGGCGGAAGCGTTCGCCGAGCGGGTGCATCATATGATGCGGGATATCTGGGGCTTCCCGGACCCGCAGGACCTGACCATGAAGCAGAGACATGGAGCGAGATACCAGGGGATTCGCGTTTCCTTCGGATATCCGGCGTGTCCGAATCTGGAGGATCAGGAGCTGCTGTTTGACCTAATGAAACCGGAGAAGATCGGAGTTGAACTGACGGATGGACATATGATGGAGCCGGAGGCTTCTGTGTCCGCCATGGTATTTGCCCATCCGGAAGCACGATATTTCAATGTCGATAAAGGCGAGTAATTCGAGTAAAATCGATCCTTATACTCGATGCTGAAATCGACGAGATCAAGACCATGCTTCGGCCTGTACAAGCAGGCTGGGAGCATGGTCTTGTTTATTAGGCAGGGAATGAGGCGTTTACCGTGGTCGCCAACCGCATAGGAGATGTGGTAGTATATGCGTAAAATGTCACAACCACGACCGAAGGACAAGGAGGAACGACCAAATGGAACTACACTTTATGGGCACAGGGGCAGGCATGCCTTCCAAAGAACGCAATGTGACCTCCATCTGTCTGAACATGAATGAGGAACGGGGAACGATGTGGATGTTTGACTGCGGCGAAGGTACGCAGCATCAGATACTGAGAACATCCCTGAAACTTGGCAGGCTTGAGAAGCTGTTTATTACCCATTTGCACGGGGATCATCTGTATGGATTGCCAGGAGTGCTGACAAGCCGTTCCAATCATGGAGCGGAGACGCATCTGGATTTGTATGGCCCTGCGGGACTGCGAGCCTTTGTGGAAACGGCACTGAGGGTAAGTGAAGCCTTTTTGGGATATACATACACGATTCATGAAGTAGAGGAAGGCGTCGTGTTCGAGGATGAGCAGGTTCGAGTGCTGGCGACCAAGCTGGAACATCGAATTGAGAGCTTTGGCTACCGAATCGAGGAAAAAGAAAAGCCCGGCAGGTTATGTCATGAGAAGCTGAAAGCGCTGGGCATTCCGCCTGGACCGCAATATGCACAAATTAAACGAGGGGAAGATATTACGTTGACGGACGGGTCGCGCCTCAAATCAGCGGATTTTCTAGAAGCGCCCATTCCAGGCAGACAAGTCGTCATTCTGGGAGACACCCGGGTACTGAATAAAACCATTGCGTTTTCCAAAAATGCCGACGTACTCGTCCATGAAGCGACGTTCGGTCAAGAGCGAGAAGCATTGGCACGCAAATATTATCATGCCACCGCCGCGCAAGCGGCGCATATCGCCTCTGAGGCCAAGGCTGCAACCCTGATTCTGACTCATATTAGCTCGCGTTATCAGCATGGAGAGGAACAGACATTATTAAAAGAAGCCAAGGAACAGTTTGAGAACACGCATCTGGCCAGAGACTTTTGGTACTTTTCCATCCCACGCAAAACCGCTTCACACAGCTAAACAGGGAGCTGAAAAAGTTCAGCTCCCTGTTACTCAGCTTTCAAAAACCTTACCGCATCCCTTGATAAGAAGCCTCATCCTTAATCTCTTCTCTCAAGCCTTCCAAACTGTAGGCTCTGCGTTCATTCTTCGCCTTCATTTGCTGCAAATCCTCTTCGTTCATTTGGGAGCCATGCGCCTGGATATAGTCCTTGGACGTTTCCAGTTTCGCTTGCGTATTCTGAACGATCTCTTGCAGACGCTCTACATTGTCGGAACGGTTGTCTGGTTTAGCCACTGAACCTCAACCTCCTTGAATGGGATCGGCTTTTGCAGCCAGTCATAGCATGCACTGCGAATCCGCCATTCATGAGCTGAAATATATGCCTGATGACGAATAGGCGTGAGTGGCATTCAGGAGGGAAGAATCTGATTCAGACCCGCTAACTGGTCTTCGCCGCGGATGGAACCGTGATTATGCTGGGTGGAAGGATAAAAGTAACCCGATCCGCGAAGGGTATGACCGTTACGGGTTTCCATTTGGATCTCGACCTCATTGCTGGAATGACGGCGAATCTGTGCCAGCAGGTCTTCATTCTGGATATGAACCAGATCAACAAACCAGGAGCTGACATTCCATTCGGTATTGACTTTCAGGTCTGCTTTTTCAAATGTCAGCCATTCCTCATTTCCCTGAAAATGAACTATGACCGATGACAGTGGATATTCTTCAAGCATGATGCAGCTTCCTCGCTTTCAAGAAGTAGTTTATGACGTATCAGTCTTATTCGTCATGACGCACGCATGATCCATCCGACTGAAGGAAAATGCCCTATGAATGGCAGGACGGATTAAGTATGACGGAATTCTGAATTCAGCCTTCATGGTTTTATCATACCAAAGTTGAACCTTGCCTGTCTCCCTCCCAACTTTCATTAAGGCTCTCATCATTTTTTTGTTTCTGGGCATACTAGTTGGCAGAAATGAGGATGAATCAAGATGGAAGGGGATCAGAAGCATGCAACCACAGGCCAATTCACTGAATACGACGGATTATGCGGTCATTGAGCAAGCTTTGCGTGAAGCGATGAATCGGGGGACAGATTATCAGGTGATGATGCAGTATCGGGATGTACTGACCAAACTGCAAGGATATCCGTCCGAGACCGGTGCCTTTTCCATGGAACAGACCCGCAATCAGTCTGCGGAGCTGGACGGATTTCGTTACGACTATGATGACAATGCCGGATTGTGAGAAGCCGCTGACAGGACCGTGCAGCAGCAGGGGTGGAAATCGCCAGAAAGAGTGCGATTTCGACCCTGTTTTTGTGTCTGGTGTCAGTTCCTGCGCTTTCCCGGGAAAAGTGGCCCCCACCCCTTTCCTAACCATCACGGCGGTATGCTTTATTGCGCACTTTCCGATTGATGATTCCTTAATGCTATACGGTATGTACGCTTTACCTGGTGACAGGCCAGGGTTTGTCGATGAATTTTTACAGAATGATTGAAGAGGGAACGTATATTCTGTAAAATAGGGACATCATCGTCATAGAGGGGATAATCGGAATGAATCGACTAACGGGAAAGGTTCATAGTGTCCATGAATGGATCGAGCAGCTTCGCAACAATCCGGAATTGATGAGTCAGGTGACCCACTGGGAGACCCTTCCGCCAAAAGAAGCCGTATTTGCCCCATTTCCGGAGGGCTTGCGTGCGGATCTGCGGCAAGCTTTGCAGGATAAGGGGATTGAACAGCTATACTCGCACCAGGCGCAGGCATTTGAAGCGGTGGAGCGGGGGGAGCATATTGTCGCCGTGACCCCGACGGCGTCCGGCAAAACGATGTGCTACAACTTGCCGGTGCTGCAGCGAATTCTGAATCATCCACATGAACGGGCCTTGTACCTGTTTCCGACGAAGGCACTCGCCCAGGATCAGGTGATGGAGCTTCAGGAACTGGCGGACCGAATGGAGGCAGACCTGAAAACACATACCTATGACGGGGATACACCACCAAACGTCAGACAAGCCATTCGAAATGCCGGTCATATCGTGGTAACGAATCCGGACATGCTGCATTCGGCGATCTTGCCTCACCATACGAAATGGGTGAAGCTGTTTGAGAATCTGACCTATATCGTGATCGATGAAGTACATGCCTATCGAGGTGTGTTCGGCAGTCATGTTGCGAATGTGCTGCGCAGACTGAAGCGTATTTGCCGTTTTTACGGTTCCAATCCCCAGTTTATTTGCGCCAGCGCGACGATTGCCAATCCGAAGGAACATACGGAACGATTTATTGAGCAGCAGGTCACCTTGGTGGACGAAAACGGAGCGCCATCGGGTGAAAAACATTTTGTCTTCTATAATCCTCCAGTCGTCAATCAACAGCTTGGTATTCGGCGCAGTGCGGTGCTGGAATCACAGAAGCTCGCTGCCATGTTGCTTAAAAACGGCATACAGACCATTGTGTTTGCACGCAGCCGGGTGCGGGTAGAACTGCTGCTTACCTACTTGCAGGATCTGGTGAAGAAAGAGCTCGGAACGAAATCCATTCGCGGCTACCGGGGCGGTTACTTGCCCAAGCAGCGCAGAGAGATCGAACGCGGGCTGCGAAGCGGAGAAATTCGCGGCGTCGTCAGCACCAATGCGCTGGAACTCGGTATCGATATTGGCCAGTTGCAAGCCTGTGTCATGAATGGCTATCCCGGAACGATTGCCAGCACATGGCAGCAATCCGGCAGAGCAGGACGCCGCCATGGAACGGCAGTTACCTTTCTGGTGGCCAGCAGCAATCCCCTCGATCAGTATGTGATCGAGCATCCTGAATTTTTCTTCCGAACGGCACCGGAGGAAGCACGTATCCATCCCGACAATCTGTTGATCTTAATGGATCACGTAAAGTGTGCAGCGTATGAGCTGCCCTTTGAACGCGGGGAGCGATTTGGTTCGGAATCCCTGGAGGATTTGCTGGAATTTCTCGTTGAGGAACAAACCTTGCATTATGTGAATGACCGCTGGTACTGGATGGATCAGTCGTTCCCGGCGCATGGCATATCACTGCGTTCAGCCGCTCAGGAAAATGTGATCATCATCGATATTTCTAATGGCAGTCAGGTGATCGGTGAGGTGGACCGTTTTTCTGCCCCTACTCTGCTGCATGAGGAAGCGATCTATATCCACGAGGGTGTGCAGTATCAGGTGGAAAAGCTGGATTTCGAAGAAAAGAAAGCATATGTACGTGAGGTGAGTGTAGATTACTTCACGGATGCCAATCTGGCTGTGGAACTGAAGGTACTGCACGAGGATCAGGAGCAGCACTACCGCACGTTCACCTGTTCCTTTGGTGAGGTGACGGTGAATGCCAAGGCCACGATCTTCAAGAAAATCCGATTGCGGACACATGAGAATATCGGGTCAGGCCCCATTCATTTGCCGGAGGAAGAATTGCATACGTCCAGCTTCTGGATTTCACTTGGCGAAGAATTGAGTGCGGGCATGAACAGAAGTGAGATGGAATCGGCTCTGATGGGTTTGTCCAATGTGCTCGGTCATCTTGCTCCGCTGTACTTGATGTGTGATCCGCTGGATATCCGAGTCGTCCCGCAGGTCAAGGCCATTCATACGAAAAGACCGACCCTGTTCTTTTATGACCGTTATCCGGGCGGTATTGGGCTAAGCGAGCGACTGTTTCAGCTTCACCGTACACTATTTGCACATGCCCTGGAACTGATGAGCGATTGTTCCTGTCTCAGTGGCTGCCCGTCGTGTGTCGGACCGATTGAAGAGGTGGGTCTGACCGGAAAACAGCGGGCGATGGACTTGCTGCGTCAGATGGAGCCGTCGTCATGAGCCGGATGCGAGATCAGTTACTGCGCAACAAGCGCAAGGATACTGCACCTGTGGAAAGGGAAGAAACCAGTGGTTCTGTACCGATACCAGTAGAAGGCGAAGAAACCAGCGCTACTGTTCCGATACCGATGGAAAGCGAAGAAAGCAGTACGCCTGTGATCATCCGGGAGGACGAGCAGGAGTGGAAGGAGCTGGACGCTGGCTATCCAAGTGCCGAGCATGGGGAATTTATAGTTCGAACACGCACCTACCCGCTTCATACGACACATGGTCATTATCAGCTCAGTGAGTTAGCGGCAAGGCTGCCTGCCTTATCCATACTTTGCAAGCAAAGGCCGCTGGAAAATCTGGAGCAATTCGTCTTTATGGATACCGAGACGACCGGACTGGGCCTGGGTGCTGGCAACCTCCCCTTTATGATTGGCGTCGGATTTTTCCAGGAGCAACAGTTTGTCATCGAACAGCTCCTGATCCGACACCCGGCAGAAGAACCTGCGCTCCTGGCTTATCTGCTCCAGCGACTGAGAGGGCGCACCCACCTGGTTACCTACAACGGCAAATCTTTCGACTGGCCGTTAATCAAAAATCGATTCATCATCCACCGCTATGAAGAGGAATCCCGGCAGCTGGAGCATATGGATGCCCTCTATCCGAGCCGAAGTCTGTGGAAACACGTACTGGAATCTTGTCGGCTTAGTATGGTCGAGAGAGAACGGCTTGGCGTAAGTCGCATGGATGATTTGCCAGGCTCTGAGGCACCAGCGAAGTATTTTGAATACCTCGCCACAAAAGATCCGCTTGTTCTGAGTGGGGTCTTTCATCACAATGAACTAGATCTGCTGAGCCTGGTCACCTTGTGTACACACATGGGGTACGCCACAGAGGGGAAGCTGGCCTATGAATATATGGGACCGGAAGAACAATACCGTTTGTTTGTATGGTATGATCGAATGGATCTGACCGCATTGGCAGAAGGGATGCTCGAGCGAATATTAAGCAGGGAACTGCCGCAACAGAAACCTTATCTCGGCGCGATCGCCTCTTATTACAAGAAGCAAAAAAAGTGGGAGTTGGCAGAAAAACTGTGGAAAGAGGATCTGACCGCTCATGCCGGTGATCGTTTGCATCCCATTGCATCTTATATCGAGCTGTCCAAGCTGTATGAGCATGTGTACAAGAAGCCGGATACTGCGCTCACTTATGCGCGGGACGCCTTGGAGCAATGGACGCGACTGAAGTCTGCTACCCGCATGGATGCTGACAGACAGGACAAGGATCGATTGGCCTTGCAAAAACGAATCGAGCGGCTGGATCGTAGATCGCAGCAGCAGGCTCACAGAAACTCGACCAGGTCCACCCGTTCACGAAATCAGAAAAAACAGCAGGGGAAAGGACAGGTTGAACAGCATGAGCACCAGGGCTTTCTGTTTGAGCTGTAAATCTTCGTTGCGATGAACACGTAAGGAGTCCAACATAATGAAAGTGGTTTATTTTATTCTGTTGCTCGCGACAAGCATGTTGTGGGCAGGGAACTTTGTAGCCGGGAAATTCACAGTGGGGCATGCCGATCCGCTCATGATGAGTTTTTTGCGTTATGTGATTGCGGTGGCGGTTCTATTTCCGCTTGTCCGCTGGAAAGAGCGCAAGTTCTGGCCTTCCAGATCGTCCTTGCTGCCCCTCATCGGGATGGGCGCGACCGGCATTTTTTTATTCAATCTATTTATGTTTCAGGCGCTGCAACATACGAGTGCCATTAACACGGGCATTATTTCCGCACTGAATCCACTGGCCATTGCCCTCATGACGTTTATTTTCACAGGCCAGCGATTAAATGGGAAACAGCGTCTTGGCATGCTTACCGGATTGATCGGGGTGGTCATTGTCATTACGAGGGGCAAGGTCGATCAGCTATTCGCGCTTTCATTTAATATGGGTGATTTATATATGGTGGCGGCTGTGCTCACCTGGGGTGTCTATTCGGTATTGACCAAGTTTACGCTCAAGGATGAGGTGGGTCCGCTCTTTGCAACGTTTTGGGCAGGTCTGTTCGGACTGGGACTCATGTTGCCCTTTATATGGGGGGAGATGACGATATCTTCGCCCGACACCTCCTTCTGGATTGCCTTGCTGTATATCGGCATTGGGGCTACCGTGCTCGCGATGCTGTTCTGGAATATCGGCGTTCAAAAGGTAGGCGGTACGCAATCCGGGATGTTTCTGAATTTTAATCCGGTCTTTACCGCCCTGTTTGCGTATATATGGATCGGGGAAAGTTTGACTTGGCCGCAAGCCGCTGGAACGATGGTTGTCATCGCAGGGGTATGGTTATATACATTGGGAAATATCGAGAAGGTCAATCGATCCTCCGAGACTCCCGCGTCCCCTTGATTTACTCATTGACGCAGATGACAGGCAGAGAGGAGCAGACATGGCGTGAACGACCAGACAGCCTCACAGCGTCCCTGTATCGGTGTGCATTTGGGCATCCGTAACGGGTACTACCGTGCCGCCCGTCGTGCCCATGAACTGGGCATACCGGCTTTTCAATATTTCTCCAAAAACCCGCGCACGCTTTCCCACAAGGAAATCCCGCTGCGTGATACAGAAGCCTGTCGATCCTTCTGCCGTCAGCACGGCATTCAGTCTGTCCTTCATGCCCCCTACCCAACGAACCCTTGTCTCTCGCCGGGAGCAGAGCAAGACCGCATGGTGCGTTCGATCCTCAATGATTTACAGATTGCAGAAGCGAACGGATCGATCGGGGTCGTGGTGCATTTTGGTCATTTCAGAGGGAAAGATCCACTGCAAGGGTATCAAAACAGCATCCAGTGCCTGAATCGGGTGCTAGCACAATGGGACGGACAGGCCCGTATCCTGATTGAAAATCAGGCGGGACAAGGGACAAGGATGGGCATGACCTTGGAAGAGTGTGCCACCGTGCGAAGTTGTGTGCGTGACCCTGCCAGAATTGGTTTCTGCCTCGATACGTGTCATCTGTATGCAGCGGGGCTGTGGGATGGACACAATTGGGCAAAGCTGCTGGAGCACGGCAGAAAGATAGGGTACATCCAACATGTGCAGGTCCTTCATTTGAATGATTCGCTCTATCCGTCCGGCAGTTTCCGGGATCGACATGCAGACATCGGACAGGGCGAGATCGGGAGAAAGGCGCTGGGAGAACTGTTATCTTCGTTTCAGCATGTGCCTGTCCCCGTCATATTGGAAACCCGAGCCTCGAAGCAGGACGATCCCCGGATGGAATGGCACAACGCGATGTCTCTTGCACAGCGGAGCGATGGAAGGAAGGACAAGTAAGAAACCAGTGGGAGAGTGAGAGAATGGGAGAAATGGAGAAGGTACACGTTTATCTGGATGACTGGAGACCCTGTCCGGAAGGCTTTGTCCTGGCCAAAAATGCAGAGGAATGCCTGCTGCTGCTTCGCGAATGTCGTGTGGGCATTTTATCGCTGGATCATGATCTCGGTGCAGGTGAATTAACGGGAACGGACCTGGTTATTCAGATGATTCAGGAGCGGCTTTTTGCCGATGTCATATACTTGCATACGTCCAGCCTGGAAGGGAAGCGCCGCATGCATGACATGCTGCAAGCCTCGAAGCCGGAGCATGTCGTGGTGTTCCCGTATCCGATACCGAATGAAGTGCTGAACGAGTTCCGACCACAGTAAGAGGAGGATGACAGGATGATTCATTTTAAAGACGTTTCCCTGATACGGGAGCAGCGCACCATATTGTCCGATATTCAGCTAGATATACGTCAGGGAGAGCAGTGGATGATCCTGGGCCGAAACGGTTCGGGAAAAACGACCATACTGGAAATGATAAACGGGTACCTGTTTCCGACTCGGGGACAAGTTCACGTGCTGGGTGAGCGCTATGGACAGACCGATGTACGGGAAGTAAGAAAACGAATCGGTTATATCAGTCCTTCCCTGATCGAGAAGCTTCACCTTTCCGATCCGGTATGGGAAGTTGCTGCGACCGGCTTGTTCGGCTATTTGCGATTCTATCAGACGATTCCTCCGGAAGTAGAAGAAGAGGCGGTTCAGATGTTGGACCGCTTCAAAATCGCCCATTTGCGTCATTCACCGCTTGGGGTCCTCTCCCAGGGAGAACGGAAAAAAGTGATGCTGGCCAGAGCCATGCTCAGTAAACCGGAACTGCTCATTCTGGATGAGCCGTGTGCCGGACTGGATCTGTATGAACGGGAGAAATTGCTTCAGGATCTGACCATGCTGGCAGAGCAGGGGATGCCCATGGTCTATGTCTCTCACCACATTGAAGAATTGATGCCATTCTTCACGCATGTCTGCATCATTGAGCAAGGAAAGATTGCTGCAGCAGGACCCAAGCATGACGTCATCAGACCTGAACAATTTGCAGACATCTTCGATGTCAAGGTACAATTAAGCTGGGAGGCTGGTCGTCCCTGGATTCACGTTGTGTGAGCCATGTTCAGGAAGGGGGAAGCATCATGGAGCAAGTCATCATCGTCGGCGGCGGCCCCTGTGGCATTGCAGCCGCCATTGCCTGCAAGCAAGCCGGCTTCGATCCGCTTGTGATTGAGAAAGGCAGCATCGTACAGTCCATCTATCAGTATCCGACCTATCTGGTCTTTCACAGCACGTCAGAGAATCTGGAGATAGGGAATTATCCCTTTATGAGTGTGCAGGAGAAGCCAACCCGGCAGGAAGCGCTTCAGTATTATCGAACTGTGGCAGAGCGCGAACAGCTGCGTGTCCATACGTACGAGAAGGTCATCGCGGTCAATCGAGACGAAAAGGGTTTCAAGGTAGAAACGAAGGATCGGTTCGGGAAAAGCCACGCATATAGGGCACAAAACCTGATTATGGCAACCGGATATTTTGATCATCCCAACCATTTGGGCATACCTGGGGAGGATTTGCTGAAGGTGTCGCATTTTTATCAGGAGGCACATCCCTATCACCAAATGAAAGTAGCCGTCATCGGCGGAAAAAATTCAGCCATTGATGCTGCACTGGATCTGCTTCGGGTCGGCGCTGAGGTAACCGTCATTTACCGCCAGGATCAGCTGTCTCCAAGTGTAAAGGCATGGGTGCGACCGGTATTTGAGAGCATGGTGGATAAGGGCAAGATCCATATGCTCTGGAACACCGAAGTCACGCGCATTACGGCGGAGAGTATTACCGTGAAAGACAAGGAGAACGAACGGACAATAGAAAATGATTTTGTATTGGCTTTGACTGGTTTTCGTCCTGACCGGGCATTTCTGGAGAACATGGGGGTTCAGCTCGATGAGCAGCATGATGCGCCTCTGCATGACCCGGAGACAATGGAAACGAACGTTCCCGGACTGTACATCGCAGGCGTCATCGCTGCAGGTAGAGAGGCCAATGCAATTTTTATAGAGAATGGCAGACACCATGGCAGTAAAATAGCCCGACACATGCTTGCGAAGTAATTGAAACATGTTTGCAAAAAAATAAAAATGGAGCCGCTCCCCGACACCGTACAGTGGGAGCGGCTCCATTTTTTAGGATAGAACCTATCATTGCAAATACGTGTTATTGCGAATGTGTGTTTCGCAGACTATATTGGTTGGCATGGAACTCCTTCAGCATTCTTTGCTTCATTTGTTGGTCATGCTCATTCAATCCGTGCTGATTTTCCTGAATCAGATACTGGGAAATCTCTTTTCTTAGCAATTCATTTTTTCTTTCTAGTGTTTGATGTGCCATGTGAGGCCTCTTCACTCCTTTTGACGCGATGGACGTCATTTTTGTCTTCCATGATGAATGCCATCATGTCTGATCACGCTGGATCAACTACACTTTAATTATACCCACCCCTAAGTAGGATTGAAACAGCACTGTAACATGACGTGGCAGATAGGAGTGGAGTGAATCCGGCTGAGATCAGGATAGTACATGGAGATATACAATTGCGCGCAAATCCTCCACGATGCAGCAAGATTCATCGTCACAGCATTTGGAAATTGTGCTATACTGTTGAGCAACAGGTTCAGAGTCAGGGGGAAGTCATAATGAAAAAGCCATCTTCTTACCAGCCAGGTGATCTGCTCGCAGGGCGTTACCGCTTGATCAGGGAGTTGGGTCAGGGAGGCATGGGTGCGGTCTATGCGGTAGAGGATCTGCATCTCAATGGAAAGCAATGGGCGGTCAAAATCATGGATGCCGATGAAAAACTGGCGGCAGAAAGCGAGCTGAAGCTGTTGATGGAGCTCAGTCACCCGTTTCTGCCGCGCATCGTTGATGCCATTCAGACGCATGATTCACAAAGCGTCATCATTGTGATGGATTACATAGAGGGCGTTACCCTGCAGCAATTATTTGTGAATCAGCAGCATCAGCTGTCTGATGAGCAGTTGCTGAAATGGACACGACAATTGTGCGAGGTGCTGGATTATTTGCACAGTCAGGCTCAACCTGTCATTTATCGGGACCTGAAGCCTGCCAATATCATGATTGATCCAAATGACAATATGAAGCTGATCGATTTTGGTATTTCCCGCAGATACGACACGATGCAGACAAGCGATACCAGACAGCTTGGGACGATAGGCTTTGCAGCCCCGGAACAGTATGCAGGTCACCAGTCTGGTCCTCGTACGGATCTGTACGTCCTTGGTGCCTGCTTGTATTATCTGCTGTCAGGAGGCGAGCATGCAGTACCTGTGGAGAATGAGCAAGCAGAGAGCTTGCAGCTAGTCCCTGACAAATGGCGAGCGATCCTGTATCGATTGCTCCAGCAAAATCCGCTGTATCGTTATGCCAATGTGAAGCAGCTGCAGCAGGAT
Organism: Marinicrinis sediminis; assembly: GCF_042685085.1. NCBI lineage: Bacteria > Bacillati > Bacillota > Bacilli > Caryophanales > Paenibacillaceae > Marinicrinis > Marinicrinis sediminis. The sequence goes on from NZ_JBHUMM010000043.1 coordinate 435,342, forward strand.
CTGCGCGAGCTGGAGGGGCTGGCGGGTCCCGCGAACCCAATGAAGAGGTCGGGTCATCGACCGAAAATTATTGCCGTTTCGGGAATTGATCAGCATGTTGGAGCCAGCTTTATGGCAGAAGCCATTGCCATCTATCTTGGCCAATTGTTTTTGTCGTCGTGTGTGCTGGAGTTAAAAGGCATCTCTGCGTCCATGAGCGGTGCCGATGCCAGCCTGCTTCATGAAGAAATGCAGCTCAGCAAACGAACGGTGAAGGAAATTTATTATGTAAATGTCGATTGGGGCCGATCCCTTCAATCCACCGTTGATGCTCTTCAAGACAAAATAAACGGCAGAGCGGACATGGCTTGCTGGGTGCTGGATTTGTCCGAGCACCTTCATTTGATCGATTCGCTGCATACGATGATAGACGAATGGGTCATCGTAGCCGATGCGAGCCCGCGACGTTTTAACAGCAGGCACGCCGAATTGGCTTTTCAGAAGGCTGCGACGTACAGGCAAAAGGGATATTCCGTCCATTTCATCGGCAATCGTGATCCGGGACCCCACTTTCACGCCCAATGGGCGGGCAGCTTTCCCTGGAAGCCCATTTGTTTCGTGGATAATATTCCGTATGCGGAATGGATCAAGGCGGAGTATCAAGGAAAGCATGTGTTAAGCAACCGGGACTGGTTCGAGACATGCCGGGAATGTCTTGCGCCTTACTTGCAGCACTGGCAACATCACGTACAGCCGAAGCCAAGTCGGAAGGGTTGGATCGCCAGAATGCGCAAAAATGGTTGAAAATTGGAGGAATATAGGATATATTAGTTTCAATTGAATGAAATCAAAGCGGAAGCACCGCTCACAGCTGATCAGAAGAGGATTCAGCTTGTGGGTGGTGCTTATTTTTTTGGTCTGGATATAAATGGAAACCAGGGAGGGCTGGAGATGAATCTGACCAGGCAGCAGCAGAAAACGCTCATGATCTTAACCGCCGCTGGCGGGATGTTTACGATTTTTGGCGTGCTGAAATTATTCGGGATTTTATGAAGAAAGGGGGGGACAAGATGCTGTTGTATCTCGTGCTCGAAGATGAGGCGTATATGAATTTGTTCAGTCGATTCGTGGCCTCATCGGATACACTCCGCATGCAATATACATGCAAAACCTTTACGTCTGTCAACACCCTGCAAGCATCTTGGAAACAGGAGGCAGGTGAGGGAATGATCCTGACTTCTCCGTCCCTGTGCGAAGAAGTAGACACGGTCTTGTCACAGAGTCTGCCCACAGAACGGCGCCTGCACAAGGTAATCCTGGTTGAACATCCAGCCGGGGCTGTCCGTTCCGGTTGGCAGAGGGTGGAAAAGTATCAGTCTGTAGAGGATTTACTCATACAGGCCAGAGAGGGCTTTCAGCAGGCGTACACGCCTCACGTTCCTACGCCGGAAAAGGAGTCTGTTCATCCTGCCGGCGATACCCTTCTCGTTGGACTCACCTCGGTGAGCGGAGGGGCAGGAAAGTCGATTCTCGCACTGGCGCTCATCCAAAAGCTGCAAAGCGCTGGCAAGAAGGCCTTGTATGTATCTCTGGAGAGCTTGCCATCACTTGAAACGTATGACCGATCAAGCAAGACCTGGAGAGCGGATGACCTGAGTGACCAAACAGATATCCCTGACGATGACGCCACTGGCCCGACAGGGCTGGATCATATTCATTATCTGCTGCGTACTCGTCCGGATGAGGTGCATACAGCGCTGGTTGACAGTTTGGTTCATAGTGAAACGCTGCGTGTGACCTATCTGCCCTCCTTTCAGACAACAAGAGCCTGGTCAGAACTGACAGTAGAGGATGTTCAGCTGCTTGCGGACCGGCTTCGCGCGCAGCCCTTTGATTTCGTCATTGTGGAAGCAGAGAGCGGAATAAGCGAGATTGGCAGGGCGCTGCAACAGCGCTGCGACGTGCAGTTGCATGTGGTCAACGATGATGTTCACGCGATATCCAAGCTAACCAGATACAAGGCAGAACAGGCGGAGCGTGTCGCGCTTGGAGAGGGAATGGCGGCGAAAGAAAACCAGTGGCTCCTGAACGGGATCGTGGTCAACCGGTGCGGCCCTTCCAGAGAGGAACGACGGGCACTTGAACAATGGGCAGATGTTCTGTTTGAGCTTCCTTACGTACCAGAATGGAAATGGGTGACTTCCCCGCAATGGACACAGCCGCCCCAGGCCTATCAGGTGGCGGTGATGCAACTGGCCAAACAGCTGCTGCAACTGAAAGGTAATCATAGCAAGCAAAAGGGATGGTCACATGGAGCAGTTCATTCAGCAAATTAAGAACAGGCTGCGGGAAGCGATTGAATACGAGGATTTTTCGACAGATGAGGAGCTGAAACAATGGATTGAGCGTCAGGTGTTGAATCTGGGAGCCCGGTACACGGTCTCGGAAAAACAGCAGATGATCGCCCGAATTTATCATTCCATTCGCGGTTACGATGTTCTTCAGCCTTATATCGATGACCCGCAGATTACAGAGATTATGATCAACGGACATGACCAGATTTTCATTGAGCGGGAAGGTCAGGTACTGCAGGCTCCCATGCAATTCGAGAGCAAAGAGAAGCTGGAAGATGTCATTCAGATGATTGTCGGTCAGGTCAACCGGATCGTCAATGAAAGCACCCCGATTGTGGATGCGAGACTGCCTGACGGCTCCAGGGTAAATGTCGTCCTTCCTCCCATTGCACTGGACGGGCCTACGATGACCATTCGGAAATTTCCCGAACAACCGATTCATATGCAGGACCTCGTCCGATTTGGCTCGGTGACGGAGGAAGCAGCCGACATGCTCAAAATGCTCGTCCAGGCCAAATACAATATTTTCATTGGTGGTGGTACAGGTTCAGGAAAGACGACGTTTCTCAATGCCCTGGCTCAATTCATTCCGCCCGATGAGCGTATCATTACGATTGAGGATTCCGCAGAACTTCAGATTCGCACGGTTCCGAACCTGGTGCGAATGGAGACGCGCAATGCGAATACAGAGGGCAAGGGAGAGATTCCCATTCGTCAGTTGATTCGCTCCTCTCTGCGGATGCGTCCCAATCGGATTGTGGTCGGGGAAGTGCGGGGGGCGGAAGCACTGGACATGCTGCAAGCGATGAACACCGGGCATGACGGCTCCCTGTCTACCGGGCATGCCAATTCGACCAAGGATATGATCAGTCGGCTGGAGACGATGGTGCTCAGTGCGGTTCAGCTTCCGGTAGAAGTCATTCGTCAGCAAATTGCTTCTGCCATCGATATCTTTATCCATTTGTCCCGATTCCGTGATCGAAGCCGGAGAGTAGCAGAAATCAGCGAAGTCATCGGCATAGAGAATGGGCAGGTTCTGCTCAACCCGCTGTATGTTTTTGAAGAACATGAGACTTCCACGCTCGATCATATATCGGGCAGCCTGACCGCTACCGGCCATGCGATCCACAACAGAAGCAAGCTGGAGCTCGCCGGATTTCAGCGAGCAGCAACGCCCAGTGGAAGGAGCGATCGGATATGAGTGGTTCCAAACCATTTACCAGCCTGGGCAGACAGCTTCATAACGTGAAGCAGATCATGCGTGAGGACTGGACGTTCAAGCACTGGATCTTTACCGGAATCGCAGCGCTGTTTCTATGTTCTGCAGGATGGCTGTTTTTCGATCAGTGGGTAGCTGGGCTGATTCTCATGATCTTCGCACCGTTCTATCCGGTGTGGAAAAACGAGTCGTGGAAGGAGCAGAAGCGATTTCTGCTGGCAGTCGATTTCAAACAGGCGCTGGAAGTAGTCAGTTCCTATTTGCGTGCAGGCCGATCGGTGGAGAGCGCATTTCGTGAGAGCATGAAGGATCTCAGCTTCTTGTTTCCTGATCCGCAGTCTCCAATTATGACGGAGCTGAAGCGAATCAATCGCCAGGTGGATACAGGTGAGCCGATCGAGAAGGCGATCTATGCGTTTGCGGTCCGATCCAGGCAGGAAGACATCCTCAATTTCGCAGAAGTGTTTGTCATTAGCAAGCGGTCTGGGGGAAACCTGGCTGAGGTGCTGAGACGAACGGTTCAGATGATCGGTGAAAAGCTCGAAATTCAGCAAGACATTTCCGTCATTGTAGCCCAGAAGAAATTTGAATCGAGATTGCTGATGGGTGCACCGTTTTGCTTTTTGCTCTTGCTCAAAATCAGTTCGCCGGATTACATGAATCCGCTATATGCCGGAAAAGGCATTCTGATCATGCTGGTGTCTCTGATTTTGTTGATTGTTGCGATGCTGCTGTCGCACAAAATTACCGACATCAAAATTTGACCAGGAAGAATTTTCAATGTCAGGCAGGCATCAACATCTGATGAAGCAGCGACTGCGAAGCCAAACAAAGAAGTAAAAAGTTTCAGCTGCGATGTCTAACAAAGGGGGTGAGAGAGTTGCAGATGGTCTATGGGGGATGGACAGTGGTACTGTTCGTGGTGGTCGTGCTTGGCGCGATTAAGGAACGCGGTGTGCAGGCAGATCCCGGTCTGGCGGCCCGGCAAAAACGTGATTTTTGGCATGGATTTGAAATTTACGTTCAGTGGCTCAAGCTGGACAAAAGAATCGGCAAATATTACGGCATTCTGGTTCGTGATCATCGCATTCTGTTTGGTCAGGCGCAGGCGATTGAACAAACACGGTATTTTTTGAGCAAAGTGATCGGGATGGTGGTCATGATTGTATTGCTGTTGTCGCTGTGCGGTTTCAGTGCAAGTTCGGATGCGTCTCTGCTGGGCATGATGGTTCTCTTTGCTGTGATCCTTCCACTTGTGATGTACAAGCAGGTGCAGCAGCAGTTAAAACGACGCAGGATGCTGATCCTGATGGAGTTGCCGAATTTGCTGAATAAGGTCACCCTGCTTATGAACGCAGGGGAAACCTTGCAAGGAGCGATGATGAAAGCCGTCCAGGGCAAGCAGACAGATGCTCACCATCCCCTGTACAAGGAATGGTTCAGACTGGTGCAGCAGATGAAGAATCATGAGCCTTTTCAACAGGCTCTGGAAGAGTTTAACCGAAGGTGTGCTGTACAGGAGGTATCGCTGCTGACCAACACCATCCTGCTGAATTTCCGGCGGGGAGGCACAGAGTTCGTCGCAGCACTGGCAGGCTTGTCCTTCCAATTGTGGGAGGCTCGCAAGGCTGCCGCCAAAACACTCGGGGAAGAAGCATCATCGAAACTAGTCTTTCCGATGGTGCTCGTTTTTCTGATCGTACTGACCATTACGGCAGCCCCCGCGATCCTGTCGGTCAGCTTTTAGCAAGCCGCGACATACAAACCTATGTATAGATTCTGGAGGAGGAACACATATGAATTGGTTGTCAAACAAATGGAAAGCCGTATGGAAAGAAGAAAAGGGTCTGGGAACGCTGGAGATTTTGCTCATTATTGCCGTGTTAGTCGTTATCGCAGTCGTATTCCGAAAATGGATCGTGAGCTGGGTAAATCAGCTTTTCACTGATACTCAAGAGGAAATTGATACTATTGATAACCTAAGACCAAGTGATCCGCCAGCGACGCCATAATAAGCTACGGCAACATAATCAACATGAAGCACGCTGATTCACTTGTTCATCGGTATGAGGCGTGAAAGTCAAAGGAGTAGCGAATAAGGGCAGGTGTGGGAATGCGAGTGTTAGAAAAATCGAGACAGCTTAAACGGAATGAAGCAGGTTCTTTTACACTGGAGGCGGCGATTATTCTGCCCGTTCTCCTGCTTGCCGTATTCATGTTCTTTGCTTTGACCGAAACGGTGTATCAGCGAATAGCGACTGAGCAGGAAATTCATAGCGGCGTGGAGAGAAGTGCCTATGTCTGGAACAATAGTGCCCGTGATCTGGTAACCGGAGAGGTGCACCCGGGTCAAACGGACGGATTGTACTGGCGCTGGACGAGCAATGATCTGTTCGGATGGATCAGAGGAGGGACACAGAGCAGTACCTATTCCTTCCCGGATGGTCCTCAAAACAGTGGCCTCCTCCACCGCAAACTGAGTCGGATCAATCAGATGGTTGAATCGCCGGACTATGGGGAACTGGACTTCAATCATTACTGGCTTTTTCAACTGATTAACGGACAAGAGACGCATACACCTGATTCGGCGTTCTTTAGATGGAAGGTGATCGAGGCGCCGGAACTGGAAGTGGCCAGCCGTTCTTATGTGGTGGACCCGATTGAACTGAATCGGACCGTGGACTTTCTGACTACATACGCGCAAAAGCTGACTCAGCGCAACATAGACAAGCGGCAAGCGCAGGAAAAAACCGCTGCGTTTATCGCGCTCAAAAATGAGAACGCCAGCATCGGCAGTCATGTCGAGGCGGTGGCCTATACCAGAAAGCTGGTCGGTTCCGTTCGCCACGATTTTTACCTGCAAACCTCTGAGGGGAAACGAAAAATCGATGCGTTGGACAAAGATCAGGTTGTCCATCAGGCGTATTATTCCTTTACAAAATCCAGTCTGGCCCCGCAGATGCGAAAGGATGCTGAGCTGTTGAAGAACAGCAAGGATGTAAACGGGATCGTCTATCATTTTTACAAGAAGGGCCGAAACGGAACCGTTGGGCCGGATGCGGCATTGAGAAAGGAAATCGAAGCGCTGGGAATCGTGGTTGTCATTCATGATGGTGAATGATGGGTCGTTGGCGGGCAACTGGCGCCCACGGAGGCGAAAGGAAGGGAAACATGAACAAGCTGTGGCATTCCGAACGAGGAGCAGTCTCCATTTTCTTCATGATCATCCTGGCTGCGGTCTTTCTGTTTCAGGCTATATTTGTTGACTTCGCACGCATCAAGGCTGCCGAGTATGAGACGGAGCGAGCTGTAAAGGCGGCTGTACGCTCTCTTCATGCGGGCTATGATCTGGACCTCGCCACCTATGGGCTATATGCGATCGCGAACAAGGATGAGATGGAGAACGTTGTCCAGCAGGTTACACAGGATAATCTGCCCCCGGATCAGAACTGGTTCAGCAGTCCGGAGTTAGGCGAGATTGAGGTCAGTTCCGAGCATGCACTGGCGAACCATGGTGTATTTGAGCAGCAGATTCTGGAAGAGATGAAATATGCGGCTCCCATCGAATACATGACAGATGTGTGGGAGAAGTGGAAGGCAGGGGGCCTCGATCTCAAGCTGTCCGAAGCGTCCCGGATGTCAGACAAGCTAAAGGACCTGGAAAGCATCATCGAGGAGCGGGAGGACGCCCTGGATGAGGCGATGGACATGACGATCGAACTCGTAAGAAAAGAAGGGAACTATCACCGTTTTTCAATGTCCATGCAGCGAATGCTGAGTGAAATGGATGGACTGGCAGGTGAACTGGGTATCCACAGTATGCATACGCTGACGACGGAAATCAGTCAGATTAGCCAATCGATGTCTGAACTTTCAGCACAGAAATCCGCTCTACAGGCACAGGCAGCCAGTCAGGCTCTCGAGGCGGCCCATGACAACAATGCGAATGCGGATACGGTTATGGACATTCAGGCGAGCATCGAGGAAATAGAGAACAGCATCGAAGAACTTTCTGAGAAGCTGTCTGACCTGAACAGCATGAAGCAGGCGGCTGAGAATCTGGCTCAGCTGGTGCTGGAAATGAAGATGGAACTGGAAGCTTCTGCACGCAGACTGGATGGTATCATTGGCAGATCCTTGATCGAGCAAATTGAACATGCACTGCAAGAAGCCCAGTCAGCTGAGAAACGTCTCATCAAGAAGTTGGAGGAGATGACGGAAGAACTGGATTTGCAAATCCATGTGTACGGTGATAATTACTTTGCTGATTACAGAAGTCAGCTAAGCGGTGTTCATGCGATGTTTACCGCATATGGTCGCTCATTTCAAGCCCACTTTTTCAGTCTCCCGGAGCGCGGAACGGATGTGCTGAATCACTTCACCGGAAAAACATATATGGATGGCTACACGTTACTGCAGCAACGAATAGAAGCACTGGAGCAAAAAAGAAACACCGTGGAAATATGGGTGCGGGAAGAAGACCGCAAGCGCAATCAACGCAATGAAAAGATTGAGGACAAGAAAAACGAACAGCGAGATCGTGCGGAGCAATCATTGAACAAGCTCATCAACACCTTCAAGTGCCCCATCAGTGGAGATGGACAACTCAAGCAACTTACCGGTCAGGACGGCCTGTATCACAAATATTTATCCTACAATGCCCAGATTGACAAGGAAACAGAATATCAAGAAAGGGAACTTGAAGACCCGGACAAGGTGGGTACAGATTCCTTTGATTTCATCGATATCATCCAAAATGCGCTTCTGAATTTTCGGGATGAGGTTTACGTCAACGAGTATGCCTTGACAAAGTTCAATTATCGGACGATGTTGCCGCCTGATGCAAAAGATTCAAGCGTCATCAATCAACAATCATTCACAAAGGCGTTGCCGCATGCGCACACGCTGTACAACCAGGAAGTCGAGTATATTCTGTACGGGCTCAGCACCTGTGAGAAGAATCTGGGCGCAGCCTATGGTGAAATATTTTTAGTGCGAATGGCTGTCAATCTGGCGGAGGCGCTCGCTTCGCCGAACAAGCAGGCTGCGCTGCTGGTGTCCCCCTGGCTGTTGTTTCTATGGGCAGTTGCCGAGGCTGCCATCGAAGCCTGGCAGGAGATGGGGGATCTGATTGCAGGGAAAGAAGTGCCACTTTCAGATAAATGGGCACGTGCTGTTACGTTCAACTACAAGGATTACTTGCGCATCTTTCTGTTGCTGCATAGTCAGGATACGAAAATGATGAGCCGCATGCAGGCCTTGATCGAACTGAATACAGGCAAGGATTTAATCAACAAGCCTGTCTATACGAGGACCTTCATGACGTTTGAGTTGGAACCGGTCTTTTTCACAGCTGTTCTTCCCATCCTTGGCAGGAGCAGTGAAGAAGGAGAAATCGTGATCACACATGAAATCTATGAATCCTATTAGAGAGGGTTATGCGTCGATTCGCGTTTAGCCTGGCACGTCAGGAACGGAAGGGGAGATGCAATTGAAACGAACATTTTGGAAACGGGAGGAGGGAGGCATAACGCTGGAGGCCGCGATTGTGCTGCCATTCCTCATGATGTTTGTCCTGGCCATGATCTCGATGATTCGAATACAAAGTGCTCACATGGCATTGCAAACGGCTGTATCGGAGACGACTAAGGTCATTTCAACCCATATGTATCCGGTCAAGCTGCTGTACGACCAGGGAATGAACACCGGAATAGGACAAGCGATCACGGGAGCGAGAGAGCAACTTCAAACCGCTTCGGAATTCACAGATGCCTATGCAGGATTGCTCCCTGATCCGCTTCCCCAAATGCTGGATGCCTTCTCGAAGGAAATAGGCAGTCAAGGCGGGAAGATGATCGATCAGGCGAAAATGGCAGCGATGAAGCCGATTTTAGCGGTATTTGCAGAAGATGTGGAGATGGATTCGGAACGTTTGCAAGTGACAGAGGTGACGCTCCCGAACCTGCAGCAGCCGGGACAAGCGTATTTCGGAGTAGAGGCGTCCTATGTAGTCAAGCTGCCTATTCCGTTTTACGAGAAAGAGCTGACGATAACGAAGCGTGCAAAAGAACGCGTATGGATAGGTGAACCTTAATGGATGTAATGAGTGGATTGGCATTCGGATTAATGGTCGTGCTGCTGGTTACGGCATTTGTACAAGATGTGACGCAAACGAAAATATCGAACAAGCTGACGCTGCCATTCATGGGACTTGGGTTGGTTGCGGCATTCATTCATGAAGGAATACCGGGAGTCATGCAGGCCATGGTCAGTATGGTGGTCTTGTTCGTTATCCTGTTTGTGCTGTTTCTGATCGGGGCGGTGGGCGCTGGTGATGTCAAGCTGTTCGCAGCCATCGGAGCGATTGGCGGGATGGAACTTTCCCTGCTTGGGCTGCTGTATTCGATCCTGTATGCGGGTGTAATCGGGCTTCTGATTTGGACATTGCGTCATACGCTGGGAGCCCAGTTGAAAAGAATTTATCACTTTATATGGACGGCTATCGTATTGAAGTCCCGCAAGGTATGGCATACGGCTTCCTCTCAGACTTCCCATTTTCCTTTTATGTGGGCGGTTCTGCCAGGGATGACGACGGCCTATTTCATGCTTGTTTAACATTCAGGAAGGAGAGGGGAGAACGTTGAACCTGCAACCATTTATTACGGAATTTGATACCAGAAACGGTCATTGCCTGATCGTAAAGCGTATGCCGGCTATTCAAAAGGAAGAATTGCAAAGTGTGCAGTCCAGTATGCTGATGAAGGGGAATGTAAAGGGTTATCTGCCCCTGTATGTGGAGGAAAAGGATCTGGCGCTTTCGCTGTGTTACGGATTTACAGGCAAAAAGCTGCTTTCCCAGCAACTTCGCAGTACAGAACTGTCGATGGATGACTGCTATCGCCTGCTCCTGTCTGTGGTGGATCTGTTGCGTACCGGGAGCAGCTACTTTCTGCAACCGGAAAGAACCGTGCTGCATCCCGATTATTTGTTTTGTGATGTTCACATGCAGCAGCTGTACGGTCTGTATATTCCCATAGAAAATTGGGAGATGAGTACGAGTTGGCTGCAAGGATTCAAGGAATTGCTGATGCATCTGCTCCCCCATGTAAAGGAACTGGATGGTGCAGGTATACAGCGGATCATGAGTCTGATCCAGGCGGAGCCAACTGTAGATCACCTCTATGTGGGTCTCCAGCAGCTAAGGAGCGGTGTGGCACCTCATCTGTCAGATGTGTCTCCTCCCAGGTCCCATCAGGCAGGCTATGACAAACTTGACCAGTCAGACGACGCGAATCGGATTGCTTCTCATCAGTCTGCTCATCGAATCGAGAACCCCTTCTCACAATCAGGGAAAGGGGATACTCCATCAGGGTTGAATCCCGGAGAACGGGAATCTATGAGCGTTCGGCAAGTGGAGGCAGCCGCATCTGAATTTGGCAACCGTGCAGTCCAAACGGCTCCTGTTGAACAACCTAAGTCTGCCTCCGAGCCCATTTCGCCGTCCAGGCCGAAGGTGCATGTATCGAACTCCAAAGGGAAGGCGTCATCTGGCGGATCAACCAACAGCACCTCCAATTCCTCATATCGAACCAAACTGTTGCTTTGTATCGTATTGGTGGTGCTGATCTGGTCGAATATGTTCATGCAGCCCAGTGAAGGCATGCTGTACCTTTGTTTGGGTCTGACTAGCTGGATCGCAGCACTGGCCTATTGGGCCTGGATCAAATCATCCCAGACTGAATCCACTGCTCCAGGCGAAGAGAATGAGGAGACCGCATATGATCCGTTAAGCTGGGAAGAGCTGTTTGGTCAAGAAGAGATAGTCGCAAGCCAGACGGACCGCTCAGTCTCTCAAACGCAGCATAAAGAGCCAATAGGCGCAGATGATCGCCCCGTCCGAACGTCTCCCTCTCCCGTGTCTTCCATAGAGCCCTATTACGAACAGCTACAGGATCAGACCGTTGTGCTGCCGAGGGAGCCTGACAAAACCGTACTTCTGAGTGCTCAGACCCACGGGGCTGCGATTATCCAACAAGAGAGATATGTACTGCAGGCTAGTGAGGATGGCAGAACGACTGAAATCTCTCTTCCGTCATTTCCATTTGTCATTGGCAGAGATGAATCCAAGGTTCAGTATGCGGTTCTTTCTCCAGGGGTGTCCAAACTTCATTGTGAGCTGTTGCAAGAGCAAGGGAAGGTCATGCTGAAGGATCTCGGTTCCAGCAATGGTACTTTTCTGAATGAACAGGCGATGGTGCCCTACAAGTCATACGAAATGAAAGACGGAGACCAGATTGTGTTGTGCAATCGCAGATTTGTCTTTCAACGGCTAATTTCGTAAGCGGGCCTAAGTCAATGCCCTTTATCACAGGGAAAACGGATGAATTTTACGAATGGGTTTCAGAAGTCTATAATAGGGGAGAAGGATCTTCAAATTGAGAATGAGATGGAAAGGATGATTAATCTTGGCCAGAACGCCATCCAACATGCTCCCTTTGGGGACACTTGCCCCGTCATTTAAACTATTGAATCCTGTAGAAGGGGTATCCCAGTCTCTTCAGGAATTAAAATCGGATAAAGGAACGGTCATCATTTTCATGTGCAATCATTGTCCGTTTGTGAAACATGTGATGGATGAACTCGTCAATCTGGCAGCGGAGTACCAGCAGAAAGGCATTGCCTTTATTGCGATTAACGCCAATGATGCAGAGCAATATCCGGATGACTCTCCTGCCCACATGAAAGAACTGGCGCATGCCATGGCCTTCAGCTTCCCCTATTTGTATGACGAAACGCAGGAAGTAGCCAAAGCCTATGAAGCCGCCTGCACGCCTGACTTCTTCTTGTTCGATGGTGATCTCCGACTCGTGTACCGTGGCCAGCTGGATGATTCAAGACCTGGTAGTGAAATTCCGGTTACCGGTCAGGATTTAAGAAAAGCGATGGATCAGGTGCTGTCCGGGGAACCCGTATTTGAGGATCAAAAGCCGAGTCTTGGCTGTAATATCAAATGGAAAGCATAAACTGCACCGGCTTCTTGTCAGCGCACAAGGGAGACCGTTTGGGGTGAAGTGGCCTGAACGGTCTCTTCTTCTTGCCCATAGCAGACGGAATCTGAACAGAGAAAGAAGGGAAACGGATGATCAATGACCTTACCCTCCCACAATTCCAGAAACGCTGGGAAACGGGAGAGGGCAGCTATGCTGTACTCGTCTATACGCCTTTTTGCGGAACGTGCAAATTGGCACTGCGCATGCTCGACATTGTATCCGAGCTGCATCCGAATCTGGATTTGTACCGGATGAATGTCAATCATGCGCCGCAGTGGTGTGAGGAGTGGGAAATTCGCAGTGTGCCCTCTCTGTTGATTTTTCAGTCGGGCAGTCTGGTACGCAAGGAATATGCCCTTCGTTCAGTGGAACAACTGCATACGTGGTTCAGGGAAATCCAACCGGATAAACACCAATTGAAAACGCGGGAATGATTCAATTGTTATGAAAAGGTGTATATACTTCACAAGCATGATCACAAATCCAAAGTGGAGAAAGGATGAATGAACATGGTTGTGAAGGACATGAACCTGGATACCCATGAAATGCTGTTGCGTATCGATGATTCGAAGGATGTAGAGCTTAGAAGCATTCCCTATGATCAGGTGGTAGAGGTTGCAGTAGGGGTGGAGAAGGTGAAGAAATGGTTTAAAACGAAGCAGGTACCGGTTCTGATGATTGTTGTCAAAAATGAAACGGAACCTTATGTCGTTCGAGAGGACCAGATTCCGATGAACTTCGATGTATGCATTCCGGCTTTCGATAAATTTGGAGACCGTTTCGGATTAAAAGTAAAGGATACGCACTTGCTGGCGTTGTGCAGAGAAGATTCGGTTGCGAATGTCAGGTAGTCACATCACCCTTGTCCGATACATGAACTCGTATTTTCCACTATGCCCTGTTAAACAGACGATCCATCGGACGAACAGTCCTCCAGCTGCCAGATAGATGACTGGTGCGCAAGGAGGGCTGTTTTTTATGAACAAAATGAAATATCGTGAAAGAAAATGAAACATCGTGAAACAGAAGGAAATCATGGATGGCTGTTGAATCTCATACGTAATCTATCCTGTGGACCCAGTGGATGCGTGTGGATGTATAGAGGTGAACAGGCGACGAACATGGAAAGACAAGGGCGGTGTCCGACGATGACCAGGGTCATCCTGAACGATGATCTGATCAAGAGATGGAAACAGGAAATTGCAGGACAATATGCAGCGGCGAGCTCTAGTGTGCGGGCAGCCAAATTGGCGGAACGAGTGCACCAGACCGTTATGAAAGAATTGCCTGCATTCGATCTGGCGTACAAGCGCAAGCTGCTTCATGAGGTGCTTTCCCGTTCTCTGGAAGCTGGCGTGATGAACCTGGATCATGTCCGGATTCTGCAAGTTTGCCTGGAAAAAAACAGCCTGGATCCTTTGCAGACACGTCGGCCGTTAGCCAACTGGATACAGGAACATGGGGCAGCCGATCAATCTGTGGAAGAGATCGAGCGTTTGCTTCAGACGGAGGACGGGGTCAAGGAACTACAGGAGATCATCATTCAATCTCGTGAGGAATGGTCAGAACTCGCAGTTGCTGAAGTGGCGGCGGCGGCATTTCCTGCAGGGACTAAATCGGCTGTTGCAGCTACTGTTAAAGTTGCGATGTCTCCTGATTCAGCTATGGAGATGTCTCGTCCTGCCAACCACCTCTCGTGGCGCAAGCCAAGGAAACCATTCACCACGTCGTCACTCGGATGGAGTGCGGTCGTGGTCATTTTCCTGGGGACTGCTATGCTGCTGGCCCTTCATCCGCAAACGCGTGAAGGGGAGTCTGAATGGGAAGGCTTGCAATCTGCATGGGAGGCAGCTCCTTACAGGCTGGACATGCTGCCCTATTTTCAGAATTTAATAGATATACACCTGGATATTCCGTTATCCTACCGCTATCGGCCTGTAGAAAAGGAGAAGCTCCAGAACTGGCTGAAAGAAAGGCAATCCATCCTTCATCAGGATGTTTATTATGAAGCGATTGTGGGAGCTGCACAATCGGCCAACCTGCACCCTGCCTTACTGTTTGCCATTACCGGGCAAGAACAGGGGTTTGTACCTATGAACCATCCTCAGGCAAGCCAGATTGCCAATAATCCGTTTAACGTTTATCATAGCTGGCAGGACTACAATACGACCACGGAGGAAGCGGCTCGCATCGCGGCAAAAACGGTCGTTAATTTAAGCCGGGATCGTCCGCCTGACGTCCCTTTTCTGAAATGGGTGAATCGCAAGTATGCGGAAGATCCAGCCTGGTGGCTAGGCGTCAGTCAACTGTACAAGCAAATACTGGAAGAGGCCATTCAGGAAGAACTAAACGAACAATAGCAGGAGGAAAATCAAGATGAATACATCGATACGCAATCTGGAGCAGGTGGAAGATGCCTTGCTCAATGAGCGGTTGGAACCAAAAGAAGTGTTGCATGAAGGGGAACAGGATGGCTACCGGTTAATGAAGGATATCGTAAGCGGGGAGATGTATCTGCATTATACCTATCTGCATAGAGACTTGTCTGCAGGTGGGGAAGAGGAATGGTACCACCACCTGATGCCATTGATGCCAGATACAGCTATCGCGATAGTGCTTGGTGAACAGCCTTACCAGTATCCGGATCACTGGCACGATCGCTATTTGCGCAATGGACCGGAGGGCACCTATGTATGGTTTGATCCCCGAGGTGAGGAACATCATGAGGATCATGAAGCTTTCGCCCGTTTGCTGAAAGAAAAACTGGCAAAGCTGAAGTCAGCGGAGCGCAGTGAAGGAGAAATTGCCGAATTTTTGAATGAAATGGATCGATGGGACAAGGAGAATACATAAGCTGAATCTATCTTCTTTCATCCATTCGCTAACCGGAGTTCCCCCGGATGAACTCAATCGATTTAGCCTGCTGAAAGCTTCTTGATGCGTGATGCACGAGAAGCTTTTTTCGTGTCTGTCGATCACTTCAATCGCAAAACCCGAGTACATGACATATTCATAACGTATGATAAGCGGTAAGTGAACCGGATTTGCATCCTGCTCCAGTCAAATGTTAACGCAGTGTAAAATCCGTGTAATCAGAATGTAAAATGAATTCGGTACGATGAATAGTAGTATCGTGACTTTTCATTCTCTACTTGATTTTGTAAGCGTTTTCTTTATGGAATGAAGCAGTTTTTGCTTTTGCTCCAAACGACATGTAGCAGAAAGGTAATCGTTCTGTCATGTAATTGAAAAGTAGAAGGGGTTTATCCGATTGGCAGCAGGTGAAAGATAGATAAGGGAGGAGATCGTGATGACCTGGAAGCCTTTTTTGCGACTGATGCTCTTGTTCCTTCTGGTCTTTCCATCTACTTATTTTCAAACGACAGCTTCAACTGCCCAGGATGAGGTCATTGTGGCAGTGCTGGATACCGGTGTGGATGATTCTCACCCATTGCTGGCCGGCCAGGTCATCCATGGCTGGGATTTCATTGATCAGGACCCGTTATCCGAGGATCAAACCGGTCATGGCACTCATGTGGCAGGGATTATTAAGCAAAATGCACCAGAAGCCAAAATTTTAGCGATCCGCATGATTACGGGCCAGGATGTTCAGCATACGGCTCAGGCTATTCTGTATGCCATCTCGCACGGAGCGGATATCGTAAATATGAGCTTTATCGAGCCTTATGACGTGTTGACAGAGCAAGTGATTCAGTTCGGTATTTCCCAGGGCGTCGTATTTGTAGCTTCTTCCGGCAATCAGCAAGAGGATGCGGTCTATTATCCGGCCAAGTATGAAGGCGTTCTCAGTGTGGCGGCTGTCGATGAAAATTTCGAATCGATTTACGGGAATTATGGGGAAGGTCTGACCTATGCCGCACCTGGCATCAATATTGAAAGCGCCTATCTGGATGGAGAGAATAAACGGATGACCGGAACGAGCATGTCAGCCGCCTATGCGAGCGGGGTCATCGCTTATGTCAAACAGCAATATCCACAAGGTACCGTCAAGCAATTGCAATATATACTGGAAACACACGTTCAGCAGATGGAAGCATACACGCTACTTAGAACCAGAGAGCAAGTCAATCGATCGATCCGCGTTCTGAATATGGAACATATGAGGCAGGCGTTGCATATACCCGATGACCCTGCGTCTGAACCATTGAAAACGCTTGCGGTCGTAGATCCATAACCTCGGTTTGAAAGGGCGCTTGCATCTGACAGGAAATAGGAGTAAGTTGGATGGAGAAGGAGGAAGATGCGCCTTCTCTTTTATTTTGGCATGGAAAAACGGAACCTGTGAGCACGGAATGAGGAGTCGATTTGTATGGAGAGCATGGAACAACTATTGAAGCAATTTGAGCTGCCTGCTGAGATCAAGGAACATCTGCGACAGGAACATACGAGCGGCCCGATGCATGCGATCGATTCGGTCTATTTTCGCTCGGATGATCCGGTCCTATATGTCGATGCGATTGTCTCCTTATATCTGGACAAGCCCCTGTTGCTTCAGGGACCAACTGGAGCAGGGAAAACCAGACTTGCAGAGACCCTGTCATCCATTTATCGCAAAAAGATGTATGCAGTGAATTGCTCGGTCGATTTAGATGCTGAAGCGCTGCTGGGATACAAGACACTGCGGGAGCAAAATGGCAAAGCAGTTGTTGATTTTGTCGCAGGACCCGTGATTCGAGCGATGGAGGAAGGTCAACTGTTGTATATCGATGAGGTTAATATGGCGAAGGCCGAAACCTTGCCGGTTTTGAATAGTGTGCTGGATTTTCGAAGATCAATCACCCACCCGTTTACCGGTCAGGAAATCCAGGCAGCTGCCGGATTTAAAGTGATCGCGGCGATCAATCAAGGATATATCGGCACCATTCCGCTTAACGAAGCGTTGAAAAACCGGTTTGTCATCCTCGATTTGCCGTATCTGCAAGGGGAGCAGTTGAAACAGATGATCAGGGAGCAGTCCCGATTACAAGATGAGAAGCTTATCGACCGATTTGTTCAACTCTCTGCCGATCTGATTCATCAATTGGAATTGGGTCAGTTGTCAGAAGAAGCCGGATCGGTGCGGGCACTGCTGGATGCCTGTGACCTGGCCTCGTTCATTCATCCCTTGCGCGCTGTGCAGCGCAGCATTGCAGACAAATTAGATGAGGAACGGGAACGCTGGAATGTGATGAATCTGGCGGAAACCTGGTTTGGTGAAGGCTGATGGTCTTTGCATTTCGTGAAGAGGTCGATGTCACATCCCAGCTCCAATTGCTGGACTTGTCCAAAGGACTAAGCCGCATCACACAGATGGAAGTTACGTCCGATTCCGTGGCATCCCTGCAATTGGACAAAGGCGTCTGTATGTACAGTTCGTTTTGGGATGGCATGGATAAACAGGCTCAGTTTGCAGGTCGCAAAAGTGATATTCACGTACAGAGTTACGGCATACGCTGGTTTTCGCAAGACGAAGGCATTGCGTTTTTCGAGGAACTGCTTGCCCGTCAGCCCAATTGGCCACACAAGCTGACACATCAAATCTTTGCCTGTACGGAGCAGCAGCGTGTCATGCATCGTTCCCTGCTGGAGCGTCCTGGCATGAGCGGGACTTGGATGAAACGGTTGCAGATGTACGGACAATTCTATTTGCGGCAAGCCCCGAATTGGCTTCGGCAGAAACAGACCACCGAACTGCTCTGGCTCTATCTGTTTATGGAGCTGTTAGAGGCATATGTACGAGTATGGCATCAGACACCGCCTGGCGAGACATTGAATCCGCTTCGCATCTCTGCATACGCGAACCCAATTCGGCATGCTAGCCCTCCAAATAGTCTCTTGTCCTTGCATTCCAAATGGCGAAGCGATGGAACACGTGATCAGGTGGCCGCCGAGTTGTTGTCTTACGAACCGCTTATCAGGACATGGAGCAAACACGCACATGATGCCATCCAGATGGAAACGACGATGGAACTTGCCCTTTTCGTAAAGAGCTGTTTGGCGCTTTTACCGAGAGAGGATATAAAGGATCTGAAAACTCAGCATTTTAAGCTTCAGCAGAAGGGGAAGGAGTCCGTACATCTCCAGGCTCAGACCGTGACCGAACCTGTGAAGACATCTTCTAAAGGGTCTTCATTACCGGATACAGATCAGGATGACCAGCATGCGGACAAGCCTTCGCCATCCGTGCATGAAGCTTCTGTCACAGAGGAACAGCGGACAGATAAAGGCAAGCTCGAAGCAGACAAGCAGCCGGAACTTGAAAAAGATGACGGAGATGCACCAGAAAGAGCGGATCTTCCCATGTGGCATCGTGAAACGGAACAGACGAAGGATTCTTCCCTGCAAATGCGTATTGAAAGGGGGACGAGTCTTGCGTTATCCGCATCGGAGGCCAGGGAGAGCAATCAGCAGTCTTCCTCAATGAATATCATGCACAATCGGTATCAGACGGGCGGTCGGGACAAGCTGGATACGCAGAAGCACCTCCATCCGGGACAAGGTTCGTTGCAAAACTGGATTGAGAAGCTGCACCAACATGTGAGACCGGTACACATTCGACCATCCCAGCGGAACCCGAAATGGAACCAAGTCAGCCAGGACGAACGTTTACAGCAATATGAAGAGTGGAAGACGGAATTGTCAGGACCCATCCGACGTTTGGAGCAACAGCTTAAGCTTCTGCTGCTCAAGCAGCATCATGCTCCTTCAGGAAAAAAACGTTCGGGTCGACATATTCATTCGCTGGTTGATGCGGTCACAGAGCCATTGCCCCGTCTGTTTCAGCATCGACAAGCACCCTCTCGTTCACTCCATGCTGCTTTCTCCATCTTGATTGACTGCTCTGCATCGATGGCCAATAAAATGGAGCGGACCAAAAAGGGAGCCGTGCTCATTCATGAAGGATTGAAGCGGTTGGCTGTCCCGCATGAAATGATCGGATTTTGGGAAGAAGGAGCAGGGTTACACTCGGAATTGCCGAATATGTTCTATCATGCTGTCGAATGGGAGCATTCGCTGGAGCCGGATGCCGGTCTGTCCATTCTGGACTTGGAGCCACAGCAGGATAACCGCGACGGCTATATTATACGGCAAGCGAGCGCGGAATTGATGAAACGGCAGGAGGAGCAGAAAATCATGCTTGTCTTTTGCGATGGGCAGCCTTCTGCGGAGGATTATTTCGAGGACGGCGTGCTGGATACGTATGCCGCTGTCTATGAAGCTCGCAAGCGAGGCATTGAGGTGATCGGCATTTTTTTGTCAGATCAGGAGATGCCGGAGGAAGAACAGAATGCTTTGCAGCACATTTATGGAAGTTATCGTGTCACCGTGCCTGATATGGATCATTTGATTGATCAGTTGACACCATTGCTGAAGAAAATACTGTTTCAGGCATTGAAATCACAGTCCTAATCATGAATGAACAAAAGAAAACGGGGGATGGTCATGTACGGAAGTCCATATTCAAAACAGGCAAAAAAAATGCTGTTGCTCGGAGCCGGGGAACTTGGCAAGGAAGTGTTGTTGGAAGCCCAGCGCCTCGGGATTGAAACCATCGCTGCGGACCGGTATGAGCACGCGCCCGCTATGCAAGTCGCGCATCGTGCCCATGTCATCGATATGCTGGATGGGCACGCACTCCGAACCTTGATTGAAACAGAAAAGCCGGACCTGGTCGTTCCGGAAATTGAAGCCATTGCAACCGACACGCTTGTTGAGCTGGAACAGGAAGGCTGGAAGATCATTCCGACAGCCCAGGCCTTAAGATTAACGATGGATCGGGAAGGCATACGAAGACTGGCTGCAGAGAAACTGGGATTACCCACTGCGGACTACCGGTTTGCCAATACCCTGGATGAACTGAAAGCAGCGATAGCTGAAATTGGGGTTCCCTGTGTCATCAAACCGATCATGAGCTCCTCTGGCAAAGGACAAAGTGTGCTGCGGCATGAATCGGAAGCAGAAGCCTGCTGGCAGGAAGCAATGGAGGGGGGACGTGCGAAAAAGCAGCGCGTGATTGTGGAAGCATTCATTCCGTTTGAGTCGGAGATTACCCTGCTGACCGTTCGTTCTTCCTCTGGTACCAGCTTCTGCGCCCCTATCGGACATGTGCAACAGGAAGGGGATTATATTGTTTCCTGGCAACCGCATGAGATGACTGAGCATCAAATCGAAGAGTCGCAGCGCATTGCGAGAGCAGTGACGGATGAACTGGGCGGTTATGGGCTGTATGGTGTAGAACTGTTTTTGGGCAAGGATGAGGTATATTTCAGTGAGGTTTCGCCTCGTCCGCACGACACGGGGATGGTCACCATGGTTTCGCAGGATCTGTCTGAGTTTGCGCTGCATGTGAGAGCGATTCTCGGGTATCCGATTCCTCAGATCAAACAACTGGGTCCATCTGCTTCTCATACGCTAAAGGCGGTTGAGGAATCTCAGCAATTTGAAATTGGCGGAATCGAGACTGCACTTGCCATACCCGAAACCCAGGTTCGCATATTTGGCAAGCCCGAAACGAAGAAAGGGCGCCGCATGGCTGTTGCCCTCAGCACGGCAAGCACAGTGGAAGAAGCCAAAGCTCGTGCCAAGCAGGCAGCAGAAGCGTTGCAGATTCGCTATGAGCTTTGATCCTACAGTGTTTGACAATCTGAAAGTGATGCTGGAAGGAGCGGTCTATGATCTCGATCTGAATGAACAGATTGAGATCACCGGTCGAGAAGATCGACTGGATATCGCGTCCATGAGTCGATACTATCAGCTTTCCTTTGGATTACGAAACACAGAGCAGACTCCCAAACAGACTGATTTTACAGCTGTGATCTCTCTCCACACGGGTCTTGCTGACCTGGCAGGGGAGCTAATGGATCGCCCTTCCCAAACAGACAAAGACAGTCAGCATGAATCGAAATCACCTGATACGGATGCGAATGGTTCTGTGCAGGACAGACCGGGTTGCGGCCTTCATTTATCGTTTTATTATGATCGGTCCACATTTGACACAGACATGTCCAGCGCGCAGGATGGGGCAGAGAGCATGGAGAGACTGGGAGCGCAGATGCTCCCGATTGTGCAGGCGATCTGGGAGGGAGAAGGGCGACAGATTCGGCAAAACATAAGCATGACCTTTACCCAAATGCCTGATGAACATCATGATCAGGATCAAGTAAGTCCTCTGTACAGGTCTCAGCATCGGTTCGAAGTTGCCTTTGATCGCAAAATTGATGAGCAACAAATCGAGGATCTTCCCGATCTCGTGGATCATGTGCGAATGACGCTGAAAGAGTTGCAAGCATGGATAAATGAAAGAATCAATCCATAAATGGTTCACGGAAACAGTCAAGGAGCTTCCAAAATCAGGAGGCTCCTTTTTGCTGGAAGAATAGTGGGTCTCTCCTGCATGAAGTACGATGAAACATCATGCAGATTTTTAGTATATGTACATGTTTGTGGAAAATGAATATGATATATAGCAGTACCGTTTATTGATAAGCGATGGGTACACAGATTGAACCGATTAGGAAAGGGGAAAGGATATGCTTTTAATCTGGATATTTATCATAATGGTAGTTTCCCTGTTTTTCCTTGCCTTCTTTAAAGGAAAAAGTAGAGAGGCTAGGAATAGATTTAAGCGATTTTTTGTGGTCCTCATCATCTTGTGCATCTGGTACAATCTTTATCTGGTTGCTCAGATAGCGGGTTCATCGGTGTGGATGTTTCAGGATATCGAATTTGAATTTCAGTTGGTCAGCACCGTGATGTTTATTTCTCTGGCAGGGTATCTGTTTACTAGTGGGGAGGAATATTAAATGGATTGTCCTCTATTTCAATCTTACATACTCGAATATGGCAAGAAGTTGCTCAAAATGACAGTAAGAGATCGTAATATATAGCAACAGATAGAGATAGAAAGATAAAGAGAATGAGAGAGAAAGAGAAAGAGAAAGAGAAAGAGAAAGAGATAGAAAAAGAGGGTAGGAGTATAAGAAAATCAGAAAGTATAAAAGAGAATATACATTAATTCAGACATGAATTTACAATTTTAAGTTCAAAACAATACATCATCTAACAATGAATAATATGAAAATCATAACATGCAGAATGAGAATGAATGCTAGAATTATCGTTGACTGAACAGTGGTCAACATAGTAATCTAGAATAGGAAACCGGTTTCCTTAATCCAAATTTAAGAAGGAGGAAGATCATGAAAAAAGCTATAAGAATCAAGTTGGGCTACCTGTTGATGCTGGCTCTCATCGTCTCTTCGTTTGTAAATGTTGGCGGCATGACCCCGGTTGAAACTGCAGAAGCCAGTACCACGTCCTCGGTCATCACGGAGCATGACACGATTTATCAAATTATGGTGGATCGCTTTCACAATGGGGATGCAACCAACGATGCAACTGGCAGCGCAATCCGATACCAGGAAACGTCAGAGGAAGATTTCCGTTATATGAAAGGTGGAGACTGGCAGGGAATTATCGACAAGCTTCCCTACATTCAGGGAATGGGCTACACCGCGATCTGGATTTCTCCCGTAGCTGAGCCACAGGTCACCAATCGTGTCAACAATGGGACAGGTCGCAATACAGCCTATCATGGATACAATGTCAAGGACCCGAACAAAGCAAATCCGTACTTCGGGACGAAAGAAAAGCTGAAGGAACTTGTAGATGAAGCACATAATCTCGGTATTAAGGTCATCCTGGATATTGTGCCAAACCATATCGGGGACTACATGCTCGGAACGAACAATTATTATGATATTCCGTCACTTCAACCGGCTGCACCTTTCAACAACCCGAGCTGGTATCATCATAATGGTGACATTGATTTTGGTTCGATTGACGGGGATTATTCCCAAGCCGCACAAGACTATCTGGAGAATCATGATCTCGCAGGACTGGATGATTTGGATCATGACAACCCGCAAGCCAAACAGGCTATTTTTGACGCGATCAAATACTGGTTTGATTACACGGGTGCCGATGGAGCACGTGTTGATGCAGCGAAGTTGATCAAGCCGTCTGTGTTGCGTGAGCTGGAGCTGTACATTGGCAAAAATACCTTCGGGGAAAATTTCGATGGCAATGCCGAATTTGTATCCAGATGGGTAGGTAGTCAAGGGGAGTGGGGGATGCTGGATTTCCCTCTGTTTTTCCAGGTGTTGAACAGTTTTGCTTACGGGCAATCCTTCGACAGTACGGTGAAACAGGCGTTTGCCCAGGATTACCGCTACAATGGCGATGAGAATCACATGGTTACCTTTATTGATAATCACGACCGCAACCGTTTCCTGACTGAGGTTGGCGGGGATGTCACGAAGCTGCAAAATGCGATTTCCTTTATTTATGCCGCTCGCGGTGTACCGGTTGTATTCCAGGGAACGGAGCAAAATCGCGGAAATGCAAACGGACAGATCATAACCGGGGGCATTGCCGATACATGGAATCGCTGGTCGATGGTCGAAAAGGACCAGAACGGCAATGTCATTCAAGATTATTTTGATACCAATGCTAGCACGTATCAACATATCGCCAAATTGAATCAAATCCGCAAAACGTATGAAGCTTTGCGTTCAGGGAAGCAAAGAGAGATGTGGTCCTCCGCGAACCTGTATGCATTTTCCCGTCGTGTAGACAGTGGAGCCAATACCGGACAGGAAGTCATCAGTGTGTTCAGCAACGGCGGTGGCTCCCAGACCCAGACGATCCCGCTGCGCGCAGAGAGCACACTCGCCGTGGGAACTGTACTGACCAACCAACTGAATACGAATGATACCATTACCGTACAATCAGGGGGAACAACAGGCAAGCAAATTACGGTATCCGTCGGTGATCATGCAGCCAAAATATATGCGGTTCAAGCTGCGGATACCCAAGCGCCTACCGTTCCTCAAAATGTAACAGCCAGTATGAATGGCACTTCCGTTGAGCTGAACTGGTCTCCGTCTTCGGACAATGTGGCTGTAACCGGTTATGAGGTCTATCGCGATGGTGCGCTGATTGCAACTACGACAGGCGTGGGCTACACGGACGGAACAGTAGCCAGCGATACGACATACAGTTATACGATTAAAGCATTGGACGCAGCAGCGAATGCATCGGCATTGAGTGCGGCCGTCAGCATCACGACCCCGATCTTTTCCACCAACACCGTGACGGTCTATTACAAGCAGGGCTTTGCGAATCCAAACATTCATTACAGACCACTTGGCGGTACATGGACCTCAGTTCCAGGGGTGTCCATGCCAGCCGCAGAAATTACAGGCTACAATAAAATCACGATTAATATCGGCAGTGCGACGCAACTGGAAGCCGTGTTCAATGATGGCAATGGAAACTGGGACAATAATAACAGCCAGAATTATTTCTTTGGTACAGGCACGTGGACGTTTGACGGTGGGTCCATTTCTTCCGGCGCGCCGTCTGGTGGAGATACGCAGGCCCCCACTGCCCCAACCGGACTAACCGCAACGGCACGAAGCAGTCAATCCATTGATCTGAGCTGGACGGCTGCTACGGACAATGTTGGGGTGACGGGTTATGAGATTTTCCGGAATGGGGGATCGATTGCGACAACGGCCTCCACGACGTATTCTGATAGCGGCTTGACCGCAGGAACCACTTATACGTACACGGTCAAGGCGTATGATGCAGCAAGCAATCTGTCTGCTGCCAGCAATACGGCGACCGCGACAACGGCTACCCAGCAAGGAAATGAAGTGACGATCTACTACAAGCAAGGATTTACGAATCCGAATATTCACTACAGAGCCACTGGCGGCAACTGGACGACTGTTCCTGGCGTATCGATGCCAGCAGCAGAGGTGGCGGGCTACAATAAGATCACAATCAATATTGGCAGCGCCACTCAGCTTGAGGCCGTATTCAATGACGGCAACGGAAACTGGGATAACAACAACAGTCAGAATTACTTCTTCGGTGTGGGGACATGGACTTTCAATGGAGGGGTGATCAGCAGCGGCGTTCCCGTTGCTGGAACGGACAGTCTGACTATCGTGGTACAAGCACCAGCGAATACACCTTCTGGAGCCAATCTGTATCTGGCGGGTAATGTAAACGGCTGGAATGCCGCAGACTCTGCCTATGAATTGACGAAGAATGCCAATGGAACCTATCAGATTACGCTAAACGTGGCTTCTGGCACTTCCATAGACTACAAGATAACGCGAGGCAGCTGGTCTACAGTAGAAGTGAACGGAAACGGCTCCGACATCAGCAACCGAAATTATGTGACCAATGGGGGAGCCGAAGCGGCGAACATTACGGTTCAGAAGTGGAAAGATATCTAATCTATTTCATCTCTCTGTTCAAGGTTGCTCGTACTCGAAAATGCTAGATTGGCAAGGTAAACAATAGAGAGTAAACGGCAGGTACTGGAGGAATCCGGTACCTGTTTTTCTTGCAAATCTATTGCACTGCACACATCATTATAATAATATGGATAAACAACCAGCTTATCTCAGAGGATTCATCTGATCGGTTATGCAGTTAGTTTTTTTACAATTTATACATATAAACAAAAATGGATAGGAATAAAAGGGGAATCGCATGATGGGAACAGAAACGACATGTAAAAGTTATTTTTGCATTATAGGAGAATTCCAGTTGTCTGAAATTACTTCCCTACTAGGCATACTAAATACAGCAGGACATCAGATCGGGGACAATAAAAAATATATTCAAGGACAATATGACTGGTCATCTTGGATTTACGGCTCAGATGTTGAAGAACGGAGAGATGCGGACTGTCAGCTAGAAGAAGTGATTGAAAAACTTTTATCGAAAGTGGAGATATTGAAGCAAATCAAGCAAAAATATGATTGTCAATTTAGGATTACACAAGTACCGATTGTGGAGAATGGGGAATGCCCTGCTTTGGTTTTTTCACCAAAAGTCATTGATTTTTGTGCGCAAATTGGAGCTGACATTGATATTGATCTGTATGTAAACCCTTATCCGGATGAAAATGAACTTTTAACTATTGACGAGCGTTGACTGATTTAAAGACAATGACAGAAAATGAAAAATGAAACACATGGGAGGAAACAAGATGAAAGATCACCACAATTATTTCGTGAAACAAGCGGATACCACAGATTTGAACGACGCAGCGGAGTTGTTTAATGCGTACCGACAATTTTACAAGCAGAAAGACGATAGGAAAGGAGCACATGCCTTTCTGAGCGAACGATTGTTAAATAAGGAATCCGTCATTTTTTTGGCTGTTCATGCTGAAACGAATCAGGCAGCAGGCTTTACACAGCTTTATCCTTCCTTTTCTTCGGTTTCCATGCGAAAAACTTGGGTGTTAAATGATCTGTATGTGGATCCCGATCATCGCGGATGTGGCGTCGCGGCCCAACTGATTGAACACGTCAAGCAATTTGCGCATGAAACGAGAGCGGTTCGTGTGTCATTGTCTACCGCAATCAACAATGAGACCGCACAGCGTCTATATGAACGGACTGGCTTTCAAAAAGACCAGCAATTTTTCCATTATGCGTATACGCTGTAAAGTCATTGTGTTGCTTGGCGTTCTGCTTTTGTGTACTAGCTGTGATGAAGTTGAACAGTTTGAGACGTCTATCGTCTTCATCTCTGACAACGGGATGGAAGTGGATTGCTCGGATGAGGTGAATCGGGGGAAAACAGAGGTGGATGATGTATTGCATGTATGCGAGGTGACAATCTCTCCTGAAACCGAGATTGTCAATCGGACAGGCCAACCTGTTCCCGTCGATAGATTGCGAGCAGGGGATGAGATACGCATCACGCTATTGGAACCGACGGATATTGGAGAGGAGAACCGCAGCTTTACTGCCAGCAAACTTCAATTACTAACCTCAGAGAGATGACCTAGAAATCGTAGGGTCAACTCTCTTCATTTAGATGATCTAGCCTGTTAGAATACTCATTCCAAGGTTGTATCAAGATCTTTCCCTCACAATCTATGATATTACTCAGTTAGTGAAGTTACCGTACATCGCCTGGCAGTTTGCCAATATTGTTCGTAACCTAATTACATTTCAACCGACCATTATCATCAAGTAAATCTAGAAAGCTGTTAATTTCGACCCCTTTATAATCTTCGAATCTATTGTTTCTGTCAATTAAAATACCCTCTATTCCTGCATTGGTTGCAGCTACTACATCATAATAAACAGAATCACCGATCATCATTGTATGAGCTGCAGAAACCTTCAAGTCATTCAATACATATTGGAATGATTCTCTGGATGGCTTTGAATATCCAATTTCAGAGCTGATATAAATTCGATCTATGTGTTTCATTAAACCTAGGGTTTCAATTTTTTTTCGTTGCCCGTCTGAAGGACCATTTGTGAGAATTGCAGGGGTAACACCATTATTACTTATTTTTTCGAGAAAGGGTAAAGTGTCTGAAAAGAATTTAACATTGTGATTCGCTTCACCCATGTATATATCGTTTAAGTGTGTAACAAATTCGTTTGATATAAGGTGATTTTTTTGCAAAATAGATGCAAATCTTCTAAATCTGTATTCATCGATACTGATCATTTTTTCAGTGTATTGTTTAAATAAACGAGGCTCGGATTGATGGTATTTTTCCCAAAAATATGTTGGTGACAAGCCGGATTTTAGCAAAACCATACTGATTTTATTCTTCGCGTTCTCAACGGCTTGTTGATAATCACATAATGTATCGTCTAAGTCGAAAATTATACATTTTATCATTCGTGGCATTCCCTCCTCTCCGAAGTATTACCCATACCAATGGAACACTGAAATAAATGATTTACCTGACAGGCGAATTTATTCTACAGAATCAATAATAGAAGCTATCAAAGAAAATATGCTTAAATTGCATAGCAAAGTTGCTATTAACGAGTGGCTATCTTTCATTAATGTCGTGGCTCTCAATCATTAAATCAATAGCTCCGCCGCACTGAAATATTTAAAGTAAAGGGAACTGCTTTGATATCCTTATTTCAATTATTGATAAAGTCATTTTGTTTTAATTTGTTGAAATATACTGTATAATTGTATAAACGTGCGGCTAGATTTTTCACTTGTGCTTCGCAAGTGTTGGCAAAAATGGTGGGGCTATTTGCTCTCTCACATTATTAGCCGCAATAGTCGTCTCTTATCATCGCGTTTTCATCGCATAATGAGTGGCCGCACGTACTTATGGATAGGGAGAGTTCCCATGTGAGTGAATTTCATGATATAAAAACACGTAATGGACTTGCAGATTTCCTGAAAATCCCCCGAAATAAACTTAGTTATATATTGTATATTAAAGGCACTAACAAATTATATACCTCATTCGAGATTAATAAGAAAAACGGGGGTACCCGTAAAATTAATGCTCCATCAGAAGACCTCAAGGACATTCAAAAAAAACTAGCAGAAGCTCTATATAATCATAAGAAAAAGAAGAAGCGCGGAAGTAGAGACAAAATTTCACATGCTTTTGAAATAGACAAAGGCATAATAACAAATGCAGAAAACCATCGGAATAAACGCTTCATTTTCAATATTGATTTAGATAACTTCTTTGATAGTTTCCACTTTGGACGTGTCAGGGGTTATTTTCATAAAAATGACCATTTTTCGCTTCCTATAGAAGTAGCCACAGCTATAGCACAAATATCCTGTTATGAAGGAAAGTTACCTCAAGGTGCACCAAGCTCCCCTATCATTACGAACTTAATTTGCGAGATATTAGACCACAGGATATTGAAAATCGCAAAACAATATAAATTGGATTACACACGTTATGCAGATGATTTAACCTTTTCGACTAATGATAAAAATTTCCTAAAGTCGCAATCCGAATTATATAATATGGTATCAGAAGAAATCAATCGAGCTGGATTTAAGATAAATGATAAGAAGACAAGATTACAATTTAGGGATTCACAACAAATCGTCACAGGACTTGTTGTGAATAAGAAGATACATGTAAATAGTGTTTATTATAAAGAGACTAGAGCAATGGCTCATCACCTTTACAAATATGGTGAGTTTAAAATTAATGATAAACCCGCCAATCTAAATCAATTAGAGGGCAGATTTTCCTTTATTAATCAATTAACCAGGTATAATAATAAATTGGATGGTGAAAAACATCACTTCCAGTGCTTATGTTCGAGAGAACGTCAATATCAAAAATTCCTATTTTATAAATACTTCTTTGCTAACCCCAAGCCACTGATTGTAACAGAAGGTAAAACGGATGTAGCTTATTTAAAAACTGCTTTAAAAAAACTATACAAAGAGTATCCTAATTTAATCACCAAAAAAAGCAATGGTAAGTTTGATTTCAAAATATCCTTTCTAAATAAAACGAAGAGATTAAAATACTTTATGGGAATTTTCCAGGACGGCGGCAATGCATTAAAAAATATATATGCCTTCTTTGATTCGAAGAAGTCGGATAACAATTATTTGAGTTTTTTCAAAAAAACAAGCAACAAATTACCAATAAATCCTGTAATTTTAATGTTTGATAATGAAATTCATAGTGGGGATAAGAAACCGATAGGAAACTTCCTAAACCATACAAAATTGAGTGAAAAGAAGCGGGAAGATTTGAAACATAAAAACTTTGTTGATATTATTGACAACTTGTATCTCTTAACTATACCTCTGATCGGTGATAAAAATGAATGTGATATAGAAGACTTGTTTGAGGACAGTGTTCTTTCGCATAAAATTGAAGGGAAAGAATTCACGAAAAAAGATAAGTATGATGTCTCAAAATACTATGGCAAAGAAATATTCTCCAAATACATTTTAAGGAACTATTCCTCTATTAATTTTTCTAACTTTAGGAGCACTTTAGATAGAATAGATAATATTATCAAGACATACAGGATGGGAGAGCGGGGGCAGGACACGGTTAAATGAGAGGCCACCTTTATTTCTAAAAGGTGGCCTCTCATGCCGATTTATTGCTGATTCCCAAGTTTTAAATTCACCTCGTAAAAAATAATACCGGATTGTTATGCACTTACATAGGGCTTGCTGATAAAGATCTCATTCATCCTGAGCCCAACGAACAGAAAGACTGTAGTAATCTGACAATAACGAATCAGGCAGCAGGCTTTACACAGCTTTATCCTTCCTTTTCTTCGGTTTCCATGCGAAAAACTTGGGTGTTAAATGATCTGTATGTGGATCCCGATCATCGCGGATGTGGAGTTGCGGCCCAACTGATTGAACACGTCAAGCAATTTGCGCATGAAACGAGAGCGGTTCGTGTGTCATTGTCTACCGCAATCAACAATGAGACCGCACAGCGTCTATATGAACGGACTGGCTTTCAAAAAGACCAGCAATTTTTCCATTATGCGTATACGCTGTAAAGTCATTGTGTTGCTTGGCGTTCTGCTTTTGTGTACTAGCTGTGATGAAGTTGAACAGTTTGAGACGTCTATCGTCTTCATCTCTGACAACGGGATGGAAGTGGATTGCTCGGTTGAGGTGAATCGGGGGAAAACAGAGGTGGATGATGTATTGCATGTATGCGAGGTGACAATCTCTCCTGAAACCGAGATTGTCAATCGGTCAGGCCAACCTGTTCCCGTCGATAGATTGCGAGCAGGGGATGAGATACGCATCACGCTATTGGAACCGATGGATATTGGAGAGGAGAACCGCAGCTTTACTGCCAGTCGCATTCAGCTGAAATATGCCAAAGGATAACCATGACGATGTATAGCCGAGTCTGGCGATGTTCATTCTGTTATGATGTCGAGATGATCAGGGTAAGGAGAGAAAGGAGATAGCGGGATGGATATGCAATTGAAAGGGAAAAACATACTCGTTACGGCTTCCAGCCGAGGAATCGGGAAAGCGATTGCCGAGCAACTGGCCAAGGAGGGTGCTAATCTCATCTTGTGCAGTCGAAGTGAAGAGCAATT
Source organism: Marinicrinis sediminis (assembly GCF_042685085.1). Taxonomy (NCBI): domain Bacteria; kingdom Bacillati; phylum Bacillota; class Bacilli; order Caryophanales; family Paenibacillaceae; genus Marinicrinis; species Marinicrinis sediminis. Next base: position 466,873 of record NZ_JBHUMM010000043.1, read on the forward strand.
GCTGGAACTGGCCTCTTCACTTCAAACGCAGTATGGTATCGAGGCGGTCGGAAGAAAGGTAGATCTGAGCAGTCGAACTTCGATCGACGAACTAATCGCATGGCTGCATACATCTTGTCCCACTCTGGACGGACTCGTTTGCAATACGGGCGGGCCTCCCAAGGGCAATTTAATGACATTGGATGAACAGGATTGGGCGGATGCCTTTCAATTGCAGCTGATGAGTATCGTACGTCTTATAAAGGGATGTTTGCCTTTGCTCGCTGTAAATGGAGGCAACATATTGACGATCGCTTCGTCTTCCGTCAAGCAGCCAATTCCAGGTCTGCTGTTATCCAATACATTCCGAACAGCCGTAGCCGGATTCATGAAATCCATCGCGAGTGAGTGCGCAGAGCAACGTGTACTCGTCAATACCCTTTGCCCGGGCAGAATCGCGACGGATCGGATTGCAGAACTGGATCACTCATTGGCAGCGGAAACGAGTCAATCCATTGAAGTCATCCAGGCACAGTTCGAGCGAGCCATACCGCTTGGCAGATATGGTCAACCGCAGGAACTCGCAGCTTTTGCTGCATTTTTGCTTTCCCCGCTTAACAGTTATATGACGGGTTCAGCGTTTTTATTTGATGGCGGAATGGTGCAGGCTCTTTGATTTCATTTGATCACGACGGCTTCGCCATGACTTCACAACTTGACGAGGGAGGCAGGATTTTGAAAGGCATCATTTTTGATATGGACAACACCCTGCTTCGATCCCGCATTGACTTTGAGGCGATGAAGATGGAAACCTATGCCTTCCTGGTTCGACACCATCGTTTGCCAGCCAGTCTGGATTTGGGCATGCATACGACTTCTACGCTCATCGCAATGGCCATGGAGAAGGAAGCCATGGATGACCAGTTGCTCCAGCAACTATGGGAGATTCCAATGAAATATGAAGTGGCGGGCATGAAAGAGGCAGAGCTGGAACCCGGAATCCGGGACATCCTGATAGCACTCAAACAAAGAAAAATACCTTTGGTCGTAGTCACAAATAACTCGATTGTTGCGGCGAAAAAGGCACTAGAACGAAACGATATCTTCACATATTTCGATAATGTCATCGGTCGAGAAACGGTGCAAGCATTAAAACCGGCACCGGATGCATTCCTGCACGTGCTTAATCTCTACCCAGATACCCAGCCCGACGATTGGCTGTCAGTCGGCGATGCATGGATTGATGGCCGGGCATCCATCGATGCCGGCATTCCCTTTCTCGCCTACCGTGGTGATGCAATGAAAATGAAACAGATGGGCGTTGCACCCACCGGTTATTTGACGGAAATGAAACAATTGGTGAATTTTTTATAACATTCGTATGACATTTGTTCCCACCCTTTCCACTACGCTTGATTTGATGTCTGAAGTTGTGTACGTTGGACAGGTAATATCCGTACAAACTACAGGCAAGCGGAAACGAGAAGGGAAGAACAGAGGCCATGCATACAGAACAGCATACGCATCAAACTGCACGTTTTGAAGAAGCACGTCAGATGCTTTTGCAGCATCGCATATATTCGGAATTACATACACCTGAACGAGTTCGGATTTTTATGAAACATCATGTATTTGCCGTATGGGATTTCATGAGTTTGCTCAAAAAGCTGCAACTATCCGTTACCTCGGTTACAGTGCCTTGGATGCCCTATGCTCAGCCATCCTATACCCGGTTTATTAATGAGATTGTGCTGGCGGAAGAATCAGACGAAGATGGACAAGGCGGGTATGTGAGCCATTTTGAACTATATCTGGCAGCCATGGAACAGACCGGTGCTGATACCGCGCCCATCCAGCAATTTATGGAGGAGATTCGCGCAGGCCAATCATGGGAAGCTGCCTTGCAACACGAGTTTATTCCTCCATCTGTTCGCAAATTTGTCGGACAGACCCTGCAATTGGCGATGAACGGGCAGACGCATGAAGTCGCCTCCGCTTTCTTCTACGGAAGAGAAGATCTGATTCCAGATATGTTCCAGGCGCTGATGGAAGAAATGCGGACAGAAGGTGCGGATTATGACCGACTCACCTATTATCTCCAGCGACACATCGAATTGGACGGAGATGAGCATGGACCACTGGCAGAACGACTGCTCCAGGATTTGTGCGGAGACAATCGGCTAAAGGAAGAAGAGGCCATGCGCGTTGCGGCGCTTTCACTGGAAGCCAGAATTCATTTGTGGGATGGGGTACTGGAGGAAATCGAGCGATTAGAACGATGATCACGAGTGAAATGGATAAAACTTTCGGATAACCTGTCCGAAAGTTTTTTGTTTTTGTGGATGGTTTGACTATCCATCAAATGTCTGGTGAATTTCTTTCATATGTGAATCCATCTTTTTTATGTAACTTTTTACTGAATCATGCGTAATCATAAGCAAGACTTTCAAATGGTTGAAAGCGATGTGGATGCGTGTCTATCAGTCATGGCGGAAAGACATACCTATCAAACGGGATGACAAAATTTCGAGTTTAAGTGAATTGTGAAGTTAACTATTGTAAAATGATTCCTAATCCAGGAGCGTAGTGGTATATTAGAGCAAATGGTCTTTACTCCTCTTTCGCTCTTCATGCTTTTCCTGGCCATTCGTTTAGCCGCATCACGAAATACATAGTATGTACAATGATAGAGGTGAATGATGCAATTAAGAGACGAACCCCAGCTTATCGCATTGCAAGAGTGGATGAAGAATTGTGATTTTCCGTGGTGGGTGGCAGGTGGCTGGTCCATCGACCTGTTTCTGAATCGCAAGACAAGGGAACATCAGGACGTTGATGTGGTTGTGTTGCGTCAAGATTTGAGCAGGGTGTTGCGGTATTTTGAAAGTTGGAGAATTGAGGTAGCCATACCTGGAGAACATCGCCTTGTACCTGTAAGGGCCGTTCAGGATGTGGCTTTGCCTCGATTTGGCTTGCATTTGACACAAGGCAGCCGATTTTTGGAATTGCTGGTTACCGAGATGACTGGAGATCAGATGCTCTATCGTCGAAATAAGGAGATTAGGCTGTCCGTAGACAAATTTACGTACCTGTCTGCAACCAAACTGAGAAGTGTGACCCCGGAATGGCAGCTTCTCTTCAAATCAAAATCACCGAGAGAACAGGATCATCATGACTTCGAGCACGCTTTGTCAGCCTTGTCGATGGAACAAAAAAACTGGTTGATTCATGCCATCCGTTCGACAGACGGAGAAAGCGAATGGATGAACCGGATCGAGGAGACGTTGTAAGGAGTGATGAAACTTGAAGATTTTAGTGGTTGCGGATGAAGAATCTACTTATATTTGGGATCATTTTGAACGTGACCGATTCAAAGAGATAGAGCTGATCATATCCTGCGGAGACTTGAAAGCTGCCTATTTATCTTATTTAGTGACTATGATCAATGCCCCGCTGATGTATGTCCATGGTAACCATGATGATTATGAACGAACCCCACCAGAAGGTTGTGAAAGTATAGAAGGAAAGATGACAAACTTCAAAGGAATACGCATCCTTGGAGTGGGTGGCAGCCAGCGGTATTCAAACGGCAATTGGCAATTTACTGAGAAACAAATGAAAAACCGCCTGCGAAAGCTTGCCCCACGATTATGGTATCACCGAGGTGTAGATTTGCTCGTTACCCATGCCCCTGCTTATCAGATTGGAGACGGTACAGATCCATGCCATCGTGGCTTTCAATGCTTCCAAACGTTCGTAGAGAAATATCAGCCTTCGTATATGATTCACGGACATCAGCATTTGAATTATGGCAGAAACAAACGAATTCACAGTCTTGGTTCCACTCAGATTATTAATGGATTTGGCTACTACATACTTAACTATGAGAACGAAGATCGATGTCAATCGGAATGATCTTTGCAATATCGTATAAGAAAGGACTCCACGACATTGAAAAAATTCAAATTTCCCTGGTACACTGGGTTCATCGTAGCAGGCCTCATATTTGTAACTGGCATGGGAACCATTGTTGTCCATTTCACTCACCATGATGTGATGGACAAGCGACAACTGGTCATGGCACCGGGCACAGAAAAAGTACATTTTCACAAGCCAGGTGATTACGCGATTTTTTATGAGTATCATGTTCAAAAGAGAAATCTGGGCTTCATTTATATCGAGAATGCTCAAAAATTTCTCGATGTTCCGGCATTACTGGAGATTCGGATCTGGCGCGATTCTGATGGACAGCCGATACCACTAAAAGAAGATTCCTCCATGACCTATACGGAAAGAGACTATAAAGGGGAGTCTCTATACAGCTTCAAGGTTCAGCATGAAGGCGTCTATCACATCCAGACCACGGTTCAAGAAAGTGAGAATCTCCAGCCTTTGTCCTTGGCTATTATTTATGATTTTAGCGGATTCCTGATCGACCAACTCGTACGAATGGGGATTACGCTTCTGCTAACCGCACCTTTTGGCGTGTTAAGCTTGATTCAGTACTGGAGAATGAACAGGACGAAGACGCAACAAGTTTGAAAGAGCTGGACTCTCTATTTTTGAATTGCAAGCAACTCTTTCACCGAGGGGGAACGTGTGTTGCGACAATTGAATCGAGTTCAACGGGCTACGTTGTGTTTGGGAAATCAGTTTATCCTTACAGGTATGATTCTTCTTGTTCTCGGACTGATTTTGATTTCCATTGGTATTCGAATCCATGCTGACATACTGCTTTTTGCCTCCCTTCCTTTCCCCTTTGCGGTAATCTTGTTGGTGTATGGGTGGAAAAGGTCGAACATGCACATCACCATGCTGGAAACAGGTGTGCTTCACAAAGGTACCTTTACCAAATGGCAAAACGCCTTTATTGAAATCAATGATCGATTGTATGTGCATGTGTATTACATGTACATAGACTGTTTACACAGGCATCAAGAGGTCTATTGGCTCGTTCCTGGAAAAATCAAATATCCACGACATGTGCAAATTTTGAGTGATGGAAACAAAATGATCATCCTTGATTTTCTTCCTGGCACGCCTCAGATTGGAAGTGAAGACACGATTCGCCTCGCGCACATGCCTGTGTTTGGAAAATGGCTTCTGCTGGGCATGACGGGGTTGATCGGACTTATTTATATATGGTTCATCGCTTGATCGTGCAGAAAAACAAGGAAAGGATGGGATTCCAATGCCTTATGAAATTGAGAATAAATTTGTCATCGCCGTTGCTTCCAGTGCGCTGTTTGACCTGTCGGAATCCGATCGGGTTTACCAAGTTGAAGGAGAGGACAAGTACCGAGCGTATCAGAGAGAACATGAAAATGATGTCCTGCAGCAGGGTGTAGCATTTCCATTAATCAAGCGGCTGCTGGGGATGAATGGTACATCGCCGGATGATCAGCTGGTTGAGGTGGTGCTGCTGTCGCGCAATGACCCGGATACCGGATTGCGTGTTTTCAAAACGATAGAGCATTATGGGCTGCCCATCAGTCGTGCGGCTTTTGTGACGGGAAATAATCCGGTCAAATATATGAATGCTTTCAATGCTACGCTTTTTCTGTCTGCCAATCCGCAGGATGTACAGGAAGCGGTGAAGGAGGGCTTCCCCGCAGGCTGCATATATCCCTCAGACTACCAGGATAATGAGGAAGATGCAGAGCTGAGACTTGCCTTTGATTTCGATGGTATTATCGCAGACGATTCTGCCGAGCGCGTATTCCAGGAAGGGAAGGTGCTCAATCAGTTTCATCAGCATGAGCGGATGAAAGCAGCCATTCCATTGCCGGCAGGACCGATTTTTCGGTTTTTCAAGGAAATCTCCAAACTTCAGAAAAAAGAGCTGGAGAAGGCGAAGAAGGACACAGACTACAAGCCGAAAATTAGGATCGGGATCGCAACGGCTCGAAACGCTCCCGCCCATGAACGAGTCATTACCACATTGCGGGAGCAGGATATACGGGTGGATGAAGCTTTCTTTTTGGGCGGTATCGACAAGAGCAGGGTATTAAAGGAGTTTAGGCCGCATATCTTTTTTGACGATCAGGTAAGCCACATCGCGTCAGTCGCCCGTCATTTTCCTTGTGTCCATGTTCCGTTTGGTGTTGCCAATGATCAATCAAACGAGAAAAATGAAACTCAAACCTATGAAGTACAACAAGGAGGAAACGATCATGAATCCCGTTCACAATGAAATAGGTGCCGTATTTATTCCCGTAAGAGAGATTGAGAAAGCGAGAGACTGGTATTCAGATATATTAAATCTTCCCATTGATGGGGAGATTTTGTTTGGTCACCTTTACGTCCTCCCGATGGAAGGGACAAAGATTGTGCTGGACAGCAAGATTTCTCATGATGATCATGTGTATCGATTTCCGCCATTTCATTTTAATGCGTCCGATATTTCCGAAGCATTTGCCTACATGTCCACCAAACAGGTGGAGATGGATGATGAGATTAACGGGAACTGGTTTCGTTTCAAGGACCCCGATGGCAATGTGTTGATGGTATGTGAATGTATGTAATCTGAATCCGAGGATGCAATCGAATGAAGCATTCATCATGCCCAGATTACGATTCCGGCAGGGATGGAAGAAGAAGCCAGAGCCTTTTATATCGATGTGCTGCAATTAAAAGAGTTAAGAAAGCCAGCGTCTCTTCAGCATCGGGGCGGCTTTTGGCTTCAAAAACCGTGAAAATAATGAAGAAGGAGCATGCAGATGAAAAAAATGATGACTGCATCAGTGATGCTTATAAGTGGCATTCTGATGATCGTCGGATCTCATTTGGGAGCTGTTCAACTTCAAACGGACAGAGGGATCTCCTATGGGGATGCCTTACAAACGTCAAGCGGAATAACCTATCATTTGATTGGTATTTTGCTTGGCATAGCGGGATTCACGATTCTGATCTGGGAGACGTATGTCAGACCGGGGATCAATGGCCGATTGCGGAGAGAAAAAGAACGGATGTTGGAAGATAGGCACTTCTGATTTATAATGAAAAGGTTAGTGCTGCAAATGAGCACGAACCGCATAGTCAGACAGTGGGAGGGAGCCTGTTTGTCCAAGAAAATCAAGAAAATTATGTTTACAGGCGGAGGAACGGCCGGACATGTGACCGTTAATCTTGCCTTGATTCCCGAATTCCAGGCGGATGGTTGGGAGACGGAATATATGGGATCTGTGGACGGCATTGAGAAGCAGTTGATTCAATCTGTGCCGAGTGTCCCCTATTATGGCATTTCAACAGGCAAACTGAGAAGATATATGGATTGGAAAAATGTCAAAGACCCGTTTCGTGTAATGAAGGGGGTACTTCAGGCATTTCGCATTATGAGGCGCAGCAAGCCGGATGTCCTGTTTTCCAAGGGCGGCTTCGTAACCGTTCCTGTTATTATAGCGGCCTGGCTGAACCGAGTGCCGGTGGTGATTCATGAATCGGATCTGACACCCGGACTCGCCAATAAGATTGCGATCCCGCTTGCGGAAAAAATTGCCGTCACATTTCCGGAGACGATGGATCATGTCAAGAAAGAGAAGGCCGTTTACATCGGTGGCATTGTAAGAAATGAGCTCAAAAAAGGGAGTGCGCTGAAGGGATTAACCCTGACGTCATTTACGCGACATAAGCCTGTCATGCTCATTATGGGTGGCAGTCAAGGTTCCAAAAAAATCAATCAGATGGTCCGCGATGAGCTGGCCACACTTACGGAATCTTTTCAGATCATTCACATTTGCGGAAAAGGGCAAGTGGAGCCGCAACTGAACCAGCATGGCTACTGTCAGTTTGAGTACGTCAATCAGGAACTGGCTGATTTGTTGGCCGCGACAGATATCGTCGTTTCCAGAGCGGGTTCGAATTCCATTTTTGAATTCCTGTCCTTGCGCAAGCCGATGGTGCTGATTCCGTTGTCCAGACAAGTGAGCCGAGGAGATCAGATTCTCAATGCCCAATCGTTTGAGAAGCTGGGATACGCCAAGGTGCTGGACGAAGATACGTTGATAGGGGAACAATTTGTACAAACGGTGATGAAGACATATGAAGACCGGCATCACTATCTGGAAAAGATGGAGCAAGCCAGACAAAGTGAACTGCAGGATCTGATTCAGCTTATAGAGGATGCAGCAAAGTCTGGTTGACCAGCCATCTTCATCTGAGATATTTGAGATCAATCCCCTATGATAAAGAGACTTGCCCTTTATCGTCATAAGAGAAATCAATATGGAAATAAAGCGATACGATACAGGAGGACGGACCGGAAATGACCATGGAATTAGAATCAAACCAATCACAATCAAACCAATCACAATCAAACCAATCACAATCAAACCAATCGGAACAAAGCGGAGAGCTCATTCCTCTGGCGCATCAGACAGAGGACCCGGCTGTTCATGACCTGTTTGAGGAAATCATGTTGCTGGAACCGCATAAAATACCCGAGCAGCTTGTCCAATATGCAAGTCGCCCAGATTACGAGTTGATGGGGTTCAGGGAAGAAGGCGAATTAAGGGGACTGATCGGCGTTCGCTATGTCGATTCACACCGGACGGAATTGTTGCATTTGGTGGTCAAGCCTGAATATCGCCTGAAGGGACTGGGTCAGGGACTCGTGTACATGCTGGCAGAAAAAAGAGAGTTGCAGCAGATAACGGCTCAGATTGAAGAGGAAATGCTTGAATTTTTCCGGAGAATCGGGTTCGGTGTCCACAGCTATCTGGATGAGCAAACAGGCAGAGAGCAATTCAGATGCGAATGGAATCGGGAACACAGCATCCAGGAGTAAGAGAGAGGTGAACAGCGTGATTTCATTCAAACATGAGCTCAAATGGACGGAAGACGGCCATCAGGCATTCAAACAGTGGATCGAGGAAGAGTATCTGTATGGCATGAAAAGCATGGAGGCGGTCTTCAAGAGCAGCGGATGGAGTGCAGAGGCCCGTCATTTTTTTGTTGTGTGGGAAATGGAGGCAGATCGGATCGATGATCTGGAAAAACAGGCGCAATCCTTCATACAAGGCGCTTCTTTTATTGAAAAATCGGACATGCTTCGCATCCAGTACCATCATGAAGAGTCTCAGCCCCACTATGCAGCCGTGACGGCCTTTGTCACAAACGAAAAGGATGAAGTGCTGCTGGTGAAGAGCGCACAGCGTTCGGATACATGGGAGCTTCCGGGTGGAAGGGTAGAAGCGAATGAAACCCTGGAGCAAGCCGTGAAACGGGAAGTGCGAGAAGAGGCTGGTATCGAGATTGAAGTGTTTGGTGTAATCGGGACGTATCAGAATTACAACAAAGGAATGATCGTTAACCTTGCAGCCCGATATGTGAGCGGGGAGCTTCGCGGGAAACCGGGAGAAATTATGGAAGCCCGATTTATTCCCGTGTCCCCTCAAAATGCTGCGCAGTGGATCACACGACCTCATTTCCTTACTAGGCTTCTGGATTCTTTTCAAGGTCGTTCGGTTCCTTATGAATGCTATCAGGCCAAGCCAGCCTCAGTCTTGCATCGTCTGGACTAATCGCGAATGCGTGAACCATAAAATCAGACAAGCGAACATACTGCATATGAATTAAAGACAAAAAACGGACGCTGTGATACAATGTCCATTAATTTCAGTCTGTTGCGGTCGAATGCTGACGAATGGATGAAATAAACAGATGCTACATGGATGCGTACCAGAAACGATTCATAAACAGGATTGAAACCGTATGAGAACAGTACATGCACGTGAGACAGGCAGAGACCAGCGGAAAGAAGGGGAAGGTTCCAGTGATTCAATTGCCGATTCAGATTACAACAGGTCGTCTAAACCGGGAACGACTGAATATGTACTATCCGATTATTCAGGGCATGCGCAATATTTCGATTCAGCAAAATATGAACAACACCATTATCAATACGATGAATCGACTGATTCGGGAACGTTCCTTCTATGAAAATGAGTCCATCCAGATTACAGGTTTTTATGAAGTGAAGACAAACCACCGTGGCGTAGTTTGCCTGAATCTGATCCTCTATACCCATGGAGAGCGTTCACAGGGGATGACGATTTTACAATCTCTTACCTTTGATACTTCGACTGGCACGCTCATCGGATTGCCGGATTTGTTCAAGTCGGAAATCGATTATGTGAAACCATTGTCCGAGATCATCCGAAAGCAAATTGAACAACGAAGCATTTCCACGATCAAGTCTTTTGAGCAAATCGAACAGGAGCATGCATTCTACATAGCGGACAAATGTTTGGTTTTATACGCGCAATTGAATGATTTGACACCTGTCCAGCATGGTTTTCCTTATTTTCCGATTTCCGTCTATGATATTCAGTCAATTGTCAAGGAAGACGGGCCTCTCGGCAGAATGGTTGGATAATCTGAAATGGATTATGTGACGAACATTCGCAGGAAAATCGGTCATGATCCCTTGCTGCTGGTCGGTGTAGCGGTCATTCATCTGGGCGAGCCCGATACCCTCTTGCTCGTGAGGAAGAATAACGGAGATTGGGGGCTGCCAGGTGGACTGATGGAGCTTGGTGAGACGCCGGAACAGACGGCACAGAGAGAACTCTATGAGGAATTGTCTGTGCACGCCTCCGGTCTTCAACTGGTGACGGTGCTGTCGGGACCGGATTTTATGTTTGCTTTGCCTAATGAGGACCAGGTGTGCATGGTGACCATTCTGTACGAGACGTGTGGACTGGAAGGCGAATTGCAGCCCGACCGTGAAGAGATTACAGCATATGCGTATCACCATCTCCAGGAGCTTGCAGCCGTTGTCCCGGCGCGAACACATAAGCTCATTCAGGCTTGGCAGAGCAGGATGAGACTTTCGTCATAGACAGGATTAAATGGAGGAGGAATAGGTAGATACAGGCCGAAAAAACTCGAACACCGTCGAAATATTTCCAGAAGTCGAATTTGTTTTTTTTCGATTTCATGATAAGATGAAAAACGAAGGAACCAAAATGAGGTGACAGCAGTGAAATGGTTGAGATACAGCTTGCTGATAGGTTGGAGCTTCATTTTCATCCCGATTGTCACGCTTGTTGCCTTGATTTATGCAATCGATTGCACCGGAATGGATGAGGATAAACAACGGACTTATCTCTCAGAAAGCGGCTTTTACGCCACTTTGCAGGATGATCTGGTTCATGAGGTTGTGACTCAGACCTTTCCGCAGGCAGATTCTGCACTGGAGCAATCCTTGCGTCTGGTTTTTCGTCAGATCGTGGATGATCTGGTTACCGAAGCATGGGTAGAGACACAGTTTGCTTCTATCCATGAAGATCTATGGTCTTATTTGCGTGGAGAGCAAGATCTCATGCTGGCTATAGACATGCAAGACAGGAAGGAAGCGTTTATTGGAGCTTGGCAGGAGAAGTGGAAGACTTGGGCGGATCAGGCAGGTATACCGTCAGCCGGACCTTCATTGCTGGCCGTGATGGAACGTCAAATCCCGGATCAGATCCAGTTAAGTGGCTTCTTTCTTGAAGAGGAAGAGTTAAAAAGAATGAGAAGCGCATATGATATCTACAGTATGCTGCTGCCAATAGGAATTGTCGCGGTCATCGTCATAATGGGAATCGGATTCCTCATGGCGTGGGATCGAAAAGCCGGACTACTGTGGCTGGCTGTCAGCCTATGGATTAGCGGGATCATGCTGCTGCTGATCGGCAGAGCCAACCATCTGTTCCGCTTCATTTGGGAGGAGGTGAATCTGGGGCAAGAGATGCAGGAATACGAACCTGCTTACAGGCAAGGATTGGAACACATGATGAAGGATATAGGCAGTGAGGCGACTCGAATGGCAGGTATCCTAATCGCCGTCGGTGTGTTTGCCATGGTGCTGAGAAGCTTCATTCAGCGACGACGTGCTTAATGGGAGTGTTGAGACGTTGTCGATACAGAGAATAGAAAGCGCTTAACTTGTCAGGTCAGTCAGGAATGTGAATATGACGCAGTGGAGGGATCGGATGGATCAATTCAAAAGATTGCCCTTGATATTGTTTATGGTTATATTAACTTCTTGTGCTTCCGGAAACGGGAATGAAGGGGAAGCACAGCCTGTCCAGACCAGCAAGACAGAGCCTCCGCATACACAGGCCACACCGAACGAGAACGAACCACCTGTTTACGATGTGACTTCTCCGATCCATACCGGTGAATTGTACGCGAATCAACAGGGGCATACCCTGACAGGCGACGTATATGTCATTCCGCAATTTGAAGTGCCTCAACTGGATACAACAAGACGAATCTGGATCTATCTTCCGCCATCCTATGAAATGGATCAGAACAAGCGCTATCCTGTGCTATATATGCACGATGCCCAGAACCTGTTTGATTCTCTGATTTCCTTTTCAGGCGAATGGAGTGTGGATGAGGCAATCCAGAAACTGAGCCTGGAAGATGAGAAATGGGAGTCCATTGTCATCGGCATTGAAAATGGTGGGGATGACCGGAACAACGAGCTGGTACCCTGGGTAAGCAGCTACGGCTTTGGAGGTAAAGGAGATGCCTATGTCGATTTTATCGTGGAAACGCTGAAGCCCTATGTGGATGAGCAATTCCGGACACTTACTGACCCGGCACACACCTCGATAGCGGGAAGCTCGCTAGGCGCTTATATTTCTCTCTATGCCGCTTTAACGTATCCCGATGTATTTGGTCATGTCGGTGCATTTTCATTTGTGATGTGGTTCGATGACAATCGCATGATGGAGTATGTCGAGCAGGTCGGGAAACTTGAAGATGTGCAGATTTACGTGGACGCAGGAATGATGGAAGCAGAGATTGTGGAACCAGTCAAAGCCCTTTATCGACAGCTGCTTTCTACAGGATATGGCGAAGAGCAATTGAAATTTATTATTGATCCGGAAGGTGCCCATATTGAATCGGCATGGAAGAAACGATTTCCGGATGCGTATCAATGGTGGATGCAGAAACAGATTTAGGATTTGAACGTGTATCAGAAAGTGAATGACAATTGAAATTAATCGACAAATACAGCTTTCTGTATGAAAAATAAATAAATTTGAAGAAATTCATACACGAAAAAAGGAAATAGACATCATTTGTAGAATAATGAATGATATTGATACCATGTTTAGGTGGTGATTTTCGTGTATAGGGTTTAGCGCAACCGTTTGCAGTGCAAGCAACAGGTTTGAGCTAGACCTTTTGACATTCAAAAAAATAATTGACCACTTGTGAGGAGGGTCTGTCATGTATTCGTGCTCTACTTTGCAGGAACTGATTACACAGGTAAAGGAGGGAAATCAGGGGATTACCTTTGTACGGAGCGCGAAAGAAGAGTATTTCGTTTCGTACCGGGATGTGTACAAGCTTGCGCTCGAAAGCTTGCATCGATTGAGAAAGGCCGGGATTAGGGAAGGACAGGAGGCTGTCTTTCAACTTGATGATCCGTATGAATTTATTGTCATGTTTTGGGCTTGTGTGTTAGGCAAGGTTATCCCTGTTCCGGTAAGTATAGGAACGACCGAGGATGTCCGACATAAACTGAAAGCCATTTGGGAACGTTTGATCGATCCCGTGCTGATTATGCCGGAGGACGAATACGCGCAATTATCGGAATTTTGCGACAATCATGCCGAGTTTCAGCAGTGGGGCAGCCATTTGCAGGAACGAACTCTTCATTCCGCAGCACTGGTTCAACCGTTTGAACAGCTTGGAGCCATAGAGGAGTCTTTAGAAAACCTGGCGTTGCCACAAGCGCAGAAAACCGACATCGCCTTTATCCAGTTTTCATCCGGCTCCACAGGCGCACCCAAAGGGGTTGTGCTTACACATGGCAATTTGATTTCCAATATGAGTGCAATCGTATCCGGTTCGAAGGCGACGGAGCAGGATACGTCACTGAGCTGGATGCCGCTGACGCATGATATGGGTCTGATCGGCTTTCACCTGACGCCGGTACTGGCAAATATGAATCAGATCATGATGCCGCCAGCCTTGTTTATTCAACGGCCTGCCATCTGGTTGAATAAGGCGTCCGAGCATCAGGTTTCGGTACTGGCATCACCCAACTTTGGTTACAAGCACTTGCTGAGTTATTTTCAGAGACGCCGCAAAGAAAAGTGGGATCTCAGCCAGGTTCGCCTCATATTCAACGGCGCAGAACCAATCTCAGCCGATTTGTGTGAAGCATTTTTGGAGGAGATGGCTCCTTTTGGGTTAAAACCGGAAGTGATGTTCCCGGTGTATGGCATGGCTGAAGCCAGTTTGGCCGTCACATTCCCACCGGTAGAAGAAACGTTGCAGAAGGTCCAAGTTCACCGAAGCAAACTCGCGATAGGTTCCAAAGTGACGTACATAGATGCAGGTGATCAAGGTCCGGAAACAACCACAGCAGAATCAGAAAAACAGTCCGTCACATTCGTGGATGTTGGAACGGCAGTGCAAGATTGCGAGATTCAAATTTGTGACGATTCCGATCAGCCGCTTGAAGAAGGACACATTGGCCACATACTCATCCGCGGGGACAATGTGACGACCGGCTATTATCGTGCAGACGACATCAACGCACGTACCTTTACCGATCAGGGCTGGCTGCGTACCGGAGATCTCGGCTTTATCCATCAGGGAAGGCTCGTGATCACAGGACGCTTCAAGGACATCATTTTCATCAATGGTCAAAATGTGTACCCGCATGATCTGGAGCAGCTCGCTGAACAGCTCGATGAAGTGGATCTGGGCCGCATCGCGATCTGTGGTCTCTATCAGGCAGAACGTGGATCAGATGAAGTGGTTGCCTTCGTGATTCATCGTGGTGATCTGCAGCGATTTGTACCTGTCATGCAAAAGCTGAAGCAAGCGATCTGGAGTCAGACTGGCATTGAGCTGTCCAAGGTTATTCCGGTTAAAAGCATTCCGAAGACGACCAGTGGGAAAATTCAGCGCTATCAATGTGCAGAGGCGTACCGGGCAGGCGAATATGAGTCCGTCCTGGAGGAGCTTGACCGCTTGACGTCAGCACAACAGGAACAGCAAGCAGACCTGGAAGAGGAACGGACGAGAACCTCCACCGAATTGCAGCTCCTGGAACTGTGGTCTGATCTGACAGGGGAAGCACCACCGACGTCGGTTCATCAGCCGTTTTACGAATTGGGTATTCACTCGCTAAAGGCGGCATCGCTTATCGGCCGCATCCGTGAGCAATTTCGGATTGAATTGCAATTACGGGACTTTTTCCAGACCGGTACTTTGCATCAACTTGCAGCATTTATCGATCAGGCGGAACGAATGGATGAGACAAGCAGTGTGTCTCACTACGAGGGAACGGATTATCCCCTGTCGCCTGCGCAGACGAGAGTGTATTGGCTGGAGCAGATGGAGGATATCCATTACGCATACCATATTCCGATGCAGCTGAACATTTCCGGAAAGATGGATGCAGAAGAATTGCGCAAGGTGTTCCATACGCTGACACAGATTCATCCGATTTTGCGCATGCAGGTAAGGGTGAGGGACGGTCAGCCGTATCAAGTTCGAAATGATGATGCACAGTTGCAGGTCGAGTTTGAAAACTGTGCGCAAACGTTAGCATCTCTGGATGAGCAGTGGCAATCCTTTCTGAGGCCGTTTGACCTGGCGAATGCACCGTTGTTCCGCGCACGATTGCTCTCGCACTCGAACGATCAACACACTCTGCTACTGGATGCGCATCATCTCATGCTGGATGGCATATCCATGAATCTGCTTATTCAGGATTTTCAGAAATGTTTGAATGATGAGCAGGTGGAAACGTCCGAGATTCACTTTGGTGACTATGCTAAATGGCTGGAACAAACCCGATCCGCGCAATCCGAGGAACAGGATGCATCGCGCAACTTCTGGAAGCAGGAGCTGCAGGGAGAACTGCCACTGCTTCAGCTGCCATATGACAAGACACGTCCAGAGCAGCGAACCTACAAGGGGGCAACATGGACCCAGCCTGTGTCAGATGAATTGAAACAGAAGCTGCAACAGGCAGCCAAAAAACTGGCATGCAATGAAAGCAGCTTGTACTATGCCGCATTTGTGATGCTGTTGTCTCGCTTTAGTGGACAAAAACAGTTCGTCACCGGCTTGCTCACATCCGGCAGAACTTCGCTGGATACGGAAACGATGCTGGGCATGTTCAATGCATTTCTGCCTTTAAAAGCCGATGTATCGGATGATTTCACGCTAGTGGAATGGACCAGACAGCTGCAAGAGCAACTGATTGCGATCATGGATCACCAATCCTATCCACTTGAGCAAATGCTGGATGATATCGCCTATCGGGCAGACCGTTCCCGCAATCCTTTGTTCGACACGATGCTGATTTACCATAATCAGATGGAGCAGGTGCATCAGTTCGAGGCAAAAGGCAGACAGTTTACTCATCAATATGTACATAATCGAGCTGCCAAGCTTGATTTGAAACTGGATTTGTTCCCGGGACAGAAGGGGACGCTGGATGGCATCTGGGAGTATAATACGCAGCTGTTCCACGAAAGCACGATTCAGCGGATGGCGGATGCCTACTGCTGGCTCTTGGAACAAATCGCGGCGGCTTCACCGGAACAAAAGGTAACCGACCTGCAATTGCTGAGACCTGAAGAACAGCAGCACATGATGGAGAGCTGGAACCGGACGGAAGCGCCGTTCCCGGATCAACATCTGCTGCACGAGCGGTTCGAGGAACAGGTCGCCCGTCACCCGCAGCGCCAGGCGATCAGCTTTGGTCATGAGAGCCTGACGTATGCAGAGCTGAATGCCCGTTCGAACCGACTGGCCCGTTACTTGCAGCAACACGGCGTGGAGCCAGACAGCTGGGTCGCCATTCTAAGTCCACGCAAACTGGATATGATGATCGGCATTTTCGCCGTTCTCAAAGCCGGAGGCGCCTATGTCCCGATTTCACCGGACTTTCCGGAAGATCGGATCGCCTACATGCTGGAGGACAGCGGAGCAAGTCTGGTGCTTCGCGGTTGCCAGACCGACATCCCTTCGCAGATCGATGCTTCCGAACGAATGATCATCGATCTGGATGACGATGCACCGTGGCGTGAGCTGGACGAATCAAATCTGTCTCGAAGCACCGCACCGGACAAGCTGGCTTATATGATCTACACCTCCGGTTCCACCGGAAAGCCGAAGGGAACGATGATCGAGCACCGGGCGGTGATCAATCGTCTGCACTGGATGCAA